>NZ_JBFAHV010000002.1:0-450092 GCF_040654375.1 Nocardia sp. NPDC050710 | reverse complement strand
TCGACCCCGCGGGATCACCACTCGACACCTGCTGATCCGGCCCGGGTACCCGCCCGGCCGACGCCGAGGTTTCCACCCGGGTCGGCGTCGGACCCGGCTCCGTCAGCATCTTCGTCGGCACCGGCGGGCGACCCGCCACGGCATCCGGCACCCGGCCGATCGACCCCGCGGGATCACCACTCGACACCTGCTGATCCGGCCCGGGTACCCGCCCGGCCGACGCCGAGGTTTCCACCCGGGTCGGCGTCGGACCCGGGTCCGTCAGCATCTTCGTCGCTGCCGGAACAGGCGGTGCGGCAACGTGATCGTGCGATGCGCCGGGCGTATCGATCGGCGGCCTCGGGTTCGGTGCGGGGGTCCGGTCGCTCGACGCGATCCTCCGTGGGCGCTGTCGCGGGGCGCCATGGTTGGGGGTCGGCGGGAGCGCGGTGGCCGCGGCGCGGGCGAACGCGCCCGCGCTGGGATGGCGGTCGGCGGGGTTCTTCGCCATGCCGCGGGCGATGACCTGGTCCAGCTCCGCGGGGATGGCCGGGTTCAGGGTGACCGCGCGGGGCGGGTCGATCATCAGGTGACCGTGCATCTGCTGGGCCGGATCGGTATCGCCGTGGGGGCGGCGTCCGGTCAGGCATTCGTAGAGGACGCAGGCCAGCGAGTACACGTCGGAGCGGGCATCGGACTTACCGCTGAAACGTTCCGGCGCCATATACGCCCAGGTGCCGATGGCCAGTCCGGTGGCGGTGACGGCGGTCTGGCCCGCGCTGCGGGCAATGCCGAAATCGATCAGATAGGCGAATCCGCTGGGCCGCACCAGGATGTTGGACGGCTTCACATCGCGGTGCACCAGGCCCGCTCGATGCGCGGTGTCGAGGGCGGACGCGATCTGGCCGAGGATCTCCACGGCGGCGTGCGCGTCCATCGGGCCACCCGCGGCCAGTCGCGCCGCCAGTTCGGTGCCCTCGATGAACTCCATCTCGATGAACAGTCGTCCATCGATCTCGCCGTGCCGGTGGATCGGCACGATATGCGGATCGCGCAGTGCCGCAGCGAGCTCCGCCTCCCGCTCGAACCGCGTGCGGTAACCGGCGTCCGCGGCCAGCTCGGCGGGTAACAGCTTCAGCGCAACCCGCCGCTCGGCGTCGGTATCGTGCGCGAGCCAGACCTGCCCCATCCCACCCTTGCCGAGCAGCCGTTCCAGCCGATAGCGACCGAACCGAGCGTCGCCCATCGCGAACCTCCCAGTCACCGTTGACGTACGCCGCTGTGGCCTGCCGGGCGCTCGAATGACCGGGCACGCCAACGAAAGACCAGTTCACGGCATGAATGCCGGAGCGCCCAGCCTCACTTGGAGCCTAGCCCCGCCCCGCCGCCGCGAACAGCGCGAACAGTGTGACCTCCCCGACGTCCGCCCACGCCCCTGCCCAACCGAATTCACACCCAACCGAACCCGCTACCGCCCGCGCCGCCGGACCCGTGGCCCGCGCTAGCCTTTCCTCGTGGAGGAACTACCGGATATCCGGATCGGCACCGCCGAGCGTGAGGACGCTTTGCGGCGGCTATCGGATAATTTCGCGGCCGGACGGCTCAGTGTCGCGGAGTTCGACGAGCGCAGCGCGATTGTCGCGGCCGCGATGACCCGTGGCGAGTTGGACAAGGTCTTCAATGATCTTCCACCCGAGCCGTTGGCCGCCGCGGACGTGCCCGCGAAACGCGAGCACGGATTCCTGGCGGAGTGGCCGGAGCGGATCGCGGCGGTGGTCCCGATCGTCGCGCTGATCCTGTTCTTCGTCACCGGCAGCTGGTTGTGGTTCCTGGCGGTTCCGCTGGTGGGCACGCTGGTCTTCGGCGGGAGACACCATCGCCGCGACCGCGGGGAGGGCCGGGCCTGATGGAACCGATCGAGATCAACGCGGGCAGCTGGTACCTGCGTGCCTTACGCGCCGACGACCGCATCGATGACCGGCCGGCGCTCGCCGCGGGCGGAATCACCGACCCCGGATACGTCGCCAGGCGAGCCGCCGAGTGGGACAACGAAACCCACTACTCGTGGGCGGTATGCGAGCCGACCACCGCGGAGATGGTGGCGGAGATCGGCGTCACCCCGGCTCCCGACGGCACCGCCGCGCTCACCGGCTGGGCTCGCGAGGGTTTCGAACCGGCGCTGGACGCGGGGCTGACGACGGTACGCCGGTTCGCCGAGGGTGCGTTGGGGCTGCGGATCGGGTGAGACCGCGCTCAGCGAGTCCTACCGCATCACCCCCGTATGCCCGGTCGAATACCGCCCGGGCTGCGGCCATACGGTCAGCCCGTGCGCCCCACGCCCCACCGGGATCCGCGCCAGCAACGTCCAGTTGACTATGTCGATGGCGTACACCTCGCCGTGGTGCCGGCCGGACACCCAGAAGATCCGCCCGTCGGCGGAGATATTGCCCATGTCCGGGCTACCTCCGCCGGGTACGAACCACTTGTACACCAGCCGGTTCTCGGCGAAATCCCAGACCGAGATGCTCCCCTCGTGGCGGTTGGTGATGAGCATCTGCCGGGAGTCGCGGGTGACATACAGTCCGTGCGCCCCCTTCCCGGTGGGCACGAAGCCCTTGCTCTCGAAGGTGAGCGCATCGAAGGCGTACATGCCGTCGGCGACCATATCGGCCACGTAGAAGGTCAGCCCGTCCGGTGAGAGCTTCACGTCCTGCGGTTTGCCCGCGCGCCCGCCGGCCAGGTCGATGGTCTTGATCGGCTTGCGCTCCGCGACGTCGAAAACCAGCATCCGGCCGATAAATTCACAGCTGGCCAGGGCGAAGCGGCCGTCGGCGGTGAAGTCCATATGGTCCACGCCCGCGCAGTCGGGTACCGGCATGGCGAATTCCTTGTTCCAGGTCCTCGGGTCGTAGAAGTCGAGGGATCGGTCCGCCTCGGCGACGACGACGGCGTACCGGCCGTCCGGTGTGTAGTACATGTTGTATGGGTCACGCACCGGGAACGGCTCGCCCGGTATCCCGGTGCGGGGATCGATCGGCCGCAGGCTGCCGCCGCCGATGGGCAGATCATTGGTGACGTACAGCGTCTGCATGTCATAGGAGGGCACCACGTGCTGCGGTTCCAGACCGCCCGCGGGAAAGGTGTCGATGACCTGAAAGGTATTGGGGTCGATCACCGAAACGGTATTGGACTCGCTATTGGGCACATAGACCAGCGGCCGATGGTCGGCGACCTCCGGACTCAGCTCACGGTTCGCGGCGTATACATCGGTCGGCGACAGCGGCGGCGGCATACCGGGCAGCAGATTCGCGATCTGCGGTGGCGGCGTCACGGAGCTGCTCGGTGTGGCGATCGTCGGGCTGTTCGATGTGCTCGCGGTGCCGACCGAGCCGGCTTCGCCCGCGGAGCAACCCGCCGCCGCCAGCATGACGACCGAGGCTATGAGGGTATGGGGTGCGGTAGCCGGGCGATGGCCCGACCGGGGGGCGGCCGCGCGGTGCCGGCACAGTCGTTTCACGCGCCGCACCGTGCCGGATGGTGGTGAAGACGGGGATGACATGGGTGCGAAGCCTAGGGGGTAACTGGCGAATTCCTCGGTAATCCACGCCAGCGGCGACCCACCCCGGAATCATTCCACCGACAAAAGCACCCGGTCCAGCGCATCGACAGCAACATTCAGTTCCTCGACGGTCACGGTCAGCGGCGGCCGGAATCGGATGCCGCGTTCGCCGGTGCCGAGGATCAGCACATGCTCGCGTTCCCATAGCGCGGTGAGCACTTGATCGCGCAACTGCGCCGTGGAGAGCGTGATCGCGCACATGAGCCCGCGTCCGCGCGGTTCGGTGACCCGCGGATGCGCCGCCGCCAACTCCTCCAGGCGCTGCAGCAGGTGCGCGCCGAGCGCACGGGACTTGTCGATGAGTTCGTCGCGCTCCAGCACCTCGAGGATGCGCCGGGTGCGCACCATATCGGTGAGGTTGCCGCCCCACGTGGAGTTGAGCCGGGAGCTGACGGCGAACACATTGTCGGGCACGTCGTCGACGCGCCCGCCCGCCATCACACCGCACACCTGGGTCTTCTTGCCGAAGGCCACCACATCGGGTTCGAGTCCGAGTTGCTGGTAGGCCCAGGTGGTTCCGGTCATACCGACACCGGTCTGTACCTCGTCCAGGACGAACAGCGCGTCGTATTCGTGGCACAGCCGCTGCATCGCAGCGAGGAATTCCGGTCGCAGGTGCCGGTCGCCGCCCTCGCCCTGGATCGGTTCGGCGATGAAACAGGCGATGTCGTGCGGGTTTTCGTCGAATGCTCGGCGCGCCTGGTCGAGTGCGCGGGCTTCCGCCGCTTCGATATCGCAGCCATCGGCCAGGTAGGGCGCGTCGATGCGCGGCCAGCCGAACTTCGGGAAACGCGCGGTCTTCACCGGATCGGTGTTGGTCAGCGATAGCGTATATCCGGTGCGGCCATGGAAGGCGCCGGTCAGGTGGAGCACCTTGGTGCCGAGTCCCGCTGGCCTGCCGTGGGATTCGTTATGCCTGCTCTTCCAGTCGAAGGCGACCTTGAGGGCATTCTCCACCGCGAGCCCGCCGCCGTCGATGAAGAACAGGTGCGGCAACCGCGGATCGCCGACCACCCGCACGAAAGTTTCCACGAATCGGGCCATCTCGACCGTATACATGTCGGAGTTGCTCGGCTTGTTGAGTGCGGCGATGGCCAGCTCGGCACGGAACTGCTGGTCGTCCGCGAGTGCCGGATGGTTCATGCCCAGCGCGTTGGACGCGAAGAAGCCGAACATGTCGAGGTAGGAACTGCCGTCTCGTTCATCGACGAGCCGGCAGCCACGGGATTGCCGTAGGTCCAGTACCAGATCGAAACCGTCGGCGAGGATGTGCGCGGACAGAATCTCGTGTACCCGGGTCGCGGGGGTGACGTGTGCGCTGTCACCGCCCGAGCGGGTGTGTTCCAGTTCGAGGGTCACACCCGTAGGTTACGTAATAATTTACGGAATCTCTACACGAACTCGGCATAAATTCCGGCCGTCGGCTACCTGTCGTAGAATGTCTGCAGAATGATGGTGCTTCGAGTCCTGACGTTGGCGGTCGCCCTGATCTCCTGCAGCAGCTGTTCGAGGTGCCGCGGCGAGGCCACCCGCACCAGCAACACGTAGCTCTCGTCACCCGCCACCGAGTGGCATGCCTCGATTCCCGGGATATGTTGCAGCACGGCTGGGGCGTCATCGGGTTGTGACGGGTCGAGAGGAGTGATGGCGACGAATGCCGACAGCAGCTGTCCCAATGCCTCGGGGTCGACGTGCGCTGTATAGCCGCGTATCACCCCGCGCGCCTCTAGCCTGCGCACTCGCGATTGCACCGCCGACACCGATAGGCTCGCCTTTTCGGCCAGGTTCGACAGGGTGGCGCGACCATCGGCCATCAGTTCACGAATCAGCAGGCGATCGATGTCATCGAGTACGGGTCTTGCCGGTGTATCCGCCATCAGCGAAGGCTAACCCAGCGGGCGCGACTCGTGGCGAAAACTACGACTCGTTCACATCCGGCAACATCTCAGCATCAAAGGCACAGCGGAGCAAGCGATGACAGATATCCTCAGCGATCACCTCACCCATGAACTCTCCGAGCGCAGCGCGGCATTGCTGCTCGGGCTCGGCGCCGAAATCCCCGAGCCCGGCGATCTGCCCGCCCGCACTCCGATCACCGGCGGGGAGCTACTGACGCTGCGGGCCGACACCCTGGACGAGGTCGACGCCGCGATCGCCCGCGCCGCCACAGCCTTCCAGGCGTGGCGCACGGTGCCCGCGCCGGGCCGCGCCGCGGTGGTACGCAGGTTGGCCGAGCTGCTGACCGCGCACAAGACCGAGCTCGGTGAGCTGGTCACCCTGGAGGCGGGCAAGATCGGCGCCGAGGCCGTCGGCGAGGTCCAGGAGATGATCGACATCTGCGAATTCGCCATCGGGCTGTCACGCCAGCTGTACGGCCGGACCATGCCTTCGGAGCGGCCGGGGCATCGGCTGATGGAGACCTGGCATCCGGTCGGCGTGGTCGGGGTGATCTCGGCGTTCAACTTCCCCGTCGCGGTGTGGGCCTGGAATACCGCGCTCGCGCTGGTCTGCGGGGACACCGTGGTGTGGAAGCCGTCGGAGACGACCCCGCTCACCGCGCTCGCCTGCCACACCCTGTTGCGGCGTGCGGCCGCCGACGTCGGCGTGGATCCGCAAGTGCACCAGTTGATCCAGGGCGGGGCCGAGGTCGGCGCGCGACTGGTCGACGACGAACGGGTGGCGCTGGTCAGCGCGACCGGTTCGGTGCGGATGGGCCGGATCGTGGCGCCGCGGGTGGCCGCGCGTTTCGGGCGGTGCCTGCTGGAGCTCGGCGGCAATAACGCGGCCATCGTCACCCCGTCGGCCGATCTCGAGTTGGCCGCCCGTGGCATCGTCTTCGCCGCCGCGGGCACCGCCGGGCAACGCTGCACCACACTGCGGCGGCTGATCGTGCACGTCGACGTGGTCGGACCGCTGCTGGATCGGGTCGCGAGCGCGTATCGGCAACTGCGGGTGGGTAATCCGCTCGAGGACGGGGTGCTGGTCGGGCCGCTGATCAATGAGCGGGCGTATCACGGCATGCGCGAGGCGCTGGACCGAGCGCTCGCCGACGGAGGCGAATTGGTCTGCGGCGGTGATCGTGTCGAGGTCTGCGGTGACGACGCGTACTACGTGCGCCCGGCCATCGTCCGGATGCCCGCGCAGACCGCGGTGGTCCGCGAGGAGACCTTCGCCCCCATCCTCTACGTCCTCGGCTACCACCATTTCGACCACGCCATCGCGCTGCACAATGCGGTACCCCAAGGGCTTTCGTCCTCGGTCTTCACCTCCGACCAGCGCGAGGCCGAACGTTTCCTGGCCGCCGACGGCTCGGACTGCGGCATCGCCAATGTCAATATCGGAACCTCCGGGGCCGAGATCGGCGGCGCCTTCGGCGGCGAGAAGCAGACCGGCGGCGGACGCGAATCCGGTTCGGACTCCTGGAAGGCCTATATGCGCCGCGCCACCAACACCGTCAATTACTCCGCCGAACTCCCACTCGCCCAGGGCATAAAATTCGGCTGATGGCCGCCTGACCAGGCGATTAGGCCCCATCCCCGCCGCGCGTGTAAGGTTGTAACCACCCAACGCGGGGTGGAGCAGCTCGGTAGCTCGCTGGGCTCATAACCCAGAGGTCGCAGGTTCAAATCCTGTCCCCGCTACTATGAAAATGGCCCGGAATCAACAGATTCCGGGCCATTTTCATAGGTGGATGGGAGCGGGTTCGGGAATCTTAGCCAGGCTCAGGACTGGCAGCCCCGTCGGTGTTCGTGTCACCCAGTAGGTAAGTGGCACCGCGGACCGCTGCCTGTTCGTTCATGCCGGGCGGCACATGCGAGTAGGTCTTCAGGGTGAATGCCGCATCGGCGTACCCGACCCGTTCGGTGACCACCTTGGGGCTGATACCGGCCGCCAAGGCTCCGGTGACGTAGGAGTGCCGCAGATCGTAGAAGCGGATCTCCGGCAACCCAGCCTCGACAGCGAGGCGTTTGAACCGTTCTCGGATCGAATCAGGGTGGACCGGCCCGCCCGCCCTCCCAGGCGAACACTCGGTCGGTGTCCTGGTAGTCCGCACCAAAGAACTTCCGCTCGGCGTCCTGGATGGTCTTCCAGTCTCGTAGCGCTTGGACAGTGTCGGGGTCGAGTGCGTTTTGGCGTGCGGAGTCATCGGATTTCATCTGACCGTCCGCTGCGTGACCGGCGACGACCACGCGGCTTTCGTGGGTCGACTGCATGGCTCTGTCGAGATCGAGAGATCACCAGCGGACTCCACATATTTCGCCGCGCCGCTGTCCGGTGGTGAGCTCGAGCCGGAACAGCGCGTAGAACTGGTCCTTGCGGATGTAGGCCATGAACTCGGAGGCCTGTTCGGGATTCCACACCGGCCTCGTCTTGCGGATCACCCTGGGCGGCTCGGCCGACGTGGCGGGATTGTCGACGACGTACCTCCACGCCACCGCATCCGCGAGCGCCCGGTGAACCATGGTGTGGATGTTGCGAACCGTTTTGGGCGCCAACCCTTCCGGTTGTGGCACCGGAAACCGGCCGATCTTGTAGCGGCAGATCGCGGCCCGAGCAGCGTGGATTGACACATCACATGCCGTGCCCAGGTCCCGGGGTGTCGGGGTGTCACCGCCTTCTTTTCTGCCGCGACCAGTACTGGTACATGATGGTGTTGGTGTCCTTCTTGACGCGGCCGCAGACGAGCAGATCACCGTAGAACTTCATCAGCCCCGGCGCCGAAACCTCCTGCGAGGCTGTCGAACCAACTCATCGGGAAAGGTTCGCGTATTGAGCGGACCGGTCCCCGCACCACCGCCCAAAAACGCCTCGACCGGTTACGCGCCAGCCGATGCGCGGTGTTGTGGCTGGCCCCGGACTCCGAGTGGTCCGATCCGCTGACCGGCGCGACCGTTCACACGCTGACAGACCCCACCGACACCGCCGCCACCATCGCCCGCGCCGTCACCTCCGCCGTACGCAACGTATAGCCCCACCCACCCCGCCTCACCGGGCGGGGTGGGCCCGCCCGCCCCGGCCCAAGCCACGTTCGTAATCGGGCAGGTGGGCAACTCGCCCGTCTGCCGCGCGGTAGCAGTGGCTGTGTAGGGCAGCGCTACTCGACGACGCCGGGGACAGGATCGGCCTTGATCTTGGCGGACAATTCCCCGCCGTACTTACCGGCGTTGGCCTGCATAATTGGTTCGAGAAGAGCGGAGTTCGCCGACTTGCCGGAGAACAGGGAATCCCAGTTTTCACTGCCACCAGCCACCAGGCTGGCCGCCTGCTGCATCTCCGCGCCCAGCTCGCCCGACGTGGCCAGCTGGCTCAGCTGCTGTGCCTCTTCGGCCGATGTCACGTTCGCTTGGGCGACCCGTTGCGTTTCCTCGCGTAACTTGCTGATCTCCGATTTCAGGTCCGCAAGGATGGACTCGTACTGACCACTTTTATCAACGGCTGCCATGGTTGAACCTCACTTTCGAACTAAACCTGCGGCGGGTTGGGCAACGATTCTCGACTGAATTCCGAAACCCCCGAGATGAAAAGGTTGACAATCGAGCGCAGCAAGGTGAAGAAAACATTCAACACAGTTATCACGCCCTTGTACAGTTGGATGGCTTCCCAGCCCTTTTTGGCCAGATACGCCTGGCCGTACAGCGGGATCGAAGCCTTCGTGAATCCGGCGGCAATGACGCTGACAATCAATACGAAAGCGTCGGTGATGTTCTGCGCCAGGTTCACCGCCTGCTCGGCCGCATCGTCGAGGGCCTGCGCCACTTTCCGCATGACTGACTCGAGGTTCTCGAATTTTGTCTTCCAAGCGCCGAAATGAGCGCTAGCGGAGTTCGCGGCGTTGCCTTTCCATGTCTTCGAGATCGAAGTCTGGCCGCTGGCCAGGTTAGCGTCCACGTCATCGATCAACTCGGCCAGCATGCGCCACGCGTCAGCTTGCCGCGAGGCTTTCATGGTGTCCCCGGCAAGGAGTTTCGCGACCTCCTCGCGCGGATCAGAGGCACCCAGGAGCACAAGGAGATCGCAGACTCGGTCCCACAGAATACCGAAGGACACCGTTGGAATTTCCTTGGCGCGACTACTCGGATCCTTCAGATAGGCCGTAGGCCCCGACAAATCGTCGAATCCGTTCGCTACACCGTCGTCGGTGACGGTCACATTGATTCCGGCGTCGAGATCGGCGAATGACTTAGCGAAGTTTCTGTCGGCGTTTACGTATTCATCAGCCGATATCTCCAACGCCCGCTTGGCCTTGTCCATGTTCTCATTGCTTGCCAGCAGCACGGCATGGAGTGCGGGCAGGATCTTCTCGTAGTCGCCCTTGATGAGATTCATTATTCGGCCGAAGTCCGCGTCGTTTATATTTCGAACCGCGAAGTTGTGGGCTTCGAAGAGATGTGTGCCAGAACGTCCGGTTTGCGCGGCCCAGCCACGAAGGTCGGCGATCTCGACGGTGAACTCAGACATATAGATCCCAGTGAAAGTGGTTTGGAAAACTATCCGGAAATTCTTCCGTGAACAACCAGAAGGACGACGTTGGCGACGATAATTCCGACCGACCCCAGCCATTGGATTCGCCAATTGCCACGCATGGCAGCGAACGCCCCGACAATCCCCAGTGCCCCCGCCACGGAGTAGCCGATTCTCCAACCGGCTTCCGCCGAGTTCAGCGCGACTACGATCGTGAACGTCGAGAGCAAGATTGCCCCCACCAGCAGCTCGCGACGGAACAAACCCTCGGCCAGCAACGCAATGATCTTGGCCATGCGCCCCCCTTCCAACGCTGTTCGCGCAGAGTGTAATCCGACGAGGCCCCGCACGGGGGGGCGAACCGGCACGGGGCCTCGAAGATCACAGAATCAGAGCGGCGTTGGCCTCGCGGCAGCGACTGTGCAGGATCGTCGCCAAGGCTGGGCCCGTGGCGTTGTCCAATGCCGAGCGGGAGGTGAGGCCCGTGCGCCCAAATGGACTCGGCTACAACGCTACTTCGTCTGGGGTGATTGGACCTTGCTGCACAGCCAGTGATCACCGACCTTTTCCATGGTCATGATGACCGAGACCGCGATGGATTCCTCCTTGCCTGCGGAGTTGGCGTTGGTACGGAGCTGGGTACCCAGCACCGCAACCTCGGGGCGGTCCGCGTCGGCGGTCTTCATGAAGCATTGGAGGTCGCCCACCCGGGACCGAACCTGCGCAGAGGTCATGGCAGTGCGCAGGTCGGAGAACGATCTCTGGAAATCGGTCTTGAAATCCCCTGTCGCGCCGGAGAACACATCACGCTCGTACTGATCGAGATTGCGGTAATCATAGGTCGATATCACGCGCATGTAGTTGCACGCCGCCAACCGGGCGGCTTCACTGCGTTGTTCGGCGGTCTGGGCGCTACTAACGGAATTGCGCATCGTCAGCACAACCGCGCCAGCTCCGGCCAGGCCGACGACAAGGGCGAGTCCCACAGCGGCAAGGAGCAGTTGGCGACCGCGCCGCCGAGGGGCCTTGGACCGCACCGTGGGCGGCGCCGCTACCCTGTGGCCGACCAGCGCCTGCTCCGCCGCCGAGGCCAATTCCCCGCAGCTGGCGAACCGGTAGTTCCTGTCCTTGGCGAGTGCAATCGCGATAACATTGTCGAAAGCGGTTGGTACCGAGGGGATCTGGTGGCTCGGCAAGGGAACCGGCTGATTCAGATGACCGTGGATGAGCTGGGCTGCAGTGTTGCCTGGATACGGGTAGGCGCCGGTCAGCATGTGATAGAGGGTGCAGCCCAGCGCGTAAACATCGGCACGGCGGTCGATTTCGACGTTCACGTCCATCTGTTCGGGTGCCGCGTATTGGAAACTGGCATGCAGTTCGCCGGTGCGGGTCAGGTTGGTGACCTGGTCCAGCGCCTTCGCTATACCGAAATCCGCCAGGAACACCTGCTCCAGCCCACTGCGGCCAAGCAAGATGTTGGCGGGCTTCACGTCTCGGTGGAGGATTCCCGAATTATGGGCGTGATCTAGGGCTTTAGCGGTCTCGCTGACGACCCGGACCGCTTGTTCGGGGTGGAGCGGTCCATTGCGCAACACCTCGGCGACATCGGTGCCGTCGATGTACTGCATGGCCATCCACAGCTGATCATCTTCCTGTCCGCGCGCGTAGACGGTCACGATATTGGGATGCGAAAGTCGCGCTGCGATCTCGGCCTCGTGCAGGAACCGCCGCCGGATATCCGCGTCCCCGGTCATGGCGCGGCTGAGCAGTTTCAGCGCAACCATCCGTGGTAGATCCCGGTCCTGGGCGAGATACACCTCGCCCATACCCCCGACCCCCAGCAGGCGCTCGATGCCGTAGCCAGCGAAAGTCTGCCCGGGCGCAAGCGTCTGACCCACCGCGGTAACCTCCCACCACCCTCAAAACTCGCGCTCACCCTACTGCACCCACCCAAGACAGCGGTGGGCGCCGGCGCAGGAGATGCTTTCGCCCGCCCGGCGTAGATGTATTGCCGAGCAGCCCACCCGGATACGGCGACACCGACCGGCATGAGACGACTCGGAGGATGATGTCAACCGTCACGACTGGTGTTCGACTTCCAGCGGATTTCTATCGTCTGTGGGGCGCATTCACTGTCGGGCAGGTAGGCAGCGCTCTCGGGACGGGGGCGCTGCCGTTGATCGCGATCCTGGTCGTGGATGCCACGGATCTGCAGGTGTCGCTGATGGCGGCGCTGGCGGGTACGGCCAGTGCCATCATCGCGCTGCCGTTGGGTTCGTTCATCGAGTTCCGGCGGAAGCGCCCGACGATGGTGGCGGCGGATCTTGCAGCGTTCGCTGCGTTGGCCAGCATCCCGGTGGCGGCGTGGCTGGATCTACTGACCTATGCGCAGCTGTGTGTGGTCGTCGCGGTTCAAACCATCGGCAGCATCGTGTTCAGCGCCGCCAACGGCGCGTATCTTAAGTCGCTGGTGCCTGAATCGGGCCGGGTCCGGGCCAACAGCAGGTTCGAGACAACGTTCTGGACCGTCACTACAGTCGGTGTTCCGGCTGGCGGGGCGCTCATCTCGTTGTTCGGCAGTACGGTCACCGTGGCGATCAACGCGATCAGCTTTCTACTGTCCGCACTCGGCATCCGAACCATCAAGACCGCGGAACCCGAACCGGCCCACCAGAAACCGGAGCATCACTGGGTTACTGATATTCGCAGCGGCTGGACCTATATTTTCGGCCAACCGGTTCTGCACCGGTTGTTCTGGAACGCCATGATCTTCGGCGGTTCGCTCCTGCTCACCACACCATTGGTCGCGCTACTGATGCTGCGAGAACTGGGCTTCGCGCCGTGGCAATACGCGCTGGCGCTCGGAATACCAGGTCTCGGAGGTCTGCTCGGCTCGCTGTGCACGACAAAACTTGTGGACCGGTTCGGACAGCGCGTAATCCTCCTCGGTTTCGGCGCCCTACGGACATGCTGGATGGGGTTGCTGCTCGCCGCGGGCCCAGGCGTTCTCGGCCTGATCACGATCATGGCCGCGGAGACACTACTGCTGTTCTGCGCGGGCGTATTCAACCCCGTCTTCACCACCTACCGGATGAACCACACCGCCGACTACCACATGGCACGAGTCGGCACTGCCTGGTCGATCAGCGCCAAATGCTTCCAGCCAGCCTTCATCGCCTTGGGGGGATTCATCGCCGCCACAACCAGCATCCACACCGCGATCACCTTCGCCACCATCGCGCTACTGTCCAGCACACTGCTACTGCCGTGGCGCCAAACAGCCACATCGAAGACCCCAGAACATTCCGCCAGAACCCTCACCGAGGAGTGCAAGACAAAGACCGGCTAGGCGATTGGTGTTTTCGTGCGGTCCCGGCTGGGCTCGAGCAGAATGCTGGGGTGAGTTTGGGGCGTGTGCCGCGTCAGGGGGACCTGCTGCGGTCGACGGTGGAGTTCTGTGCAGGCTAGTGCTGCGTCAGGCAATTTTGGTTAGGTTCAAATCCTGTCCCCGCTACAAAAGACTCAGGCCAGTTGGAATCCAATCCGACTGGCCTGAGTCATTTCTTCGCTCCAAACACCACTTCCGCGGGACTCGACGGCGCTCAACACGGTGGGGAAGCTGCCACAATCCCTTGCGTGGCGCGCAATCCCGAGCACGCGCACGACCGCGCCGACAATCCTCTTGTCGTCGACATCGCCCAGGGTGCAAACGTCCGATCCGCGACTCACAGCCTTCACGGGTGATAGTCAACGGCTCTGAGCGGTCGAGGGCGAGGTTGCATACGCCGAGTCGAAGTTGTTGCGTAACCGTTATTTCAGTGACTAGGGTAACTCGGGATAGAACCGGTGCCGCGCCGGTTACCGGTCTTCGCGGGCCGGGCGCAATGGGGCCGCAATGCCCAGAAGTAGGCTAGATCACCGGTGCTTGGCAGCAGGTTCCCCCGCAAGTTATTGATCAGTGTGTTGAGGCGCGGGCGTTCGCGCGGACCTATGGGAGTCAGGACGCGGCTGCTGGCCATCGTTCTCATTCCCAGTGTCGCGTTGCTCGGTATCGGCATCGGCGCCGCCGGCTACCTGGTGAACAACGGCAAACACGCGAAGAATTGGGCCGAGCTGGGGAGCACGATCACCACGCCCGCCCTGCTGATGGTGGAGGCGTTCCAGGCCGAGCGGGGAGCCTCGATGCTGCACCTGGCGGGCGACACGACCGCCACCGACAGCCTGGCCGCAACCAGGAAGAACTCCGACAACGCGCTGGCCGCCCTCCAGCTGCAGGGCGATGCGGCCCGCGCGCTGCGACCCGACCTCAACGGTGATATCGACGGCTACGACAGGCTGTACCAGCAACTTCCGGTGTTGCGGAAAGCGATCGACGCGCGTGCGGCGCCCGCCGCCCAGGTCTTCGCGGCCTACACCGGGGTCATCGACACCATTGTGCTGGCGTCGCTGCTGGGTGCGGAGGTCGCGCCGGACGCCCAGATCGCGGTGGAGCTGTACAAGGCGGTACACGCGCTGCGAGCGTCCGAGGCGGTGTCGCGGGCAGGCACGATCGGCTCGACGGCGCTGCTCACGAACCAGTTCTCCGCCGAGCAGCTCATCGAGTTCAGCCGCTACGTCGGGGACGCGCGAGGCGAAATCACCTACGTCGGTTCGGTATTGACCGGCACCCGGCTGGCGCAGCTGAAGACGATCACCGAAGGCACCGGCTGGCAGCAGCTCACCATGATGGAGGATGCCCTCATTCGCCGCGGTGTGGTGCAGCCGGAAGACAGCGCCTCGTCGGAGGATTCCACGAGCTCCAGCAGCCGGTCGACAACGAGCGGCGGCGCGAGTAGGCGCAGTGCGCAGACGACCACGGCGGCGCTTCCGATCGGCGTCCCGGAGTGGCAGTCCGCCTCCGCCCAGGTGCGCTCGGACCTGCTGAAGCTGTGGGAAGACCAGACCCGCGACGCACACAACACCGCCAAGGTCACCAGCGAAGAGATCGCGTCGAACTCCGCGTACGGCGGTCTCGCGGTGCTCGTGGTGACCCTGCTGGCCTTCCTGGCCGCGCTGTACCTGGCCAATCGCTTCATCGGCCGGATGCGACGACTACGCCGTGACACCCTCGAACTGGCCGACGAGCGGCTACCCGACACCATTCGCACGCTCAGCGACGGCAAGGAGATCGACCAGGAGGTGGCGCTCGCGCCGCTCGACTTCGGCGCCGACGAAATCGGCCAGGTCGCCGATGCATTCAACCGTGCCCACACCGCGGCGGTGGTCGCCGCCGTTGCGGAATCGAAGACCCGCGCGGGCGTGAACGCGGTATTCCTGAATATCGCCCACCGCAGCCAGGTCATGGTGCACCGCCAGCTCGCGCTGCTGGACAAGGCCGAGCGCGAGGAGGAAAACCCCGGCAAGCTCGACGTGCTGTTCCAGCTCGACCATTTGGCCACCCGGGCCCGCCGCAACGCCGAGAACCTGATCATTCTCGGCGGTGAGAAGCCAGGGCGGCGCTGGCGCAACCCGGTGCCGCTGATGGACCTGGTGCGCAGCGCGGTGGCGGAAAGCCTGGACTACACCAGGATTCAGACCGGAAGGCTGCCCGACCTGCGCATTGCGGGCAGCGCCGTGGCCGACCTCATCCACCTGGTCGCCGAGCTGACCGACAATGCGACCGCCTTCTCGCCCCCGGAATCGCGGGTCGATATCTCCGGCAATGTGGTGGGCAAGGGCGTGGCCATCGAAATCTCCGATCAGGGCCTCGGGATGTCGGGGGCCGAGCTCGCGGAACGCAACACACTACTGGCCGATCCGCCGGACTTCAGCGTCGCCGCGCTCTCCAGCGACGCCCGGCTCGGCCTCTTCGTGGTCGGGAAGTTGGCGGCACGGCACGGCGTTTCGGTGCGCCTGACGGAATCCGACTACGGCGGCATCAAGGCGATCGTGGTGGTACCGGCCGCGCTCATCACCACGAGCGGCGATCCCGAGCCCACGGAAAAGCGCACCGAACCCGCCGAACCCGCGACCGGCTCGGCATTCGTGCCCGTCGCCGTCGCGACGGCCGTCGCCGCCGCGGAACCGACCGTCGCGGTACCGGCCAACGGTAGTGACAAACCCGCGTTGCCGCGCCGCCGCCGCCCGGCAGCCGAGGCCGCAGCTGAGCGATCCACTTCCGTGACGGCTGAGCGATCCACCTCCATCACGGCCGAGCGATCCACCTCCGTCACGATGCCGCGGCCACGTTCCGCCGAGGAAGCGCGCAGCCTGATGTCGGCCATCGAAAACGGCACCCGGCAGGGGCGCCTGAACCGCGTCGATATCGACGTACCCGCAAAGCAATTCGATCGACAAGAAGGTGCCGGTGACGAAACCCAAGCCCCGTAGCCTCGATTGGTTGCTCGACGACCTCATCGAGCGGCTGCCCGATGTCCGCTATGCCGTCGTATTGTCGACCGACGGCCTGCTGCTCGGACACGGCACCGCGATGTCCCGGTCCGACGCCGAGCGTTTCGGCGCCATGGCCTCGACCCTGCACGGTGTCGCACGCAGCGCGGGTTCGCATTTCGATGTCGGCGGGGTCTGTCAGACGGTGGTGGAGCTGGACCGCGCCGTCCTGTTCATCACCGCCGCGGGCGACAACGCCTGCCTCGCCCTGCTGACCGCGGAGACCGCGAATATGGGCATGGTGGCCTACGAGATGAACCAGACCGTGCAGCGGGTCGGCGCCCACCTGTCCGTCGACCCACGCCCCCATCCGCTCGATGAAGTCGGTTCCCGACGGTCATGAACGACGAGCGTGAGTCCTGGTACGACGAGGAGGCGGGGCCTCTCGTGCGTCTCTACGCCGTCACCCGCGGGCGATCCGGCAGCGCCCGGCCCGATCTGGACATGCTCACGCTGGTGGTGAACGCGAGCGTGGGCGTGCAGCCCCGGCGTCCGGAGCCGGAATACGCCGACATTCTGAGGCTGAGCCGCACCTCGCTCTCGGTGGCGGAGTTGGCCGCCCAGCTGAATCTGCCGCTGACCTCGACCAAGATCCTGGTCGGCGATCTCATCGACGACGGCCTGCTGAAATTCCGCTCCCCCGATCCGGCACCGGCGGCGGGTCCGGGCAATACCGAATTGCTGCGCGCGGTGTTGAAGGGCATTCAGGCGATCTGAGCCCGGCACCGGCCGATACTCAGCTCAACCGGGCGGCAAGGCGTTTCGCGTTCATATAAGCGATCGCCTCGATCGAGACCATAGGGTTGACGCCGGATGCGGTCGGGAAGCAGGACGCGTCGGCGACGACGATATTCGGCACCTCCCAGGTCGCACCGTCGGGATCGGTCGCGGCGGTATCGCGGGATCCGCCCATGCGCGCCGAACCCATGATGTGCAGTGCGCCCATACCGCACCGCGCGGGTGCGTATCCCGCGGCGCGACAGGCCGCGGCGAACTCCGCATGCGAACCGCGCACGCCGGGTTCGTAATCCACGCCCGCCTGATGGCCCGAGAAGATCTTCTTCGCCCCCGCGGCCTCCAGAATCTGTGCCGCGCCCTCGATTCCGGTGTGCATATGGGCGGCGTCGCGGGCCGACATGCGGTACTTGACGACCGCCTCACCGCTGCCGTCCACGGTGACGGTGCCGTGATCGCGATCGCGGGTGATGACGCCGACCGCCGCGGTGCGCGCCAGGTTCAGCATCGCCGCCCGGTGCTCCGCGCCGCCGCGCCACCCCATGAAGCCGACCAGCAGACCCGGATGCAGCGGCCCGGTCTCGTAGATGACGCCGTAGCCGTCGCCGAGGTCGCGGTGCTGCCGCGAGATCCGGGTCTGTAGCCCGCCCTCCCAGGGCCGGATCTCCTCGTCGAAGGTGCCGAAGACCGCGGAGGCCGGATGCAGGCGCAGGTAGTTGCCGATGTTCTTGTTGCGCAGCCCGGAGCGGCGCAATAGCGCCGGGGTCTGGATGGCGCCCGCCGCGACCACCACCGCGCGGGCCTCGACCCGGATCTCGGCGCCGTCGGCGGTCACCGCGCGCACACCCTCGGCGCGGCCGTTGCGCACCTCGATCGCGCGGACGTCGGCGCCGACGACCAGGCGAGCGCCGTGCGCCGCCGCGTCGGCGAGCCAGGTCTTGGTCACCGACTGTTTGGCGCCGAGTCGGCAGCCGTATCCGCAACGCCCGCAGTCGATTCCGGCGTCGCAGGCATCGGTGACATTGCGGGGCAACGGGCCGACGTCCCAGCCGAGTGCGGCCAGCCCGCGTTCCAGTACGCCGTCGCGGGCCGAGATCGGCGAGCGGTCGTAGGTGACGCCGAGCCTGCGCTCCACGGTGTCGAGGGCGTCGCCGAATTCGTCGTCGGCGAACTGGGTGGCGCCCAGGCTCGCCCATTCGGCGCGCACGTCGTCGGGGGTGCGCAGCGAGGTGCTCCAGTTGACGACGGTGCCGCCACCCAGGCAACCACCCGCGACCAGGGTGAGTTGCCCTTCGGCGGTGGCCGAAGGACCGGGTGCGTACAGCTTCAGCAGGCCGTCGAGTTCGCCCGCGCCGAAATCGGAGTCGTCGTAGTAGCCGCCGCGTTCGAGCACCACGACCGACAGACCCGCCTCGGCCAGCACCGCCGCGGCCGCGCCGCCGCCCGCGCCGGAACCCACGACCACGACATCACACTCGAAGGTGGTGGATTCGGTGGGACGCACCGGGTTCAGCGCGGGTTGCGGTGCGGTGGGCAGCGGTCCGGGCGGGGCCGGATAGCCCATCTCCTTCCACAGCGGGTTGCTGCCCGCCGGTCCCGGGGTGGTGTAGTACGAAAGCAGCGCGGCCGATTTCAGCGCCTGGAAGATGGCGCGCTTGGCCGCGAAACGGGATTCGCCCAGGTTCAGCAGGAAGCGCTCCCGGTCGGCCGCGGTGCGCGCGGAGAACCGGCGCGGTCCCGCGCCCGCGAGCAGCCCCATGAGCGGTGAATCCCAGAGCCCGAGGAGGGTCGCCACCTGCTTCTGCTCGGCGGCGCGGGGGTTGCGCGCGAGCAGCCGGACCACCGTATCCGCGACATCCAGTTCGCCCGCGCCCGGCAGCCCGAGCCCGTCGCCGGGCGCGAAGGTGTCACAGATCAACTCGAGCGCCGCGCGCTGCCGTGGCGTGAGTTCCATGCGTTCCTCTCCCTTCGACCCGGACGGTCGGCATCGGACGCGCTGGACCGGATGCTCCCGGTGAATTCCAGCACCCGGTCGCGACTGGATCTCCCCCGGCCGAACATGTAGCTGCATCAACAGAATGGTGATTCACATAGCTTGCTGAGGTGGAACACTACCTCCGGCAATGAGTGACGTAAAGCACTGTTGTTTCAAATAGCGCCCGGGCCTCGGCCCGCATCACGGGTGTCCGCCCGCGCCGTTGCGATGCGGACACCCTCGCCAGGTGGATCAGGAGCCGGTCGGCTCGGCGAGGTCATAGACGATGACACCGCCGACCCGCCGTGGGGTGTAGTGGGTCTGTACCCATTCGGCGATCTGTTCACCCACCGACTTCTCGACACCACCACCCGGTCTCGACGGACGGAACGCGGAACGATCCTCCAGGAGGAAATAGCGAATCTCGCTATCCGCGACGTACCGCTCGAACCGTTCGAGCGACGGTGCGTCGTCGCGACCGCCGAAACCACCGATCGCCATGATCGAAGTGCCGGTGCGCAATTCGAACCGCGAGGCCATGAACGAGCCGATCGTCGCCGCCGACCAGCGCCTATCGGTATCCCGCAGCAACGCCTCGAGTTCGGTATCGGGGATATCGTTCGCCGCGCCGACGGGCGGCACCCCACCGAGGGTCCTCGGCCGAGTTCCGGCCGGTCCCGCATGCCCGCCCGGCATCGGCCGACCGTCGCCGGGCGGTCCGATCCGCCCGCCCGGCGTCGTCGGTTGCCCGCTCAGGGGCGGCCCCGGCACCGCGCCGGAATGCGGGATGCCGCCGGGTGGACCGACCATTCGACCTCCGTGCGGACCGGAGGTGGGGATGCCGCCGCTGTGCGGTTGGGATGCGGTGGCCACGGTGTAGACACCGGTACCGGCCAGCCCCGCGAGAAGTCCGACGACGACGGCGGCGGCTGTCGCGACCCGCCGCCACCGGCCCGCATTCCCGAGCAGCACTGCCGCCGCGAGCAGGACCCCGATCAGAATCGCCCAGCGTAACCACGGCAGCCAGTCGGGGGTGCGGCCGAGCAGGACGAAGGCCCACACGCCGGTCACAGCGGCCAATAGTGCGAGCATGATCCGCGCCGGGAGGTCCCTGCGACGCCGCCACGACTCCGTCACGGAAATGCCCGCGAGGGCCGCGATTCCGGGTGCCAGCGCCACCGTGTAGTACGGATGCATGACGCCGCTCATATAGCTGAAGACCAGGCCCGTACCCCACAGCCAACCTCCCCAGAGGATCAGCCCGGCGCGCAGGCGATCGGTACGCGGCGCGCGGCGGGTGATCCATAGTCCGGCGAACAATCCGATCAGCGCGGCGGGAAGCAGCCACGACACCTCGGTCGCCATCAGGTCGCGGAACAGCCGGGTGATCCCGGTCTCGCCGCCGAATGCCCCGCCCATCTGCGCGCCCGCCGAGGGACCGCCGGATTCGCCGCCCGGATTGCCGCGGCCACCCAGCAGTCGGCCGACGCCGTTGAAGCCGACCGCCAGCTCCCACAGGCTGTTGGTGGTCGAGCCGCCGATATAGGGCCGAGCATCGGCCGGCCACAGCGCGACAAGAAGTACGTACCAGCCGCCGGAGACGACCACTGCCACGCCCGCGGTCACCAATCCTCTTATCCGGGACCAGAATCCACCCGCGGCCGCGACCAGGAACACCACGACCAGCGCGGGCAGCACCAGAAACGCCTGCATCATCTTGGTCAGGAAGGCGAATCCGATGGCCACTCCCGCCATCGCGAGCCAGCCGGTGCTCGGCGAAAGCCACCGCGCGCCTGTCGATTCGACCGCCCGCACGGTGCAGTAGGCGGCGGCGATCAAGAGGAAGGTGAGCAGGGCGTCCGGGTTGTCGTAGCGAAACATCAAGGCCGCCACCGGTGTAGCGGCAAAAGCCGCACCGGCCAGCAGGCCCGCGCCCGGCCCGCTCCAGCGCCGCACTGCGGCGCAGAGCAGCGCCACCGAACCGACCCCGAGCAGTGCCTGCGGCACCAGTATCGACCACCGACCGAATCCGAACAGTCTCCCGGACAGACCCATTACCCACAGCGAGGCGGGCGGCTTGTCGACGGTGATCGCATTGCCCGCATCGTGCGAGCCGAACAGCAGCGCCCGCCAGCTCTGCGTTCCAGCTTGGGCCGCGGCGGCGTAATACTCATTGCCCCAACCGGATACGGCGAGATTCCACAGGTACAGCAGCGCGGTGACGGCGAGCAATACCAGCAGGCCGGGGCTCGCCCATCGTGACCGGTCGCCGGGCCCGAAGGCCATTCGATCCGGTAGTCGCCAACGCACCGACGCGCTCGCCATCCTCATCCCGCCCTCCCATTCACCGATCGTTCGAACCTAGGGGCCGGGGCTCGCAACATTCTCCGAGATTCCTGCGAAGACGCTGTGAGTTCGCGTCGAATGTTTTGGTCAATACAACCAAAACTATGCTACGGTGGATACATGATCGAGACGATGGTCCGCACCACCGACGGCGCCGAGCCGGACGACCTGGAATTCCTGCGGTTTCCGGGTGGCGAGTGGTTCCTGAAGACCGGTCCGGCCTTCGACCCGGCGGCGCCGCGCTTCGCCGTGGTGCGCGGCGGCTTCCCCGACGATCTACTCGCGCTGGGCATGTGGGCGGATCTCGTTCGACGGCAAGGACAATCCGCCCGCGTACTCATGCCCTACATCCCGGCGGCCCGCACCGACCGCGATGTGCCGTGCGGGGCGGCGGTGTACGCGAGCGTGATCGACGCCTTCGCCGACGAGGTGATCTACGCCGATATCCACTCGCCGCTGGCGAAGTCGAAGCTGCGCGGGCCGACACTGACCGAGATCCCGCTGGGACCACTGGCCGCGGCCGCACTGCCCCGCGACTACGACCTGGTCGTCGCGCCGGATGCGGGGGCACGCGAGCGAGCCGGATCGGTGGCCGCCGCACTCGGCGGACTGGAGATCGTCCACGGTCGCAAACGCCGCGACCCGGCGACCGGGCGGCTGGACGGATTCGAATTCCCCGGAGACCGGGTTGTCGACCGGCGGGTGCTCGTCGTCGACGACATCTGCGACGGCGGCGGCACATTCGCCGGACTGGCGGCCGCCGGTGACTTCGCCGCCGCCGCACGCGTCGACCTGTGGGTCACCCACGGCGTGTTCTCCGGCGGCGCGCGGCTGAGCGCCAATCTCGCGCCCTACGCCCACATCTATTCGACCGATTCACATCCCGGAGCCCGCGCACTACCCGCGAATCGCCGCCATCTCGTCGATATTGTCGCTCACGTTCTCGCCGAAGGAATCCTGTGATGTTCCGCCACGCCACCGACCCGCTGTTCCTCACCGACGCCTACAAACTGGATCACCGCCGGCAGTACCCGCCCGGGACCACGCGGGTGTATTCCAATCTCACCCACCGCGCGTCGCGGATTCCCGGCGTGCGGCACGTGGTGCACTTCGGGGTGCAGGCCTTCCTCCGCGACGTACTCGAGGACGCCTTCGCGCGGTTCTTCGCCGCCGACGCGGACCGTGTCTGCGCCGAATACGAGCACCGGGTGACCTCGATCCTCGGACCGAATCGGATAGGCAGCGACCACATCCGAGCGTTGCGCGAACTCGGCTACCTACCGCTGTCCATCCGCTCGTTGCCCGAGGGCACCCTGGCGCCGCTGCGCGTGCCGGTGCTGACCGTGGAGAACACCCACCCCGATTTCTTCTGGCTGACCAACTATCTGGAAACCGCGCTGTCGGCGGCGATCTGGCAGCCTTCGACCTCCGCCACCACCGCATGGCGGCTGCGCGGGCTCCTGACCGAACGGGCGCGGGCCACCGGCGCGGACCCCGGTGCCGTGGACTTCCAGGGTCACGATTTCTCGTTCCGCGGTATGCCAGGTATCGAGGCCGCGGCCGCCTCGGGCGCCGCGCACCTGCTGTCGTTCACCGGCTCGGATTCGCTGGTCTCGGCCGACTGGATCGACTACTTCTACCCGGACGATTCGGGTGAGCAGATTCTGGCTTCGGTTGCGGCGACGGAACATTCGGTGATGTGCGCGGGCACCAGGGAGTCCGAGGACGAGACGTACCGGCGGCTGCTCGAGCTCTACCCGAGCGGGATCGTCTCGGTGGTGAGCGACACCTTCGACCTGTGGCGGGTACTCACCGAAACCCTTCCCGCCCTGCGGGATCGGATCCTGTCGCGTGCGGGCACCCTGGTGATCCGCCCCGACTCCGGCGATCCGGAGACCATCCTGTGCGGCACCGATGCGGACGACACCCCCGCGGGCCACGGGGTGGTACGACTGCTCTGGGATGCATTCGGCGGCACCGTGAATGCCGCGGGTTACCGGGTGCTGGATCCGCACATCGGCGTCATCTACGGTGATTCGATCACCTACGACCGCGCCGAGGCGATCACCGCCCGGCTGGCGCGCATGGGTTTCGTCTCGACCACCGTGGTCTTCGGCGTGGGTTCCTACTCCTACCAGTACGTCACCCGCGACACCTTCTCCTCGGCCATGAAGGCGACGTATGTGGAGGTCGACGGGGCGGGCCGGGATATTTTCAAAGCCCCCGTGACCGACTCGGGAACCAAACGCTCCGCCAAGGGACGTCTGGCGGTTCTG
Organism: Nocardia sp. NPDC050710; assembly: GCF_040654375.1. Classification (NCBI taxonomy): domain Bacteria; kingdom Bacillati; phylum Actinomycetota; class Actinomycetes; order Mycobacteriales; family Nocardiaceae; genus Nocardia; species Nocardia sp. NPDC050710. The sequence goes on along the minus strand of NZ_JBFAHV010000002.1, from coordinate 426,271 downwards.
CCCGATGCCGAGGGCGAACTCGCCGTGCATCAACAGGCCACTCCCGAACAGGAGGCGGACAGTGCGCTGGTGGAGGTCTGGCGGGACGGAACCTTCCTCCGTAGAACGGGATTCGCCGAAATCCGCGCGCGGCTGCGCGAGGAGACCGAGCGGCGGATCCGATAGACCGGGCGTCGAGCGCCCCGGAGTCGTCCTCCGGGGCGCTCGATATCCCGGGCCGAGCCTGTTACTCGGTGATCGAGCGAACCTGCGCCTCGTACCTGGCGCGGGTCGCGGCGTCGGCCGGGTGCAGCGCCCGGTCACCGTCGAACAGCTTGCGTACCAGGTGGACCGCGCGCTCCGGAGCGGCGGCGAGTGCGACATCGATGGGACCGAGGTAATTCGGCACGGCCACTTCGGCTTTCCGGGTGCGCAGCGTCTGGACGATGGCGGCGGCCACATCCTCCGGGTCCACCGTCGGCATCCCCTTGCCCAGCGCGAGACCCGAGGAGAGCCGGGTGCGCACCGCCGACGGCAGCACCGCACTGACGCTGACGCCGTATTCGGCGAATTCCAAACGGGTCGCGGCCGAAAGTCCGACGGCCGCGAATTTGCTGGCGTTGTAGACGGCGAGGCCGGGAATCGGAATTTTGCCCGCCAGCGAGGCGACATTGACGACGTGGCCGCGCCCCCGCTCGATCATGCCGGGCACCACCGCGCGCATGCCGTGGATGAGGCCCCAGACATTGATATCGATGGTGGCGTGCCCGACCGCGTCGGGTTCCTCCAGGAACGCACCCGCGGGCATGACACCGGCATTGTTGACCAGGATGTCGATGCGGCCCAGGTCGGCGACGACCTTGTCCCATTGGTCGCGGGCGCGCACATCGAGTGTGAAAGCGCGGCCGCCGATCGCGGCGGCGGATGCCTCGGCCGCGTCGATATCCACGTCGGCGATCGCGATATCGGCGCCATTGGCCGCGAACAGTTCCGCGGTGGACCGGCCGATGCCGCGGCCCGCACCGGTGATCAGCACCCGCGCGTCCTTCAGGTCGATATCGGGGTAACCGTGACCCAGAATTCTCATGCGAAGACTCCTTGTTCGAGTGCCCGGCGGGTGCTGTGCAGACTGTGCCGGAGGGTGTCGAGGCGACGACGGCCGTCCATGAAGTTGGGGCCCATGACCGCGAGGTCCTCGGCCGTCGCGGCGAGCAGCAGCACCTTGGTGCCCGCGGCGCGCAGTTCCGCGATCTCGGCATCGAGCTGGGCGCTCATGCGATGACGCAATTGCCGTTCCAGGAGGTGACCGAGGCCGGTCGCGGGGATCCGGCCCGCGGAGGCCATCGGCGCGAGCACCACGACCTCGTCGAGTCCCTGTCCCGCAAGCAGATCCACCGACGCGGTGGATCCGGCGCCGCCGTCGACGAAGCGGCGACCGGCGATCGGGACCGGCGGGAACCAGCCCGGGATCGCCCAGGACGCGCGCAACGCCGCACCGAGGGTGGCCGCCGGTGCGTCGGGCGCACCGAACGGAACCCGTTCGCCCGTCGCGTAATCCATGCTCACCAGCCAGGTCGCCGGATGCGGCACCCAGTCGCGGCCCGGATTCAGCCGTTCGGCCAGCCGCTGCAACCAACTCGCGTCGCCGCCGCCGACCGGCAGCAGGCGACTGCCCGCCGTCAGCAGTCGCTGGCCGGAATCCGGCCCGCGCAGACTCGCGGTGAGCGCGCCCAACCGCGGCTTCGGTAGCGGCGGGAAGCGTCCGGGCCCGGAGCGCATATGTTCCAGCAGGATCGGATTCGTGCCGCGGCCCTCCTGCATGGCGACCAGTTCGTCGACCGGCACGCCGCTGCCGAGCATGGTGACGTACTCCGCGCCCGCCGAGGTGCCGATCAAGATGTCGGCCTCGCGTGGATCCCACTCCAGCACGTCTCGCACCGCGGTCAGCGCCGCGACGATCCAGGCGGCCCCGATGGTGCCACCGCATCCGATGGCCAGGCCACGTCGCTGTGACCCGTTGTTGTTACCCATGGTTCCAAACACTAACAGAATCCAAATACCAGTGGTATCCCAAATCCTCGAGTACGTAGAATCGCCCCCATGGCACGACTGACCCGCTCCGAGAGCCAGGCGCGCACCCGGTCCGACCTGATCGCGACCGCGCGCGACCTCTTCCTGGCCGAGGGCTATGCGAAGACGAGCATGGAGCGGGTCGCCGAGGAAGCCGGCTATTCGAAGGGCGCGGTGTATTCCAACTTCCGCACCAAGAAGGAGCTGTGCCTCGAGGTGCTCGACCTGATCCACGCCACCAAATTCGGCGAGGTGACCGAGCTGGTATCGGTCGACGACAGCCTGGAGAACCGGCTGGGGCGGCTACAGGAGTGGGCCGAGCGCACCCTGGGGGATGTCGGCTGGACCATGCTGGAGTTCGAGTTCGCCACGGTGGCCCGCGACGATCCGGAGCTGCGTGCCGCGCTGGTCTCCAGCCTGGGCGCGGTGCGCGGCGCCATTGCCGCACAGCTGCATACCCTCGCCGACTCCCTTGGCGTCGAACTACCGATGCCCGCCGAAGACGCCGCCACCTCGGTGCTCAGTCTGGGACTGGGACTCGGCATCCAGCGTGCCATCGACCCCACGGTCTCCGCCCAGCTCATCACCGACGCCGTCCGGCTGCTCATCACGCTCGGCGAACGGACCCCGCGGGCGGTCTCCTGAATTCGGCTCAAGCCGAGAAGTGCAGACTCCACTCACCGCGGTAATGCAACCGCGTGACGCTGCCCGGTGGAATGTCGATGCGCCAGAAGGATTTCGGCGGAGCGTCCAGGGTGATCAGCAGCGCGGCCCTGACCACCGCCGGATGGGTGACCGCGATGGTGGACCTGCCCTCGGAGGCGATCTCGGCCATCCAGTACCTGGTCCGCTCGATCACATCGACCACGGATTCGCCACCGTGCCCACGAAATTGCGGGTCGGTGAGCCACGCGTAGAGCTCGTCCTGCGGAACCGACATGAGCTCACCGCCACGCCAAGCCCCCGCGTCCAAGTCGCGTAGTCGGGTGTCCTCTTCGCCGGGTAGCCCCATCAGGGCGGCGGTCTCCACGGTCCGGCGTTCCGGCCCGGTGAGGACCCGGGCGGCGGTGAGGGGCCCGGATGCGGCGATCGCGCGGCGACCGGCTTCGGTCAGTGACTCGTCGACTGGAAAACGTGCCTTTCGCATCGCCTCGGTCATACCATGGCTGACCAGGTCGAGTCTCAGCACCTTTTGCACGGATGGAAGCGTACGGTGGTGCGTCCGCGGGCGTGTTTGATTGGCCCCCGGTCTTGTGATTGTCGGTACCAGGGTGGTTGTCGGTACCCGGGTGCAGACTGTTGGCATGGCCAAGTTCTCCACCGCCATGTTCTCCAAGGCGACGCAAGAGTGGTTCGACGGCGCCTTCCCCGCGCCGACCTCCGCCCAGCTCGGCGCATGGCAGTCCATCGCGGCCGGAGCGCATACGCTGGTCGTCGCTCCGACCGGGTCGGGCAAGACCTTGTCGGCCTTCCTCTGGGCCATCGATCAGCTGGCGGGGCGAGACCGGGAGCACCGGGCTGCGGGCACCGCGGTGCTGTACGTATCGCCGCTCAAGGCGCTGGCCGTCGACGTGGAGCGGAATCTGCGTGCCCCGCTGGTCGGCGTCACCCAGACCGCCAAACGGCTGGGACTCGATCCGCCGGATATCACCGTGGGTGTGCGCTCCGGCGATACCAGCGCCGCCGATCGTCGATCGATGCAGCGCAAACCCCCGGACATCCTGATCACCACACCGGAATCGCTGTTCCTCATGCTCACCTCCGCGGCCAGGGAGACACTCGCGCAGGTCGGCACGGTCATCATCGACGAGGTACACGCCATCGCGGGTTCCAAGCGCGGATCGCATCTGGCGCTGTCGCTGGCCCGGCTGGATCTGCTGACCGAGCGGCCCGCCCAGCGGATCGGACTGTCCGCGACCGTCCGGCCGCCGGAGGAAGTGGGCAGATTCCTGGTCGGCAACGCGCCGATCACCATCGTCTCACCGCCCGCGCCCAAGACCTTCGATCTGTCGGTGCGGGTACCGGTGGCGGATATGACCGAAATCGGCGACGCCGACCAGCCCAGCTCGATCTGGCCGCATGTGGACGAGGCCATCGTGGATCTGGTGCTGGAACACCACTCCTCGATCGTGTTCGCGAATTCCCGCAGACTGGCCGAGCGGCTCACGGCCCGGCTCAACGAGGCCTATGCCGAGCGGCTCGGCGAGCCGGTCGAGACCGAACACGCGCCGCCCGCGCTGCTCGGCGCGTCCACCGAGGTGGTGCACGGCGCGGGTCAGCTACTTGCCCGGGCACACCACGGCTCGGTGAGCAAGGAGCAGCGCGCGCTGATCGAAGACGATCTGAAGAGCGGACGGCTGCGCTGTGTGGTCGCCACCAGCAGCCTGGAACTCGGGATCGATATGGGCGCAGTGGATCTGGTCGTGCAGGTGGAGGCGCCGCCCTCGGTGGCCAGCGGGCTCCAGCGGATCGGGCGGGCGGGCCACCAGGTCGGCGAGATCTCGAAGGGTGTGCTGTTCCCCAAGCACCGCACCGATGTCATCCACTGCGCGGTCGCCTCGCAACGAATGCTGACCGGGCAGATCGAGGCGTTGCAGATACCGGCGCATCCGCTGGACATCCTGGCGCAGCAGACCGTGGCCGCCTGCGCGTTGGAACCGATCGATGTCGACGCCTGGTTCGACACGGTGCGCGGCACCGGCAGTTACAGCATGCTCCCCCGTTCCGCCTACGAGTCGGTGCTGGACCTGCTGGCCGGACGCTATCCCTCCGACGAGTTCGCCGAACTGCGCCCCCGCCTCGTCTGGGACCGGGACGCGGGCACCCTCACCGGGCGTCCCGGTGCGCAACGGCTGGCGGTGACCTCCGGCGGCGCCATCCCGGACCGCGGCATGTTCGCGGTGTACATGGTGGGCGAAAAGAGTTCGCGCGTGGGCGAACTCGACGAGGAGATGGTCTACGAATCCCGGGTCGGGGATGTGTTCGCGCTCGGCGCCACCAGCTGGCGAATCGAGGAGATCACCTTCGACCGGGTACTGGTGACACCCGCTTTCGGACAGCCGGGACGACTTCCGTTCTGGCATGGCGACGGACTCGGCCGTCCCGCCGAACTCGGTGCGGCACTGGGCGAATTCGTGCGCAAGGCGGGGCAGGAGAGCGCCACCCGAGCGGGGACCGACGGTGCGCGCGGCCGAAAGACATCGCCCGCGGTCGATCAGCCGGGCGTCACGCCGGACAACGATTTCGAGACGCTACACGCGGCGGGACTGCTCTCCGACAACCTGCTGGAGATCGCGCGGACGGCGGGACTCGATCTCAATGCGACGACGAATCTGATCGCGCTGCTGGACGAACAGCGCACCGCGACCGGGCAGTTGCCGACGGATAAGTCGCTGGTGGTGGAACGGTTCCGGGACGAACTCGGGGACTGGCGGCTGGTATTGCACTCGCCGTACGGGCTACCGGTGCACGCGCCGTGGGCGCTGGCCGTCGGATCACGGCTGCGCGAGCGATTCGGGGTCGATGTCGCGCCCAATGCCTCCGATGACGGGATCGTGGTGCGGTTACCCGATACCACCGACGATCCGCCGGGGGCCGACCTTTTCGTCTTCGAACCGGATGAGATCGACGATATCGTCACCGAACAGGTCGGCGGCTCGGCGCTTTTCGCATCCCGGTTCCGCGAATGCGCCGCGCGCGCACTGCTGCTGCCCCGGCGTGACCCTGGCAAGCGCGCACCGCTGTGGCAGCAGCGACAGCGCTCGGCGCAGCTGCTCGATGTGGCGCGCAAATTCCCGGAGTTCCCGATCCTGCTGGAGACGGTGCGCGAATGCCTGCGCGACGTCTACGACCTGCCCGCGCTGCGCGATCTGCTCGGCCGGGTGGCACGCCGTCAGCTGCGGTTGATCGAGGTGGAGACCGCGACCCCGTCACCGTTCGCGAACTCGCTGCTCTTCGACTACATCGGGCAGTTCATGTACGAGGGCGACAGTCCGCTGGCCGAACGCCGGGCCGCGGCACTCTCGCTCGATTCCAGCCTGCTCGCCGAACTGCTCGGCCGGGTCGAACTGCGGGAGCTGCTGGATGCGGCGGTGCTCGAGCAGACCGAACGCGAGCTGCAACGCCTGACTCCCGAACGCCGCGCCAGGGACGCCGAGGGTCTCGCCGATCTGCTGCGGTTGCTGGGACCGCTGACCGCCGCGGAAGCGGGCGCACGCTGCGTCGGCGCAGCGGCTGTCCACGACGGCGAAACCGGCACCGCCGCATCCGACGACGCAGGCGCCGACCTCGGCACGACCCACACCGGCGAGCATCTCGAGTGGTTCGCCGAACTGCGGAAGGCCAAGCGCGCACTGGAGGTTTCGTTCGCGGGACGCACCTGGTGGGCAGCGGTCGAGGATGCGGCCCGGCTGCGGGATGCGCTCGGCGTCCCGCTGCCGATCGGCACCCCTGCGGCATTCATCGAGCCGGTCGCCGACCCGCTGGGCGACCTGGTCGGCCGCTACGCCCGCACCCACGCGCCGTTCGGCACCGAGGCGGTCGCCGAACGCTTCGGCCTCGGCATCGCGGTCGCCGCCACCGCGCTGCACCGCTTGCTCGCCGAAAAGCGAGTGGTGGAAGGCGAATTCACACCGACCGCCACCGGCTCGGAATGGTGCGATGCCCAGGTGCTGCGCCGGTTGCGCCGCCGCTCGCTCGCCGCCGCGAGACATGAGGTCGAGCCGGTCGCCACCGCCGCCTTCGGTCGATTCCTCCCGTCCTGGCAGCACGTCGAGACCGGCGAACTTCGCGGCGTGGACGGCGTCGCCACGGTGGTGGAACAGCTCGCGGGAGTGCCGATCCCGGCTTCGGCGTGGGAATCGCTGATCCTGCCCGCGAGGGTGCGCGACTACTCCCCCGCCATGCTGGACGAACTCATGGCCACCGGCGAGGTGATCTGGTCCGGCCACGGCGCCATCACCGCCAAGGACGGCTGGATCGCCCTGCACCTGGCCGACCAGGCGCCCTGCACGCTCGCGCCCCCGGACGAGATCGAACTCTCCGAACTCCACCTGCGGCTGCTCAACACCCTCGGGGCCGCGATAGCCCCGTGGACCACACCACATCCCGCCGATCCCGATCTCGCGCCCGGCCCTACGCCGATCGTGGAGTTGGACGACGAAGGAGCGCGAGGCAACGCCTCCGTGGCCGGTGCGGCGGGCAACGGCGGTCACGCGCAACCGCCGCGACTTCCGCCGGTGTCGCAGGGCGGCGGCGCATATTTCTTCCGGCAACTCTCCGATGCCACCGGCCTGCTGGACGACAGCGTGGTCGCGGCAGCGCTCTGGGAGTTGGTGTGGGCCGGGGTGGTTTCCGGCGATACCTTCGCCCCCGTGCGCGCACTCCTTTCCGGAACCGCGCGCACCACCACCGCGCATCGGACACCGCGTCGTGCCCCACGCGGACGCGCCTACCTACCGCGCCCGAGCATGCCGACTCGCACCGGTCCGCCCGCGGTCGCGGGCCGCTGGTCACTGCTACCGGATCGGGTGTCGGACAATACCGTTCGCGCGCACGCGACGGCGGATACGCTGCTCGAGCGGTATGGCGTGCTGACCAGGGGTTCGGTACAGAACGAGGGCGTGCCCGGCGGCTTCGCGCTGATGTACCGGGTGCTCACCGAGTTCGAGGACCGGGGCCGTTGCCGCCGCGGCTATTTCGTCGATTCGCTGGGCGGCGCGCAGTTCTCCACCACGGATGTGGTGGACCGGCTGCGTTCGTTCGACACCGATCGCACCGGCGCCGCCGGAACCCGGCGGCCCACGCGGACGCTGGCGCTGGCCGCCTGCGATCCGGCCAATCCCTACGGCGCGGCCCTGCCGTGGCCCAAGGGTGACGGCGATGGCGGGCATCGGCCGGGCCGCAAGGCAGGCGCGCTGGTGGTGCTCTCGGACGGCGAACTGGTGCTCTATCTGGAACGCGGCGGCAAAACCCTGCTCACCTTCACCGAGGACCCGGATACCCGTCGGTCCGCCGCATCCGCGCTGGCCGGACTGGTCCGCGATCGCCGCGTCGACTCCCTGGTCATCGACCGGGTCGACGGGGAGTCGGTGCACGGCAATACCTTCGCGGATTTCCTGACCGAAGCGGGCTTCTCGGCTACCCCGCGTGGTCTACGCCTCCGAGGCCGGCCGTGAGCACCCGTTCGTGGCGCGCGCCCGGTGCGCACCGGACAACGTCCGGTGCCACAGCATGCGTCCCGATGATCGGCGACGGATACCGGTCGCGGCCGGGAATCGGGGCCCGGCGCGCGATTCCGTTACGGTCGGCCCATGCCTGAGGGCGATACGGTCTTTCTGACCGCGGACCGGCTGCGGCGGGCGCTGGCCGGGAAGACACTGGTCCGCAGTGATTTCCGGGTACCACGGTATGCGACCGTGGATCTGGTCGGTGATCGGATCGTGGAGGTCGGCAGCTACGGCAAACACCTGTTCATCCGCACACCGGAGGTCAGCATCCACACCCACCTGAAAATGGAGGGTGAGTGGCGCACCTACTGCACCGGAGAACGCTGGACCCGCCCTCGGGTGACCGCCCGAGTCGTGCTGACCACCGACGACACCGAGGCGGTCGGCTTCTCCCTCGGGACGGTCGAGGTATTGCGCCGCGCTGATGAGCACACCGCGATCGACCATCTCGGCCCCGACCTGCTCGGTCCGAATTGGGATGCGGCCGAAGCGGTTCGCCGCTTGGAACGATATCCGGATCAGCCGATCGGCCTCGCCCTGCTGGACCAGCGCAATCTGGCGGGCATCGGAAACATCTATCGCAGCGAGGTCTGCTTCCTGCGCCGAGTCCACCCCACCACACCCGTGGGCGCGGTCCCGGACCTACTCGCCTTGGTGAACGAGGCGCACCGCGTCCTCACCAAGGCCGCCCACGAACCCCCGTGGCGCCCACTGGCCTACGGCAGGCAACGCCGCCCCTGCCAACGCTGCGGCACTCTCATCGTGGTCCGTCCGCTCGGCGACACCACCGCCGCCTCGGACCGCATTACCCAACGTGAACGCGGCATCTACTTCTGCCCACACTGCCAGCCCGCACCGGACTGACCGGCGGTGCCGACATCAGCCTGAACCAACTGGTGAGCGCGGGCGGCGCCCCGAAGGGTTCGCTCTACTTCCACTTCCCCGGCGGGAAGGAACAACTCGCCGCCGAGGCGCTCACCCAATCGAGCGCGCACCTGCGCGACACCCTGCGCGCCCTACTCGCCGAGGGCGATACCGACACTGTCTTCGACACGTTGGCCGCCACCCTCACCTACTCCGATTTCCAGCGCGGCTGCCCACTGGCCACCGTCGCCCTCGACGCCGCGGGTGGTAGCGAGCAGATCCGGCAGGCTTGTGTCGACGGTTTCGAATCCTGGCGCGCCGCTCTCGAGGAATTCCTGCGCGACAAGGGAATCGGCGAGGACCGCGCTACCGAAATCGCCACCGTCGCCCTCGCCATGATCGAGGGCGGACTGTTACTCGCCCGCACCCGACGCGATCTGGCCCCGCTGCGGGCGGTCGCCGACCATTTCCGATCCACCCTCGAACGAGAGTTGCCCTGATGCGCATCCACCACCTCGACTGCGGCACCATGCGTCCATTCGGCGGGCGTCTACTCGACGGCACCGGCGGTCTGCTGCGCCGCGCCGAAATGGTCTGCCACTGCTTACTCATCGAACTCGACGACCGCCTGGTGCTGATCGAGACCGGCATGGGCGAACAGAGTGTGCTCCGGCCACGAGAATGGCTGGGCCGCCGCTTCATCCGGCTCACCCGTCCCGTCTTCGACCCCGAGCGAACCGCGGTGCGCCAGGTGGAGGCACTCGGCTTCCGCCGCGAGGATGTCCGCGACATTGTGCTCACCCACCTCGACCTCGATCACGCGGGCGGGCTCGCCGACTTCCCGCACGCCACCGTGCACATCTACGACGAAGAATTGCGCGCGTTCCAGGGGATGCACACGGCGCAGGAAAAGTTTCGTTACCGCACAGCGCAATTCGAGCACGGCCCGCGGTGGGCCTCCTACGCCGATCTCGGCGAGAGCTGGTTCGGCTTCGACGCGGTTCGCGAATTGACCGGTCTGCCACCGGAAATCCTGCTCGTTCCGCTGGCCGGTCATACCCGTGGCCACGCGGGCGTTGCGGTGGATACCGGAGCGGGCTGGCTCCTCGCGGCAGGCGACGCCTACTTCCATCCGGGCCAACTCGATCCGGCCCACCCGCACCAACCCCTCGGTGTGTCGCTGTTCGAGCGCTATGTGCAGACCCTCGAAGGTCCGCGCCGGGAGAACCAGCGGCGGCTGCGCGAGCTGGTCCGCGACCACGGCACCGAAATCGCCGTGTTCTCCGCGCACAACGCCGCCGAGTTGCGCGCCCTGCAATCGGTACCCGCCTGACCTGAAACCCTTGACGGCGCACACAATCTCGCTTAACTTGCAAATTGTAAGTTAAGCGAGGGAGTGCGGCGATGAGCGATCCACGGCGTTATGTAGTCATCGGCGGCGGCTTGGCGGGGCTCGCCTCGGCGGTGTGGCTGGCCGAGGCGGGCAAGCAGGTCACCCTGCTGGAACGCCGGGGCAGGCTCGGCGGGCGCACCCACGCCATGAAAGCCGATGCGGCCGAAGACCTTCCGGACAACGGCCAGCATGTGATCGCCAGCGGCTACGACCACCTGTTCCGGTACCTGACCAGTGTCGGCACCCGGCAATACGTCGCCTTCCCGCACCGCGCCACGCTGCGCTGGCCCGATGGACGCAAGGTCGCGATGCACACCAAGGGGTGGCGCGCGCTGCGGACCTTCACCGGCGCCCATCCCGACTCCGGCGTGCTCGATCGGATCCGCGCTGCGATCGCCACCACCCGGCTGGGATGGCAGTGCCTCAACCAACCCACCGATCTCGCCGACCTCACCACCGAACAGTGGTTCGACCGGGTCGGCATGCCCGCCAAAGCCCGTGAGGCCGTGTGGGATTGGCTCGCGCTCGGGGTCGCCGCGGAACCGGTGCAGCAGGAATCGGCCAAGATACTGGCCGATGTGCTCGCGACCGGAATCCGGTTGGGACTCACGCATCGCCGTCCGGTCACCATCGGATACCCCACCACCGACCTGGACACCCTGTACATCACCGGCGCCCAGCGGGTTTTCGAGCGCCACGGCGTCGAGGTCCGGCATCGGGCGGTGGCCCGGCGCATCCACATCGTCGACGGGCGGGTGACCGGGGTGGCGTTGGCCGACGGCTCGATCGTGCCCGCGGACGCGGTGGTGTGCGCGGTCCCCAATTCGAATGTCGGCGGCCTGCTCGACGAACTGCCCGAACACGCCGAGATCTACGCCGCCGCAGACAAACTCGGCTACACGCCGATCGTCAGCACCAACCTGTACCTGGACCGCCCGCTGGGCACCGAAGCCGAGTTCGAGGCGCTGATCGGCGGCACCGGCGTCATCGATGAGGTCTTCGACCGGCAGCGGATGACCGGCCGCGGCACCGAACGCGCCTGGTTGTACTGCCTGACAACCAGCGGCGCGTACGCGCAGATCCACAAGTCCAGCGACGAGATCGTCGCCGAGCAGGTGGAACTGCTGCGCCGCTACTACCCCGCCATGGCGAGCGCGAATGTCGTTCAGGCGCAGGTGGTTCGCATGCCGAAGGCAACCTTTTCCCAGGTGATCGGCACCCACGGACTGCGCCCGGACCAACGCACCTCGGTGCCGACACTGGTGCTCGCGGGCGATTGGACCGCCACCGATTGGTCGGCCACGATGGAGAGCGCGGTACAGAGTGCGGCCCGCGCGGTGGATCTGCTGCTTGCGCTACCGTCTGTGCCGTGACCACGGAGCGCATCACGCCCGAGCGCCGCACCGCAGCACCGCCGCTCACTTCAGCACCGCACGGTGAGCCGGGCCCAGACAGAGCTGGCTCCGCCCCCAAGCGCCGCATGTCCGCCGCCGACCGGCGCACCCAACTACTCGACGTCGCGCGCGATATCGTCGCGGCCGAGGGATTCGCCTCGGTCACCATCGACCGGGTCGCGCGCGAGGCCGAGGTCGCGCGGGCGCTGGTGTACCAGCAGTTCACCGACCTGTCCGGGCTGATGACCGCACTGCTGGACCGCGAGACCGAGATCGCGATGGCCGGGGTCAGCAGTGTCGACTGGTCCGGTACCGCGGACGATGTCGATCGGGTGGGCCGCGGCATCCTCGAATATCTGCACGCCGCGCCGACCAGCTGGCAGATCATGCTCAGCCCGCCCGACGGTGGGCCGCCGGATCTGCGGGTACGGCTGGAGTTCGGGCGCGCCTACGCTCGGGCGATCGGCGCGCGACACCTGTCCCGCTACGCCGGGGTCACCATCGATCCGGACGGCGCCACCGAACGGCTCATGCTCGCGGCCACCGAAGAGCTCGCCCGACTGCACCTCGCCGACCCGCGGACCTATCCGGATGAGTTGGTACTGCGCTATCTGCGCTCGCTGGTGGCCTGGGTGATCGGCGTCGAGAATCCGGATTCGCCAGCCTGAGCAGCGGCGTCGCGCTCATCATGAAAATCTCACGGAGGGCTTGGTTTTCTGTCCCCAGCGCGGAGACGCCGCGCGGGAAAGGAATCCATCCCATGAAGATCAAGTCCGCGATCGCGGCCGCCACACTCACCCTCGGCGCCGTGGCGGCCGGCGCCGGTGTCGCCGCCGCCGCGCCCGCCCCGCTGCACACCCCGTTCATCGGTAACTACGCCACCTACGAGGCCTGTGCCGCGGACGGCAATTCGCCGAAGACCGGTGGCACCCAATGGGAGTGCGTCGAGGTCGCCAACGGCTGGGACCTGTACACCTACTGAGCCGACCGGTTCGGTGAGCGGGTGGCCCGGAGGGGTCGGGCCACCCTAACTCCCGCGGCGAACGATTTGTGAAGTGCCCTATTGTCTGATCTCGTGCGGGTTTTGGTCGTGGAGGACGATGAGAGGCTCGGCGTCGAAGTGGCGGCGGGCCTGCGCTTCGCAGGCTTCGCGGTCGACCTCGCCGGTCACCTCGCCGACGCCGATTTCAAGATCTCCGTCAATACCTATGACTGCCTGGTGATCGACCGCGGCCTGCCCGACGGCGACGGCCTACAACTGGTCGCCGCGCACCGCGCCGCGGGCCACCGGGTCCCGGTGCTGATGCTCACCGCGCGCGACGGTCTGGCCGACCGCATCGCCGGCTTCGAGAACGGCGCCGACGACTACCTGGTCAAACCGTTCGCGCTGCCCGAACTGACGGCCAGGGTGCGTGCCCTGTGCCGCCGCCGCGAGCACCCCGCTCCGGCGCGCCTGCGACTCGGCGATATCGATATCGATCTACCCCGCCGCCGCGTACAGCGGGCCGGCATTCTGCGGTCGCTGACCCCCAAGGAGTTCGCGGTCCTCGAACTGCTCGCCACCCGCGCGGGCAGCGTGGTGACCCGCTCGGAGCTGATCGAATGCTGCTGGGACGAGATGGCCGAACCCACGTCGAACGTGGTCGACGCGGTGATCGCGCAATTGCGCCGCAAGCTCGGCGCACCGCCGGTGATCGAGACGGTGCGCGGCGCGGGCTTCATGATCGGAGCTGAACCATTCGTACCGTGATCGCCACCTCCGACGCGCGCCCCGCCGTCCGGCGGCTGCGCCGCACCCGGTGGCAGCTGACCACGCTGATCACCGCCGTCACCGCGACCTGCCTGATCATCCTCGGGTTGGTGGCCACCACCATCGACGCCCGCTCGCGGGATAAGGCCATGGACGACGCGATCGACCGGGTAGCCACCGGCGTCAATCGCAGTATCGGCCTGCTCGAGGACGACACCTTCGATATCAGCCAGGTCGAGAACTACGACCTCGCCAATGGCGAGACCGCGGTACTGGTGCTGTCCAACGACGGCGCGGGCCAGTGGCAGGAACGCTATTCGCACCTGCGCTCCTGGCTGCCGAAGGAGGAGATCGTCCAGGGCGTGGTCGACGACGCCACCGTGGCCACCGACACCATCTTTCGCGACGGCACCGACAGTCAGGGCAGGCCGGTGCGATTGGTCGCCCAGCACATGATCTGGGACGACTCCCCGATCGAGGCGGTCGTCATCGCGGGCGCCAATCCGGGTGTCTTCGACCGGGAACGCGCGCTGCTGCTATGGGGACTGGTGGTGGGCGGGTTCACCCTTGTCATCCTGTCGGGTATGGCCGCGCACTGGCTCTCCGGGCGCAGCATGCGCCAGGTCACGGTCATGCTCGAGGAACAGGAACGCTTCCTCGGCGACGCCGCCCACGAACTACGCACCCCACTGACCACGCTCGGATTGGTCACCGCGCCGCGCAGGCGCAACCCGCACGAGGTGGAGCGCGCGCTGGACGATGCGCGGGCCCTCGGTTCCCGGATGGAGCGGATTGTGGCGGGACTGCTCGCGCGGGCACGGATGCAGGCGGGCGTCACCAAGATGGAGCGGGTGCAACTGCTGCTCGACCAGCTCACCGAGGCGGTGATCGAGGAGTTCCCGAATGCGGGCATCGTCGTGCGGACCCAGCCCTCGGTAGTCGTGGGGGATCCCGGCCTGCTGAGCCTCGCGGTGCGCAACCTGCTCGAGAACGCCGTCACGCACGGCGCGATGAATCGCGGCGCACCCGTCGAGGTGTATGTGACCGAGGGGCGGGTCAGCGTGCGCGACCACGGCCCCGGGCTGAACCCGCAGGTGGCGAGCAATCCGTTCCAGCGCGGGGTGACCGGCGGTCGCGGCAGCGGCATCGGGCTGGCTCTGGTGGCGTGGATCGCCGAATTGCACGGCGGCACCGCGACAATGGAGCCCGCGGCGGGCGGTGGCACCCTCGCCACGATCGCGCTGCCGCCGCCCGTACTCGGACAGTCGTGATTCAGCTGTCCAACGGGACCGGCTCCAGGATTTCGGGCCGTGGTTCGGGGGCGGCGATGCGCAGGGCATCGGCGGAAGCGTCGTCGGGCTGGGTCTGCGAGCGGATCTCGGCGTCGACCCTGGCCCGGTATGTCGTGATCTCCCGGTCGATTTCGGCGTCGTCCCAGCCGAGCACCGGCGCGACCAGATGGGCCACCTGCTCGGCGCAGTTGGCGCCGCGGTGCGAGTATTCGATGGAGATCCGGGTCCGGCGGGCCAGGATATCGTCGAGATGCAGCGCAGCCTCCGCGGCCGCCGCGTAGACGATCTCCACTTGGAGGTAGGAGGGTGCGTCGGTAATCGGTTGCAGGAGTTCGGGTTTATCCTCGGCCATGGCCATCACCTCGTCGACGAGCGAGCCGTAGCGGTCGAGCAGATGCTTGACCCGATACGGATGCACGCCGTAGGACTCGGCCAAATGCACCGTCTGATTCACCAGCGCGAAGTACCCGTCGGCGCCCAGCAGCGGCACCTTCTCGGTGATGGACGGCGATACCCGGGCCGGAATATCCTGCGCCGCTTCGTCTACCGCGTCGTAGGCCATCACCCGGTAGGTGGTGTACTTGCCGCCCGCGATGGCGACAAGTCCCGGGGCGATGCGGGCGACCGCGTGTTCGCGGGAAAGCTTGGAAGTGGAATCGCTTTCGCCCGCTAGGAGGGGACGCAGACCGGCGTACACGCCATCTATATCGGCGGGCGTGAGCGGGGTGACCAGCACCTCGTTCACCCGCGCGAGCAGATAGTCGATATCGGCCTTGGTCGCCGCCGGATGCGCCAGGTCGAGATTCCAGTCGGTATCGGTGGTGCCGATGATCCAGTGCGCACCCCACGGGATGACGAACAGCACCGAGGTGGAGGTGCGCAGGATGATCGCGGCATCGCTGACGATCCGGTCACGCGGCACCACGATGTGCACACCCTTCGACGCGCGCACATGGAAGCGGCCGCGGTTGCGCGAGAGCGCCTGCACCTCGTCGGTCCAGACACCGGTCGCATTGATCACCACGTGCGCGCGGACCTCGGCGTTACGGCCGTCCTCGCTGTCGCGCACCTTCACCCCGACCACCCGGTCCGCCTCGCGCAGGAAGCCGACCACCTGGGTGGAGGTGCGGATCACCGCGCCGTAGTGTGCGGCGGTGCGGGCCACGGTCATGGTGTGGCGGGCGTCGTCGACGACGGTGTCGTAGTAGGTGACACCGCCGATCAGCGCGTCGCGCTTGAGCCCGGGCGCCAGCCTGAGTGCGCGGTTGCGCGACAGATGATGCTGCCCCGGTACGGATTTGGCGCCGCCCATGGTGTCGTAGAGGACCAGGCCGGAGGCCACATACGGCCGCTCCCACACCCGATGCGTCAGCGGGTAGAGGAAGCGCAACGGTTTCACCAGGTGCGGGGCCAGCGTGGCGAGGGAGAGTTCACGCTCGCGCAGCGCCTCACGCACCAGGCCGAGCTCCAACTGCTCCAGATAGCGAAGGCCGCCGTGGAACATTTTCGACGAACGGCTCGAGGTGCCGGACCCGAGATCGCGGGCCTCGACCAGCGCGACCCGCAAGCCCCGGGTGGCCGCGTCCAACGCGATCCCGGCGCCCACCACGCCGCCCCCGACCACCACCACGTCGAAATGGTCCTTGCCGAACCGCTCCCACGCGGTGCGGCGCTGCTCGGGGCCGAGGAACTGCGAATCCTGTTTCATGGTCATGCTCGACTCCTCCAGCCGACGGCGGCCTCAGGTGTAGGCGATGTTGGGCACGGGCACAAGATCGAGCTGTTCAGCTACCAGGCTATGCGAATCGACGCGCCGCAAACGGACACAGCACTCACCGTGTTTAGTAACCTGCACCAATGCGTCGCTATGTGGCCGCCATCGATCAGGGCACGACCTCCAGTAGGTGCATCGTCTTCGACCGGCAGGGCCGCGTCGTCGGGGTGGCCCAGCGAGAGCACGAACAGATCTTCCCGCGGCCGGGCTGGGTCGAGCACGATCCGCGCAGCATCTGGCGCAATACCGAACTCGTGCTCGGCGAAGTGCTGGAGCAGCTCGATCTGAGCACCGAGGATATCGCCGCGGTCGGTGTGACCAACCAGCGCGAGACAACCGTGGTGTGGGACCGCGCCACCGGCGAGCCGATCCACAACGCCATCGTCTGGCAGGACACCCGCACCGACCGGCTCGTCACCGAACTGGGCGGCGAATCCGGGCCGACCCGCTACCAGGATCGCACCGGGCTGCCGCTGTCCACCTACTTCGCCGGGCCGAAGCTGCGCTGGATCCTGGACCATGTCGAGGGCGCCAGGGAGCGCGCCGAAGCGGGCGAACTGTGTTTCGGCACCATCGACAGCTGGGTGCTGTGGAACCTCACGGGTCTGCACGTCACCGATGTCACCAATGCGTCGCGCACCATGCTGATGGACCTGCGCACGCTGCAATGGGATTCGCGGATCTGCGCGGAATTCGGTGTGCCGCAGGGAATGCTGCCCGAGATTCGCAGTTCCTCGGAGGTGTACGGCGAGATCACCTCGGGACCGCTGGCGGGTATTCCGGTCGCGGGCATCCTCGGCGACCAGCAAGCCGCCACCTTCGGCCAGGCGTGCCTGTCCCCCGGCGAGGCCAAAAACACCTACGGCACCGGCAATTTCATGCTGCTCAATACCGGAACCACCCCGGTGTTCAGCAAGCACGGCCTGCTGACCACGGTGTGCTACCGCCTCGGCGACCAGCCCGCCGTATACGCGCTGGAGGGCTCCATCGCGGTGACCGGCTCACTGGTGCAATGGTTCCGGGACAACCTCGGCATCATCTCCTCCGCCGACGAGATCGAACCCCTCGCGCGCAGCGTCGAGGACAACGGCGGCGCCTATATCGTCCCCGCCTTCTCGGGCCTGTTCGCGCCCCGGTGGCGGCCCGACGCCCGCGGCGTCATCGCAGGTCTGACCCGCTTCGTGAACCGCGCCCATCTGGCCAGGGCCGTCCTGGAATCCACCGCCTTCCAAACCCGCGAGGTGGTCGACGCGATGCGCGCCGACGCCGACTCCCAGAAGCTGGATCTGGAACTCACCACCCTCAAGGTGGACGGGGGCATGGTCGGCAACGACCTGCTCATGCAATTCCAATCCGACATCCTCGACGCCCCCGTGGTCCGCCCCGTCGTCAATGAAACAACGGCACTCGGCGCCGCGTACGCGGCTGGTCTGGCCGTCGGCTACTGGCCCGACACCGACGATATCCGCGCCAACTGGTCCGCCGACAAAACCTGGGAACCCACCATGTCCGCCGCCGACCGCGAGGAACACCTCGCCGCCTGGAACAAGGCGGTCGAGCGCACCTACAACTGGGTCGACTGACCCGAACCCGGCCGATCGGCTCGAATGCCGTTGCCGCCGCTCCTATCCGGCCGCCCGGGCGTGTGCCCGGGCGAGGCGGTCGATGGCCTGCTCCAGGGTGGAAGCATCGGATGTGGTGAAGCACATGCGCATGGATTCGCGGTACGCGCCGTCGACGGCGAAGGCGGAGCCGGGGACATAGGCGACGCCCTCGTTCAGTGCGTGCGGGAGCAGGGCTCCGGTGTCGGTGCCGTCGGCGAAGTCCGCCCAGACGAACATGCCGCCGGTGGCGTCGGTGCAGGTGATGCGGTCACCGAAGGCGGTGCGGACGGCGTGCACGAGAGCCTTGGCACGGGTGCTGTAGGTGGTGCGGACGGTATCGACGTGGGCGGTGAGCCAGGTTTCGTCGGCGAGGAGATCGGCCGCGATCTGCTGGGTGAGGGCCGAACCACACAGGTCCGCACCCTGTTTGAGGAGTTCGACGGCCCGGCAGACACGGTCGGGGGCGACCATCCAGCCGACGCGAAGAGTCGGTGCGATGATCTTGGAGGCGCTCGATAGGCGAATCACGTTGCGGGAGTACGTCGCCACCGGCGCGGGCGCGGGGCTGTCGAACCACAGCTCGCCGTACGGGTCGTCCTCGATCACCCAGAAGCCGTGCGCTTCGGCGAGTTCCGCGAGTTCGCCGCGACGCCGCGGACTCATGGTGACCCCGCCGGGATTGTGGAAGTTGCTCACCGTGTGCACCACGGCCGGGCGTTCGCCACGGGCCAGCAACTCCCGCAACGCATCGATGCGCATACCCTCGGCATCCAACGGCACCGCGACGATTCGCGCCCCGGCGGCCCGGAACACCTGCAGCGCTCCGACATAGGCGGGATCCTCGACGACCACCAGCGCACCGGGATCGAGCAGCACCTCCGACAACAGCGACAGCGCCTGCTGCGAACCGTGCGTCACGAACACCTCGTCGACCGGGACGACCCTGCCGAGCCGGGCCGACTCGCGCTCGGCGAGCACCGCGCGTAACGGCGCCCAACCGGGCGATTCGGTGTACTGGAGCGCACCGGTCCCGCTCAGGGCGCCCTCGGCCGCCTTCGCGATCCGCTCGCGCGGCATGAGCTCGGCATCGGGCAGGCCGCCCGCCAGGCTGATGATCTCCGCCCGCGTGGTCAGCTTGAGCAGGTCACGAATCGCCGAACTCTGCAGCCCGCTCAGCTTGCTTGCCAACGGCGGATTGGTCGACGACATGGAAACCTCCGGGAGACGCCAGGTGCGCGAATACCCACTGTCCCACAAATTTGACCAGAATGTGAAATTGTATTCTCAAATTATGAGATAGGCCAGGCTTCCTCCCAGTTAGGAGCGATGTGCCCGGCACGCCGCACGCACGGTCGCAGACGCGCCGATGAGCTCGATCGCGGTGGTCAACCGGCAACCGGCGGATCAGACGACACTCGTCCGCCGATAGCAGAACGGCCGATGCCAGCGGCGTAATAGACCACCGCTGGCATCGGCCGATATGACCTACCGGGAGCTGACCGTCAGCGCCTCGGGCAATTCGTCGACACACCCGGCTGGCACTTCGGGGGTGGCGGGGTGTTGGTGCAATCGGTCGATACGCCCGGCTGACAAGGTCCCGCGGTAGCGACGCTCGGAACGATCGCGACCAAGCCGACCGCAATCACAGCGCTGGCAAGGAATTTCGTGAACATAAAGGATCTCCCCTCCTTGATTGACATGACGCACACTACCGAGCAATCGCACGGTAATCAAGGCGAAAACCAACCATCGCTCATCGAAAAACAGTGCGACAGTTCGGCATTCACCCAGTGCGCACGCCTAGCGGTCAACAAACGCGCCGACCGCCCGCGACACCGGGGACGGCACCGCGGGCGGTCGGCTTCAGCAGGTCGCGAATTCAGAAGGACCCGATCACCTGAACCAGATACCGCCCATCCAGGTTCACGGTCTGGATCAGCTGGAAGTAGGTGAACGTGGTGCCACCGGGACGCTGCTCGTTGACCACGACATTGAAGCGATCGGGTGCCAGCAACGTGATCCGCAGACAGTAGGTCGTGCCCTTCGGGATCTGCTGGTCGATCGTCCGCTGCAGATCCTCGGATGGCTCGACATTCGCATCCGGCGCCACAAAGCTGCGCGCCAGTGCGCCATTGCGATCGGTGTAGTACGCATGCTGGAAGCCGAGGATTGCCTTCTCGCCGCTGGAGGTGTCGCCCGGACCATTGCCGGTGGTGACGCTGCCCTCGACGCTGGACGGGCAACTGGAGACCGCGGAGGTCGGGGCGGCGGAGGCCACCTGCTCCGTATCGCCACCGGAGTCCCGAGCGGCGAGCACGATCACCAGCCCGATCGCCGCGACCACCACCAGCGCCGCGACGACACCGAGCACGATCCAGCGGCGGCCGGTTCCGGATCGGGAACCGGAGGGCGCCGCCACCGGGGCGCTCGGCGCCAACCGCTTGGCGATCGGATCATCCGCCCATGACAGCCCGGGCTCGGACCGGCGCGGTTCCGGCGGCGGCTTCGGCACCTCGCCGGTATCGGTCGGGCTCCACCAGCGGTCACTGCCCGCGGGCGGCGTGTGATGCCGCACGGTGGCGTCGAAGTCCGAGGGCGGCACCGGCGAGCGCGGTGGGTCGGGGAAGACCGTCGTATCGGGTGCCCGGTACTGCGGCGGAGGCGGTGGCACGGCGGGCTCGTCCGCCGGACGCCACCCGAGTTCCGGATGATCGCCGGGCGGCTCCGGCACCGTCCACTGCGGGCCGGACTCGGCCATCGGCGGACCGCCGAAGTCTCCGACAGGCGGACCGAATTCACCCGTCGGCGGGCCGAACTCACCTACCGATGGACCGAAGTCGCCCACCGGTGGGCCGAATTCACCCAGCGGCGGACCGAATCCCGACCCGGACTGGTCGGATTCGTTGTCCTTCGCATCACCTTCGGAACCCACACCCAATCCTTTCCCAGGACACACGTGTGGGGCGGTCGCGTACGACCGCCCCACCCGTCGAAACAGCTTGTGTCAGTACTGGACCGAACCACCCCACTGGGTGGTGATACCAGCCACGTTGACCGTCTGCGGAATCACTTCACCCGGCGGAACAATCGGCGGCAGTTTAACCTGCGCAGCCGCTTCGAGGGCAGCCGCGCCGCCCGGCTGCGCCGCGATCCACTGCTCCACGGACGCCTTCGCCAGGTTCACCTGGGTGGTGTCGAGGATCATGGTGTTCTTGTTGTCCGCCAGCCCTTCACCACCGGTGTAGCTGGTGACCTTGACGGTGTTGATGTCGACGAACTCGACCGACACACCGGCCTCGCCCGCACCGGTCGGGGTGCGGTAACCGATGGTGCCGACGTAACCCGCCGCATTGCTGAAGTGGTGGGTGTTGGCCACGAAACCGGGGAGCAGCCCGCCACCGTCGACGTTCGCGCCGATTTCGGTACGCGGACCGTTCATCTCGACGACCGGCGCGGCGGGCGCGGCCTGCAGGCGCGGCGCCTCCCAGCGCGGCGGCTGCTGCACCAGGGTCTCCGACTCCGGTTGCGCGGCACGAGTGTTCGCATCCGAACCCGGGGTCGCGGCACCCGGCGTGCCCGGCTGCTGGACACCCGGCTGGGCGGGCTTCGGATCGCCCGGCGCAGCCGGATCCGGCGCCGTAGCGGGCTGCGCGGGCGCGGGCTGACCCGGCACCGGCAGCGGCGCGACACGCGGGGTGGTGACACCCGGCTGCATCGGCGCGGCCAACTTCGGATCCTTGTTGGGATCCGGCATGACCTGATTCGGATCCGGAGTGGTGACGCCCGGCTGGCTCGGCGTCGGCTTGCTCTCCGGCTTCGCGGGTTCCGGCTTGTTCGGATCCGGCTTGGTCGTCTCCGGGGTGTTCTCGGCAGGCGCCTCGGTGCCCGGCTGTGCCGGGGCCGGGGTGGAGGGTGTGGTCGGATCGTTCGGAACAGCCCCCGCCGGCGCCGCGAGAAGAGTTGCCACGGCGGCCGCGGCGGCCAACGGCAACGATGTGCTCGCCATCGCTCGCTGCGCCCGACTCGGCTTACGATGTTTCACTTTTCGCAATTCCCTTTCCCGGGTGTGACCGAAGCGGTCGCACCCAGTTTTGTCCCTGGTGAGACGCTCGGTCGTCGAACGACCTGCGCGCCGTTCGCCGTTCCCGTTTGGAAAGGACTCTTCCCCCCACAACAGAACCAAGCGACCGCCCGCCGATCGCATCTCTGCGGGGAGTCAACCACATGTTCGGCGCAGTGGCAATGCGGTGAATTCCACCCGGTGGCAAGAACACTCGGGTGACAGCGCGCGAAAGCCGGGTCGGGGTGCCGACCTGCGGCGATCTTGTGAATCAGTCCAGATCGTCGTGGCGCATCAGCAGACGGGCCGCTTCGGTCACCGAACCGGTCAGCGACGGGTAGACCGAGAAGGTCTGGGCCAGGTCGTTGACGGTCAGATTGTTCTGCACCGCAAGGGCTATCGGCAGGATCAATTCGGAGGCGATCGGCGCCACCACCACGCCGCCGATCACCACGCCGGTGGCGGGACGGCAGAAGATCTTGACGAAACCGCGGCGCAGCCCCGACATCTTGGCGCGCGGATTGGTGTTCAGCGGCAGCATCACCGTGCGGGCCGGGATGTCGCCATTGTCGATCGCGGTCTGACTCACGCCGACGGTGGCGATCTCGGGGCGGGTGAAGACCGCGGAGGCGACCGTCTTCAGGCGAATCGGACTCACACCCTCGCCCAGCGCGTGGTACATCGCGATGCGGCCCTGCATGGCGGCCACCGAGGCCAGCGGCAGCAGGCCGGTGCAGTCGCCCGCGGCGTAGATGCCGGGCACCGAGGTGCGCGAAACCCGGTCCACCCGCAGGTAGCCGCCACGGTCGAGTTCGATGCCGACCTGTGCCAGTCCCAGGCTCTCGGTATTGGGCGTGGACCCCACCGTCATCAGCGCGTGGGTGCCCGCGACGGTGCGCCCGTCGGAGAGTTTCACCACGATGCCCTCGGCGGTGCGCTCCACCGCGTCCGCTCTGGCGTGCTTGACCAGTTCGACCCCGCGCTCGGCCAGCGCCTCCTCCAGGACGAGCGCCGCGTCCGCGTCCTCGCCGGGCAGCACCCGGTCGCGGCTGGAGACCAGCTTCACCCGCACACCCAATTCGGTATAGGCGGAAACGAATTCGGCGCCCGTGACACCCGAGCCGACCACCACCAGGGTCTCCGGCAGTTCGCGCAGGTCGTAGAGCTGACGCCAGTTCAGGATGCGCTCACCGTCCGGCTCGGCGCCGGGCAGCACCCGCGGGCTGGCGCCGGTGGCGATCAGCACCACCTCGGCCTCGAGGATCTTCCGGCGCTCGGCGCCACCGTCGAGCTTGACCAGCACCCGGTGCGTGGTCGACAACCCGACAGCGGGCTCGGTCAGTTCCGCACAACCGGAAAGCACCGTCACCCCCGCGGACTGCAACTTCGACCGGATATCGGAGGACTGCGCCAGCGCCAGCGCCTTGACGCGCGCGTTCACCTCGGGCAGCGCGACGGCGGCCTGGCTCGGATCCAGCGTGATCCCGAGATCCTTGGCGCGACGCAGATCGGTCCGCACGCCGGTCGAGGCGATAAAGGTCTTCGAGGGCACACAGTCCCACAACACACACGCACCGCCGATGCCGTCGCGGTCGACCAGGGTCACTTCCGCGCCGTGCTGGGCGCCCACCAGTGCCGCTTCGTAACCGGCCGGGCCGCCACCGATGATGGCAATGCGGGTCATGGATACCTCCGCTCGAGCTGTCGACCGGGATCTCCGGCACTGGCTACAACGTTATCGGGCGAGTCTCCGGCAACCCCCATTGCCTACATACCGCTAACGCGAACGCAACACCCCGTCCCACCCGCACATGTGACGAAGTCGCGAATCTCGTCCCCTCGGACGCGAGACATACAGGCCGCGAACACGCCGCGCCGAAGGCGCGGCCGGTCGACACTGCCGGGATATGGGGGATCCGGCCGGGTTATTGGCTACCCTTTCCTCGTGCCGATCTACGCCGCCTACGGGTCGAACATGGACTCGTCCCAGATGCTCGAGCGCTGTCCGCACTCCCCCATGTCCGGGACGGGCTGGTTGGAGGGCTGGCGACTCACCTTCGCCGGCGACGACATCGGGTGGGAAGGACCGCTGGCGACGGTCGTGGAGGAGCCTGGTTCCCGGGTTTTCGTCGTGCTCTACGACGTCTCCCCGGAGGACGAGCAACGCCTGGACCGCTGGGAGGGCTCGGACTTCGGCATCCACAAGAAGATCCGGCTGCGCGTCACCCCGAGCCCCGGCAGCGGCACCGAACCACGCCTGGCGTGGCTGTATGTGCTGGACGCCTACGAGGGTGGCCTGCCGTCGGCGCGCTATATCGGCGTCATGGCCGACGCCGCCGAGAAGGCGGGCGCCCCGGAGGACTACGTGCACGCGCTGCGCACCAGGAACAGTCGCAACGTAGGCCCCGGAAACTTCGGCTGACAAACGAACGCAGTGGCCGACCCGAAGGTCGGCCACGCGGTTTCGGAAGAACTCCGGCTCAGGGCGTGCCCAGAATGATGTTGCTCAGCACCCGCACGCCCACCGCGAGCGCCCGCTCGTCGATGTCGAAGGTGGGCTGGTGCAGATCCAACTGCTCGCCGTGCCCGGACCAGACGCCGAGGCGCGCCATGGCGCCGGGCACCTCCTCCAGGTACCAGGAGAAATCCTCGCCCCCGCCGGACTGCATGGTGTCGGCGAGCGCGTCCGGACCCAGTGCGCGGATGGCGTCCTCGAACATCCGGGTGGAGTGTTCGTCGTTCACCACCGGCGGCACGCCGCGGCGGTAATTCAGTTGGTAGCGCACCCCGGTCGGGGCGAGCAGACCGTCGACGATCTCGTGCACCATCGGCTCCAGCAGCGACCAGGTGGCGTGGTCGCCGGTGCGGACCGTGCCGGTGAGCATGCCGGTCTGCGGAATCGCGTTGGGTGCTTTACCCGCGGAGACCGCACCCCACACCATCACCGTGCTGGTGCGTGGATCGATGCGACGGCTCAGCAGTCCGGGCAGCCCGGTGATCACGGTGCCGATGGCATAGACCAGATCGCTGGTCAGGTGCGGGCGCGAGGTATGCCCGCCCGGCGAGTCCAGTACCAGTTCGACGGTGTCGGCGGCCGAGGTGATCGCCCCGACCCGGATACCGACCCGGCCGACCTCGAGTCGCGGATCACAGTGCAGGGCGAAGATCCGGTCGACACCCTCCATGGCGCCCGCGGCGACCATATCGATCGCGCCGCCCGGCATCACTTCTTCGGCGGGCTGGAAGACGAACCGCACACCGACGGGCAGGTCCAACTCGGCCAGCGCGAGCGCGGTGCCGAGCAGGATGGTGGTGTGCGCATCGTGGCCGCAGGCGTGTGACACGCCCGGGACCGTGGAGGCGAAGCTGAGTCCGGTGAACTCCTGGAGCGGCAGTGCGTCCATATCGGCGCGCAGGCCGATGCGGGGGGCGTCCGTAGGTCCGATATCACAGATCAGTCCGGTGCCGCCCGGCATCTTCTGCGGCGTCAACCCGGCCTTCGTCAGCCAAGAGGAGACGAACTCGGTAGTGGCGAATTCGGTCCGGGAAAGCTCCGGGTTGGCGTGGATATGCCTGCGCCATTGGATCATGTCGACCGTGTGCTCGGCCAGCCACGCATCGACGGCCTCCAAGCCGTCGATGCGTGGCTGGCCGAGCACGATGTCCCCTTGGCCCTCCGTGGTCGCGCACGCTCCCCCGTCCGCAGCCGCCGCCGAATGGCCGGTAATGCTCACCGAATGTCCTCCTGTCGTTGAACGAACCGTTGCAACAACCTGTCTCTCTGTTCTTCATCGCGGGCGATGACGATTGCGGTACGCGCCAGCGCCGATGCGCCATCGAGCACCGCGCGATCCGCCGAGGCGTTGATACTGGCCGCGGCGAAGCCGGGCTGATGTGTCACCGCCCCACCGGCATCTATGCCGATGACCGGATGGATACCCGGGATGACGTTGGTGATGTTGCCCATATCGGTGCTGCCGAGCGGTCGCTGCGCCTCGAGCTCCGGTGCGATCGGCATCCGTCCCAGTTCGGCGATCTGCTCGCGATAGGCACACAGTAGTGCGGTATCGGGCGTCAGCTCGGTATATGTAGGTGCGAGCGTCCGGATTTCGTGGGTGCAGCCGGTCGCCAGGGCGCCCGCCTCGAAACAAGCCGATGCTCGTCGCATCAGATCGCCGAGGGATGCGGAGTCGACTGCGCGTAGGTAGTACAGCAGTTCCGCACGTCCGGGCACGATGTTGGGGGCTACGCCACCGTCGCTGACTATACCGTGAAGTTGCTGTCCAGGCTGAAGATGCTGACGCAGCAACCCCAGAGCTACCTGCGAAACGGTCACCGCGTCGCCCGCGTTGCGGCCGAGTTCCGGTGCCGCGCTCGCATGTGCCTCACGGCCGTGGAAGACCACGCCGATATCGGCGAGGGCCAGCGAGTGAGCGCCCGCGATATCGAATGGGCCCGGGTGCACCATCATCGCCATCGCCACGTCGTCGAAGCAGCCGCGCTCCAACATCAGCACCTTGCCGCCGCCGCTCTCCTCGGCGGGAGTTCCGAGCACCACCACGGTGATGCCGAGTTCGTCGGCCACCTCGGCGAGCCCGAGCGCCGCCCCGACCGCCGTCGCGGCAATGATGTTGTGCCCGCAGGCATGGCCGATCTCGGGCAGCGCGTCATACTCGGCGCAGAGGCCGACCGTCAGCTCGCCGCTGCCGTAGACGGCGCGGAACGCGGTCGGCAGCTCGGCGACGCCGAGGTCGATCTCGAAGCCACGTTCGGCCAGCGGCTCGACGGTCTTGGCGACGCTGCGGACCTCCTCGAAGGCCAGCTCCGGTTCAGCGTGGATGGCGTGCGAGAGATCGATCAGCCGCGCCGACGCGGCCGCGATCGCGGCATCCGACGCCGCCACGGCGACATCAGCGTGCACAGCGCGAAGATCGCTGCGCATCTCGTCGTGCCCGCTGCGCGGTGGTGGCATGGGACACAGTGTTGCACTGTGCGGCGAATCGGGCGCACCCTGCGCCCGTCACGCCGGTCACAGTGTGGGTTATCCGGCGGCGAACGCCAGGTTCTCCGGGGTGGTCGCGACGGCGAGTCCGGCCAGCGCCTTGGCGTGCAGCGCGCGCTTGATCACCGGCAGATTCGGCTTGCGGTTGCCCGCGAGTGCCGCGGCGCGCGCGACGGCCGCGCCCAGCAATGCGTCGGCGTCGGCCGCCTCGTCCACGATGCCCGCGGCGATGGCCTGATCGGCCGGGTAGCGGTAACCGGTGGTCATGGCCTGGACGCAGACCTGGTTGGCGAGCCGCTCGGTCAGCAGGGCGTTCATACCCACCGTGAACGGCATGCCCAGATGCACCTCGGGCAGGCACCAGAAGCCGCGGTCGGCGCGCATCACCCGGAAGTCGTGCGAGGTGGCGAGCATGGCGCCGGCGCCGAAGGCGTGACCGTTGAGGGCGGCGACGGTCGGCAGCGGGAAGGCGAGCAGCCGGGTGTAGAGCGAATGCACGCGGTCGAGGTAGCCGTGGATCTTGTCCAGGTTGCCGAAGAGCCAGTCGGTATCGAGGCCGTTGCTGTAGAACTTGCCGGACGCCGTGGTGACCAGCGCGGCCGGACCCTCGTGGGCTTCGACCTTGTCGAGAAGCCCGTGGAACTCATCGATCCAATCCGGATGGAAGCGGTTCTCGCTGTCGGTCTGTTCCTCGCTTCCGAGGTACAGGACGAACACATCTCCCTCACGTTCCAGATACGGCATGCGCGCAGCTTATCCGCCCCCCACGGGCGAGCTACTCACGGGTAGCAATCGACGCGGCCGACCGGACCCGGCAGCGGCGTCGGGACCCGACTATCGTTCAGATCATGCTTGCCGAACAGGCCGCCGAGGCGATAGCCGAACGTACGGGAGTCGAGCGTCACCGGGTCGCGGTGGTGCTGGGGTCGGGCTGGCAGGAGGCGGCCGCGGAAATCGGGACGCCGAGCGCCTCGGTGCCGATGCCGGAGCTGCCCGGATTCGGGACGCCGAGCGCGCAGGGGCACGTCGGGATGGTGCACTCGATCGCCGTCGACGACACACCCGTGCTGCTGCTGATGGGTCGTCAGCACCTGTACGAGGGCTACCAGCCGACCGAGGTCGTGCATCCGGTCACCGCCGCGATCGCCGCGGGCGCCGAGATCGTGCTGCTCACCAACGCTGCGGGCGGGATCCGCCCCGGCCTACAGGTCGGCGAGCCGGTGCTGATCAGCGACCACATCAATCTCACCGGGCGCTCGCCGCTGACCGGGGCAAGTTTCGTCGACCTGGTCGATGCCTGGGATCCCGAATTGCGAGCGCTGGCAAGGGATATCGATCCCAGCCTGACCGAGGGGGTGTACGCGGGCCTGACCGGACCGCAGTACGAGACCCCGGCCGAGATCCGCATGCTGCACACCATGGGCGCCGACCTGGTCGGCATGTCCACGGTGCTGGAGGCGATCGCCTGCCGTGCCCTGGGTGTCCGGGTGCTCGGCATCTCCCTGGTCACCAACCTGGCCGCGGGCGTGACCGGTGCGCACCTGTCGCACGCCGAGGTGCTCGCCGAGGGGCATGCGGCCGCGCCTCGGCTCGGCAAGCTGCTGCGCGGCGTGCTGGAGCGGCTGTAAAACATTCCCGCCGCAACGCGGCTCGTACACCTACCGGAGGATTACTGATGCTGCGGTTCGGGACGGCCGGGCTGCGTGGCCCGATCCAGGACGGCCCCGACGGCATGAATGTCGATACGGTCGCACAAGCTACCGCGGGCCTGGCCGACTGGCTGCGCGAGCGCTGCCTGGGCGGCGGCCTGGTCGCCGTCGGACGCGACGCCAGATACGGCTCCGCCGACTTCGCCGCCACGACCGCGGAAGTGCTTGCGGCGGCGGGTTTCTCGGTCTTGACCCTGCCCGGCCCGCTGCCCACGCCGCTGGTCCCGTTCGCGGTGCGCGAACTGGGCGCGGTGGCCGGCGTGCAGATCACCGCCTCGCACAACCCCGCCACCGACAACGGGTACAAGGTGTTCCTCGACCGTGGCGCCCAGCTGATCGCACCCGCGGACAGTGAGATCGAAGCCCGCATCGAGGCGGTGCGCGCGCCGGTTCCGCGCGCCGATCCGGCCGCGGGCGTACACGATCCGCGGATCGTATCGGCGCTCGGCCACGAGCCCGGCGCCGAAATCGTGCGCCGCTACCTGGCCCGTGTCGCCGAACTGCCGGACGCGATCGGCGGGCCCGGCGCACGCGCCGATATCCGGATCGCGCTCACCCCGCTGCACGGTGTCGGCGGCGCGACCGCCGTCACGGCGCTCGAAGCGGCCGGATTCACCGATGTGCATGTCGTGCCGGAGCAGTTCGAGCCCGACCCCGACTTTCCCACGGTCGCATTCCCCAACCCGGAGGAGCCGGGCGCGACCGATCTGCTGCTGGCACTGGCCGAACGGGTCGGCGCCGATGTGGCGCTCGCCCTCGACCCGGACGCCGATCGCTGCGCCGTCGGCATCCGCGGTTCGGCGAGCTGGCGCATGCTGCGCGGCGACGAAACCGGTGTGCTGCTCGGCGATTGCGTACTGCGCACCGCGCCGCCGGAATCCCTGGTCGCCACCACCATCGTGTCGTCACGGCTGCTGTCCAAGCTGGCACCGGCCCGCGGCGCCCGCTATGCCGAAACCCTCACCGGCTTCAAATGGCTGGCCCGCGCGGGCGACGGCCTGGTCTACGCCTACGAAGAGGCGATTGGACACTGCGTCGATCCGGCCGTGGTGCGCGATAAGGACGGGATCTCCGCCGCCGTCCTCACTGCCGACCTGGTATCCCGGCTGAAGGCGGCGGGCCGCACGCTCGCCGACGAACTCGACGACTACGCACTCGAATTCGGCCTGCACGCGACCGACCAGGTGTCGCTGCGACTGGCCGATATCGACGCCGCGGCCGCCGTCGTCGACCGGCTGCGTACGGCCCCACCCGGCGAAATCGCCGACGAACCGGTGAAATACACCGATCAGCTCCAGGTGCGCGGTCGTATGCGCACCGACGCGCTGATCTTCGAGAGCGGCGGCGCGCGCGTCGTCATCCGCCCCTCCGGCACCGAACCGAAGCTCAAGTGCTACCTCGAGGTGGTCGAACCCGTCACCGATCGCACCGCCCTATCCGCCGCGAGAAGTGCGGCCCGGCAGCGCCTTTCCGCGCTTCGACAGTTCTGCGAGCAGCTGTAGGGTTGTTCGTCCGATCGAGTCAGCGCGGGCCGAATTGGCGGTCGCCCGCGTCTCCGAGGCCGGGCACGATATAGGCGTTCTCGTTCAGGCCCGTGTCGACGACCGCGGTCACCAGCCGCACGGGCAGACCCGAGTCCGCCAGCGCGGCAATGCCTTCGGGGGCGGCGACCACGCAGACCGCGGTGATGTCGGTGGCGCCACGGGCGACGAGCAACTCGAGGGTATGGCGCATGGAGCCGCCGGTGGCCAGCATCGGGTCGAGCACGAAGACCGGGACGTCGGCGAGATCGGTGGGCAGCGACTCCATGTACGGGACGGGCCGGTGACTGTCTTCGTCACGGGCGATGCCGACGAAACCGACCCTGGCATCGGGGATCAGCTCGGCGGCGGCATCGATCATGCCGAGTCCGGCCCGCAGCACCGGCACAAGCAGCGGCGGCTGGGTGAGTCGCGCACCCTCGGCGACGGCCACCGGGGTGGTGATCTCGTACCGGGTCACCGGTGCGTCGCGCAGGGCCTCGTAGATCAGAATCCCGGTGAGATCGCGCAATGCCGTGCGGAAGGCCGGATTCGGTGTGCGCGCGTCTCGCATGGTGGTGAGCAGGGTCGCGGCGAGTGGGTGGTCCACGGTGTGCGTGCGCATGAGGGAACGATAAGGTCGATGACGAGTTCGGTGTCGGACGTCTCCCCGAAAATTTTTCGAACGAGCTGGAACCGATCGGGAAGGCAGCGCGTCGAACTAGGTGGATGACGTACTCTGCCTGGGAACGACAGATGGGGGAAGCACTATGCGAAAGATGTCGGCGGACGCCGAGGGCATTGCGGCTTACAGCGCGACCGCCGGGGTGATGGCCGGTGAAATGGCGGGCGCGGCAACCAGTGCCGCGGCGGCGAATCCGGCGCTGCTCGGACCGATCATGGGCCTGATCGGCGGCGATTTCATGGCGGCGTACGCGGCGGCGCACGCCGGACACGTCGCCTCGATCGGCCAGCTGTCGGCGGTGCTGTCCAGCTTGGGCGGGGCCACCGCGGGCGCGGCGACCGTGCTCACCGAGACGGACCTGAACAATGCCGCGGCACTCCGGACCACAGATCTGGACGGATGAGCCGGTGATCGATATCAATGTGCTGGCCAAGCCGTTGTTGGATCTGCTCTCCAGTTTCGGCACCGGCGTGGTGCCCAGCGGCGGCGCCTCGGACGCACTGACGTCCACTTCGAGCATGCTCGATCAACTACATCAGTTGAGCCGCAACAGCATCAATCAGATGAACACCGCGTGGGACGGTGTCGCCGCGGATGCCGCGACCTCGAAGGCGCTGCGCGTGCAGACCTCGGCCGCCACGATCTCCGATCGCGGCACCGAGATGGCCACGGTCGTCGACCAGGCCGCCGCCTATGTGGAGACCGGCCAGAAGGATCTCAACGGCATCGTGCAGTCGTTCGTGAACCAGGCAACGGCCCTGGGTCCGGCGATCGCCACGCCGCAGGGGCTGACGGTGCTCGTCGGTTCGGCCATCGACCATCTGAACCAAGGCCTGAATGTGGTCGGGCGGACGCAGAACGAGCTCAGCACGCAAACCCAGGCGATGAACGAGCTGACCCCGGCGCCGTCCACCTCACCCGCCTCGCTGCCGACCAACCTGACCTCGGGTGTGAAGTCCGGCATCGACAGCCTGCTCGGTCTCGCGAGCGGCGCGGGCAGCATGGTGAGCACCATCAGCAAGCCGCTGACTTCGGCGGCGTCGAGCGCCGCGTCCAACCAGACGCAGAGCAAGTCGAGCACGAACAACAATTCCAACAGCAATTCCAATTCGGCGAATTCGACGACCGACGGCAAGGGCGTGAAGATCACCCTGCCCGACGGCAGTACCGTCGAGGCGCCGAACGAGGAGGCCGCGACCGCGGTCAAATCGGCACTCAGCGCGGTCGGCACGCCCTACGTGTGGGGCGGCAATACCCCGGGCTCGGGCATCGATTGCAGCGGTCTGACGAAGTACGCCTACGGCGAGGCCGGTGTCGAACTGCCGCGCCTGGCCCAGGAGCAACACATCGGACACCCGCAGGTGTCACCCGGAGATCTGATGCCGGGCGATCTGGCCGTATGGGACGGCCATGTCGCCATGGTGGTCGGCAACGGGCAGCTCGTCGAGGCCGGCGACCCGGTCTCGGTCAGTTCCATCCGAACGGAGAACATGGGTATGGAGTTCTACGGCTTCTACAGGCCCACCGAATGAGCCAACCGGTAAACCCCCAGCAACCGCAGCCCATTCCGAACGTCACGGTCGCGGGCAGCACCAACCGGTCCGGCACCATCGCGGTGCGCGCCACCGACCAGGGCATGCCGGTCGAGATCAAATTCGAGCGCAGCGAATACCGTTACGGCGCACAGGCTCTCGCGGCCGAGATCCTGCGCCTCACCCAGCGCTCCACCATTGCCGCGCGCGCCCGTCGCCGCGAGGTCCTGACCGAGGCGGGTATGCCCGCCGATATCCTCGACCGGCTCGGACTGCCCACCCGGCAGCAGGCGGTCGATGAATTGGACCGGATCGATGACGCGGACACGGGACCGACTAGCTGGATGAGGCCGGTATGAGTGCGGAGATGGATGCGCTGGTCGCCAACGCGACGGCGAAGCTGGAGGCGCTGGAGGCCGCACTGTACGGCCTCAAGCAGGTACGCGGCCAGTTCACCACCGATGACGGCGTGGTCAGCGTCGAGGTGAACAGCGACGGCGCGCTGGTCGGACTGTCGCTGTCGGAGGCGGTCACTTCGATGGCGCCGACCGACGTCAGCCAGCTGATCGTCTGGGCCTGCAGGCAGGCCTCGGAGGATGCCGGCTCACAGCGCTCGAAGGTCGTTGCGACACTGAACGAGTCGTTTGCACCCGCGTCACAGGACACGCAGGGCAGCGTTGGGGGCGGGCCGGATAGTGCCTGACACGGAAGGTCGATAGGCTTCCGCTCATGGCTTCTGGAGACATCGTCCCGATCGAGCTCGGCCTGACCGACGGCGATCTCGTCACACTGTGGGCACCGCGCTGGCGAGACGGTGACGACGAGTGGGAGGCGTTCCTCGGACACGAGGACTCGCTGTACGGTTTCGAGTCCGTGGCGGAGCTGGCCGCGTTCATCCGGACCAACTCCGATAACGACCTGGTCGACCATCCCGCGTGGAAGATCGTCGCAGGTCTGTCGGCGGCCGAGCTGGAGCCGGAGGAGAACTTCTCCTACGATCTGGTCGCCGTGCCGGAGCTGGCCGCGGGCGATCCCGATGTGGATTCCATCGCCGAGCTGGAGGACACGCTCTCGATGGTGCGCAATATCGGCGAGGTCTGCGAGCTGGAGACGGTCACCAAGTTCTTCAGTTCGCACCCGGTGCTCGGCGCGCTGCCCGCTGGCGTGAGCTCCTTCGTCGGGCGTGACGGCGAGGAACTCTGGGATCAGATCGGCGCCGCCATCGCCAAGGACTGGGACGCGGTGCTCGACGCCATCGACTCGGTGGTCTCGACCCCGGACGTGGACGCCGAGGCGGTCGCCGTCGCCGAGGCGGAGCTGCTGGCCGCCGAGGAGAACGTCATCGACGCCGACGATGCGGCCGATAGCGAAGAGGACGAGGAGTTCGAATCCGTCGACCTCGACGCGGAGGACGAAGAAGAGGACGAGGAGGACGACTCGTTCTGGCATGAGGTCGGCATCGACCCGGTCAAGATCGTCACCTCCGGCAGCGTCTACTTCACGCTGCGCTGCTACCTCGACGACGAGCCGGTCTTCCTCGGCAAGGACGGCTCGATCTCGGTCTTCGGCTCCGAACGCGCGCTGGCCCGCTACCTGGCCGACGATCACGAACACGATCTGGCCCGGGTGAGCACCTACACCGACGTGCAGACCGCGGCCGTGGACGGTTCGCTCGAGGTCGAGGTCACCGATGAGAACGTCTACGTGCTGACGGGCCTCGCCGATGACCTGTCCCAGGGCCCCGAGGCGGTCGACATCGACCAACTCGACCTGGCGGTGGAGTTGTTCACCGACGCGGCCGACTACGCAGAAGACGACGCCGTCGAGCAGGCCCTGGCCCAGTCCACCCCGCTGGGCTGGTACGTCTCCTACCTGCTCAACCCGGACCCGACCCGCCTCGCACCGAACCCCCCGTTCACCGCCGAGGCGCAGAGCTGGCGCGAGTTGGAGCGCAATTTCGAAGGTCGGCTGGTCCAGAAGTAAACCCGCCCGGTCCCAGCCATCCCGGCGCCCGTCGCGGACCTGTCTTCAGGTCCGCGACGGGCGCCGGACCCGTTTCCGGCCGACCCGGTGAGCGCCCGCCGACGAATCCGCTCAGTTCAGCCGGATCCAGATCTGCTCGGCTCGACCGAGGAGCCGACCGTCGGCTCCGTGGCGCGTCCGTCGATGCGGCACAACCCGGCTCAGCCCAGCAGGACGGCGTATCCGGGCTTGATGATGTCGTCGATGATGCGCAGTCGCTCCGGGAACGGGATGAAAGCGGATTTCATCGCATTGATGGTGAACCGTTCCAGATCGCTCCAGCCGTAGCCGAAGGTCTCGACCAGTTTGAGCATCTCCTTGCTCATGGTGGTGTCGCTCATCAGGCGGTTGTCGGTATTGACGGTGACACGGAAGCGCAGCCGCGCCAACAGATCGAACGGGTGTTTGTCCAGCGATGGCACCGCACCGGTCTGCACATTCGAGGACGGGCACAGCTCCAGCGGAATTCGCATATCCCGCACGTAATTCGCGACCAGACCCAGCTGGGCGTCCTCGATCGCGCCCGGCACCCGGATATCGTCGGTGATCCGCACGCCGTGACCGAGCCGATCACAGCCGCAGAAGGCCAGCGCCTCGTGGATGGACGGCAGCCCGAAGGCCTCACCCGCGTGGATGG
This sequence comes from Nocardia sp. NPDC050710, assembly GCF_040654375.1. Classification (NCBI taxonomy): domain Bacteria; kingdom Bacillati; phylum Actinomycetota; class Actinomycetes; order Mycobacteriales; family Nocardiaceae; genus Nocardia; species Nocardia sp. NPDC050710. The sequence continues at coordinate 390,757 of NZ_JBFAHV010000002.1, read as the reverse complement.
TGAAATGCGCGCTATTGGCCCGCATGTATTCGAAGGCGTCCAGATGCCTGCTCGGCGGATAGCCCGCCTCGGCGCCCGCGATATCGAAGCCGCCGACACCGCCGGCGCGCCAGCGCACCGCGAGCTCGGCGATCTCGCGTGAACGCGCCGCGTGTCGCATGGCGGTGAGCAGGCAGGTCACCACGATCGGGCGGCCATCGGCCGCGGCCGCCGCCTCGCCCTCCCGGAAACCGGCGAGGGTGTGCTCGACCACCTCGTCCATGGTCAGTCCGCGTTCGAGATGCTGTTCGGGCGCGAACCGCACCTCGGCGTACACGACGCCGTCGGCGGCCAGATCCTCCGCGCATTCCTTGGCCACCCGGCGCAGCCCCTCCGGGGTCTGCATCACCGCGACCGTGTGGGCGAAGGTCTCCAGGTAGCGTTCCAGCGATCCGCTGTCCGCCGCGTCACGGAACCAGGCGCCGAGGGCGGCCTCATCGGCGGCGGGTAGGTCGTCGTAACCGCAATCGGCGGCGAGCTCCAGCACGGTCGCGGGCCGCAGACCACCGTCGAGGTGATCGTGCAGCAGTGCCTTGGGAGCTTGGCGGATCGAGGCAAGGGTCAAAGGCATCGGTCCTGTCATGACCACACGTTAGCCGCACCGGCGCGGTCGGGCAGCCCAGTTGGGTGAGTCGTCACATCGTGGGAGGTATGTGATTACCGTCCCGACAACCAGCGCTTCGAGATATCAGTCGCAACGCGGACGCTCCGCTGGCGCGCCGCCCGCACCACTGGTATGTATCCGCACCGCCGCCGTAGCGGAATCAGACTGGCCCAGTGCATATTTCGAATGCGACAAGATCGGCGTTCCAGCGCGTCGACCGGGTTCGGCACCGATGCGATCCCCTCGCCCCGATCGCCGTCCGACGCGATTCGAACGCTCACCCGCCTGGACCGCCGGACCGGGTGGATATCAGTCGCCGATTCGGTCCAGTAGCAGCCGAACGGGCGAATACTGCTCGGCCGTACCGATGGTGACGGCGGTGTCCAGTGCCTCGAGCGCACCGGTGAACGCGTCGGGGGTGTCGGTGTGCAAGGTCAGCAGCGGCTCCCCCGCGCCGACGGAATCGCCCGGTTTGGCGTGGATTTCGATGCCCGCGCCGAACTGGACCGGATCGCCCTGGCGGGCCCGCCCCGCGCCGAGGCGCCAAGCGGCGATCCCGACGCCCATCGCATCCAGCCGGGTGAGCACTCCGTCACGGTCGGCGCGTACGACCTCGGTGTGCCGCGCGCGTGGCAGCGGGGCATCAGGGTCGCCGCCCTGGGCGCGGACCATCGAGCGCCACTGGTCCATGGCGCGGCCGTCGGCCAGCACGTCGGCGGGATCGATATCCACACCGGCCAGCGCGACCATCTCGCGGGCGAGGGCGAGAGTCAGCTCGACGATATCGGCGGGACCGCCCCCGGCCAGTACCTCCACCGATTCGGCCACCTCCAGCGCATTACCCGCGGTGCGCCCGAGCGGGGTGTCCATGGCGGTGAGCATCGCCACCGTGCGCACCCCGGCGTCGGTGCCGAGCTCGACCATGGCGGTGGCCAGTTCGCGGGCGCCGTCGAGGGTCTTCATGAATGCGCCCGCACCCACCTTGACGTCGAGCACCAGCGCCGCGGTCCCCTCGGCGATCTTCTTGCTCATGATCGAGCTGGCGATCAGCGGGATGGACTCGACGGTGCCGGTCACGTCGCGCAACGCGTAGAGCCTTTTATCGGCGGGCGCCAGATCGGCGCCCGCCGCGCAGACCACCGCGCCGATCGCGGGGTCGGCGAGGATTTCACGCATCCGCGCGACCGGCACGTCCGCACGCCAGCCGGGGATCGACTCGAGCTTGTCGAGGGTGCCGCCGGTATGTCCGAGGCCGCGACCGGACAGCTGCGGCACCGCCGCCCCGCACGCGGCGACCAGCGGCGCCAGCGGCAGCGTGATCTTGTCGCCCACGCCGCCGGTCGAATGTTTGTCCACCGTCGGGCGCGGCAGGTCGGTGAAGTCCATCCGGCTGCCGGAGGCGATCATCGCGGCCGTCCACCGCGCGGTCTCGCGCCGCGTCAGCCCGCGCCAGACGATGGCCATCGCCAACGCCGCCATCTGCTCGTCGCCCACCGCGCCCCGCGTGAACGCATCGACCACCCAGTCGATCTGCGCGTCGGACAGCTCGCCGCCGTCTCGCTTGGTCGTAATGATCGAAACCGCGTCCAGTGCCGTCACATCGGCCAGTCTGGCATGGGACACGCCGGACTCCTGGTTCTTGTCGGAGGCTCGCGATAGCCTCCGCACATCATTCGTTCCAGGGTTGGGGGTAACCATGACATCCATGCACATCGACCGCCGCGTCGGCCGGCTCGAGACCCGGGTCGCCGACATCGAGGAAGGCTACGGCGAGGCCCAGTTGCGGTTGACACGTCGAGTCACGGGACTCGAGATCTGGGCCGGGCGTGCCGCAGCTCACGCGAACGGCATGGGAGCGACATTGAAACTCGTCGCGGAACATCTCGGGATTGCGGCGGCAGATATCCCGACGATCAGCATGCCCACCGACGCGGAGGTCGACGCCGTTCTCGAGGATGAGTTGTAGCCCCGGGATTCACACCTGTCCGGCGTCCAAGTCGTCCGGGCCGAAGGCATCGGGGAGCAAGGTTCGTAGCGAGACGGGCCCGGCCTGGTGATCGATCAAGAGATCGGGCCCGCCGTGCTCGTAGAGGAGTTGCCGGCAGCGGCCGCAGGGCATCAGGATTTCGCCGCGAGAATCGGTGACGGAGACGGCCAACAGGCGCCCACCACCGCCCGCGAATAAGTTACCGATGAGTACACATTCGGCACAAAGGCCCAATCCATATGAGACATTTTCCACATTGCAACCGCTCACAATTCGACCGTCCGAGCTGAGAGCTGCGGCGCCGACCGGAAACCGCGAGTACGGCGCATAGGCGTTATGCATAACTCGAATAGCATTGTCGCGCAATACATTCCAGTCAATTTCTTGCATCGGGACCCTCCCGTGAGCCGAGCCGGAGAACGTCGCGCGAGGGCCACCGCGCACCCCATTACGCATCAAGAAAGGTAAACCTAACTCAGGCGACTGTAGCGCAACGCACGGCACGCCGAATTAGTTCCGGCATTCGGAGAGGATTAGAGTCCACAACAGATCGGTTCAGGTTCCCGGCGGCGGTCCGCGCGTTGGAACATAGCGCAGCCACCTGGGGATTCGCGCCCCTTTCGCCGCTGGCGTCGGACTTGCAACCGGGTCCATCAACGACGTTGGAGGCACCGCACTCTATGACCACGATTGAAGCTCCGGCCCAGCCGAAGCGGAAGACGCTGTACCGAGGCGACCCCGGCATGTGGTCGTGGGCGCTGCACCGGATCACCGGGGTCACCATCTTCTTCTTCCTGTTCGTGCACGTGCTGGATACCGCGCTGGTGCGCGTCAGCCCGAACACTTACAACGAGGCGATCGAGCTCTACAAGAACCCCGTCGTCGCCCTGATGGAGATGGGTCTTGTTGTCTGCGTGCTGTTCCACGCGCTCAACGGCGTCCGCGTGATTCTGGTCGACTTCTGGTCGAAGGGCCCGAAGTATCAGCGCCTGATGCTCTGGATCATTCTCACGATCTTCGTGCTGCTGGCAGCACCGGCGATCGGCCGCATGTTCTTCTACCTGTTCACGGAGCACTGATAACCATGAGCGCACCTGTACTCGGTAAGTCATATGACCGCCCGGCGAGCCTGGACCTCCCCCGCTCCCCGCGCGCCCGCTCCAACAACAACTTCGAGAAGTACGCGTGGCTGTTCATGCGCTTCTCCGGCCTGCTGCTGATCGTGCTGGTGCTGGGCCACATGGCGATCATGCTGCTGCTCGACGGCGGTGTGAAGCGACTCAACTTCGCCTTCGTGGCGGGTCGCTGGTCCAGCCCGTTCTGGCAGTTCTGGGACCTCTCCATGCTGTGGCTGGCCCAGCTGCACGGTGGCAACGGGTTGCGCACTGTGATCGCGGACTACTCCCGCAAGGATTCGACCCGGTTCTGGCTCAACACCGCGCTGGTCATCTCGATGATCCTGGTCTGCGGCGTCGGCACCTACGTCATCTTCACCTTCGACCCCAACATCAGTTAGGAACAGGCCACCACCGATGAGTGAATCCCGGATTCAGGAGCATCGCTACGACGTCGTGATCGTCGGTGCCGGTGGCGCCGGCATGCGCGCGGCGATCGAGGCAGGCCCGCGTGTTCGGACGGCGGTTCTGACCAAGCTGTACCCGACCCGCAGCCACACCGGCGCGGCCCAGGGCGGTATGTGCGCCGCGCTGGCCAATGTCGAAGAGGACAACTGGGAATGGCACACCTTCGACACCGTCAAAGGTGGTGACTACCTGGTCGACCAGGATGCCGCGGAGATCATGGCCAAGGAGGCCATCGACGCGGTGATGGACCTCGAGAAGATGGGTCTGCCGTTCAACCGGACCCCCGAGGGCAAGATCGACCAACGCCGCTTCGGTGGCCACACCCGCGATCACGGTAAGGCCCCGGTCCGCCGCGCCTGCTACGCCGCCGACCGCACCGGCCACATGATCCTGCAGACGCTGTACCAGAACTGCGTCAAGCACGACGTGGAGTTCTACAACGAGTTCTACGTGCTCGACCTGGTGATGACCGACACCGACCGCGGCCCCGTCGCCACCGGTGTGGTCGCCTACGAGCTGGCCACCGGCGAAATCCACGTCTTCCACGCCAAGGCGATCGTCTTCGCCACCGGCGGCTCCGGCCGGATGTACAAGACCACCTCGAACGCGCACACGCTGACCGGTGACGGCATGGCGATCGTGTTCCGCAAGGGTCTGCCGCTGGAGGACATGGAGTTCCACCAGTTCCATCCGACGGGCCTGGCCGGTCTGGGCATCCTGATCTCGGAGGCCGTCCGCGGTGAGGGCGGCATTCTGCGCAACGAATCCGGCGAACGCTTCATGGAGCGCTACGCCCCCACCATCAAGGACCTCGCGCCGCGCGATATCGTCGCGCGCTCGATGGTGCTCGAAGTGCTGGAGGGCCGTGGCGCCGGACCGAACAAGGATTACGTCTACATCGACGTGACCCACCTCGGCGAAGATGTGCTCGAGGAGAAGCTGCCCGACATCACCGAGTTCGCCCGCACCTACCTGGGCGTCGACCCGGTGCACGAGCTGGTGCCGGTCATGCCCACCTGTCACTACGTGATGGGTGGCATCCCGACCCGGATCCGCGGCGAGGTGCTGCGCAACAACACCGATGTGGTGCCCGGCCTGTATGCCGCGGGCGAATGCGCGTGCGTCTCGGTGCACGGCTCCAACCGCCTGGGCACCAACTCGCTGCTGGACATCAATGTCTTCGGACGGCGCGCCGGCATCGCCGCCGCCGAGTACGCCCAGCGCACCGAGTTCGTCGATATGCCGGAGGCTCCGGCGCAGATGGTGCAGGATTGGCTGGCGCTGATCCTGTCCGAACACGGCACCGAGCGGGTCGCCGATATCCGGACCGAACTGCAGTACACGATGGATATGAATGCCGCCGTGTTCCGCACCGAGGACACCCTCAAGCAGGCGCTCACCGACATCCACGCGCTCAAGGAGCGTTACGCCCGGATCACCGTGCAGGACAAGGGCAAGCGCTACAACAGCGATCTGCTGGAGGCCGTCGAGCTCGGCTTCCTGCTGGAGCTGGCCGAGGTGACCGTGGTGGGCGCGCTCAACCGTAAGGAATCGCGCGGCGGCCACGCCCGCGAGGACTACCCGGACCGCGACGATGTGAACTTCATGCGCCACACGATGGCCTACAAGGAGGGTTCGGAGCTGATCTCCGATATCCGCCTCGACTTCAAGCCGGTGGTGCAGACCCGTTACGAGCCGATGGAGCGTAAGTACTGATGACTGCTGTAGCCGAAGCACCCTCTTCGCAGAAGCCCGCTCCCGTCCCCGACGGCTCGGTGATGATCACCGTCAAGGTGGCCCGGTTCAATCCGGAGGACGAGAAGGGCGCGCACTGGGAGTCGTTCCAGGTGCCGGTCCTGCCGACCGACCGCTTCCTGAACGTGCTCATCTACATCAAGTCCTACCTGGACGGCACGCTCACCTTCCGCCGCTCCTGCGCGCACGGTGTCTGTGGTTCGGACGCCATGCGGATCAACGGTGTGAACCGGCTGGCCTGCAAGGTGCTGATGAAGGACATGCTGCCCAAGGACGGCAAGTCCATCACCGTCACCGTCGAGCCCATCCGCGGCCTGCCGGTGGAAAAGGACCTCGTGGTCGACATGGAGCCGTTCTTCGACGCGTTCCGTGCCGTGAAGCCCTACCTGATGACCTCGGGTAACGAGCCCACCCGCGAGCGCATCCAGAGCCAGGCCGACCGCGCCCGGTTCGACGACACCACCAAGTGCATCCTCTGCGCCTGCTGCACCACCTCCTGCCCCGTGTACTGGACCGACGGCAGCTACTTCGGCCCGGCCGCGATCGTGAACGCCCACCGCTTCATCTTCGACAGTCGTGACGAAGGCGCCCGCGAACGCCTCGACATCCTCAACGATGTCGAGGGCGTGTGGCGCTGCCGCACCACCTTCAACTGCACCGATGCCTGCCCCCGCGGCATCGAGGTCACCAAGGCCATCCAGGAAGTCAAGCGCGCCCTGCTGTTCGCCCGCTGATCTCCCGAAACGCCACGAAGGCCGCCTCCATCAAAAGGTGAAGGCGGCCTTCGCCGTTGCGGGCTATCGGGTGGCGCGGGCGATGACGTCGCGGATGGCCTGGACGATGGCGTCCGGTTCGTCGAGTTGGATGGTGCTGTGCTTGGCCCCGGGGTAGGCGCGGTATTCGCCGTGGGAGACGGCGTCGGCCATGGCGGTGTAGAGGCCCGCCTTACTGTCGTTCAGTTCGGCGAGGGTCTTCTTCGACAGTGCCAGGCGCTGGCCGGAGTCCACGCCGAGGGCGCCGAGGGCGATCAGGGGGATATCGGGGAAGGGGGTCGCGGCCTTCAGTTCGTCGCGCAGCGCGAGCATATTGCTGCGTTCCTCGGCGCCGATGACCATCCACTTCGGGTCGACGTGACCCGCCACCAGCGGTGTACGGATTTCGGCGGGCCAGGCGGCGAACATCTTGTTATAGAAGGGGCGGGACAGCAGCCGCAGCAGGGTGGTCTGTACCCGGCCCGGAACTGCGGTCGGGGTTTTGTCCAGGTGTAGATCCGAGGGCATGTGGGCGTCCCACTCCTCGTAGAAGGACTCCAGCGCGACGAAGCCGGCCACCTCGCCCGGGAAGAGCTGGGCGAACCGGCGGGCGTAGGCGCCGCCCAGCGAGTGCCCTACCAGAATGTAGGGCCCGGGGATTTCGGCGACACGCAGCAGATCGCGGAGTTCGGTGGCGACTTCCGATGCGGTACGAGGCAATGCGAGGCGGTCGCTCCAGCCGGTGCCACCTCGGTCGTAGAGAACCGCGGTGGTGAATTCGGCGACACGCTCGTGGACGTTCAGGTAGTCCAGACCCACCCCGCCCGCGCCGGGCAGGAACACCACCGCGGGGCCTCCGTCACCGGCGCGGTACAGGAACAATTCACGTCCCGCTACCCGATAGCGCCGCCCGACCGGCGGGATCGCGGATTCGCGACGGTCCGTCGACTCCTTGTTCATGACTACCTCTCGTTGACTTATACGCACAAGTATACGTATGCGCGGTCCCGCAGTTCACTCCCGCCCGTTCGGCGCTGCCGCCTTGGCGAACCTACCTGTCGCGCGTCACTGTCCGGCGACCCCGTCACTCCACGGCGCGCAGCACCGGGGTGGCGCGGGCCCACTCCTCCCCCGCCAGGACGACGTGATCGAGGAAACGCAGGCCGACGGTCCGCGCGGCCTCGATCAGCAGGGTGGTGGCACGGCGGTCGTCGAGGCTCGGGGAGGGGTCACCGGAGGGGTGGTTGTGGACGATGGCGAAGGCGCGGCCGTCGTGGCGGAGCACGGTATTCAGGATTTCCCGCACCGGGACGGCGACCTGGTCGACCGCCCCCTCCGCGACAAAAACCTTCTGGCGCAGACGGTTCTGCGCATCGCAGACCAGCACCAGCAGGCGTTCCACCCGGGCGCCCGCGAACAGTGGACCCGCGACACCGACCACATCGGCCGCGCTCTCCAGCCGCGCCGCGGTGTCGATGCTGTGCCGCACCCGGGTGCCGAGTTGAAAGGCCGCGATGATCGCCGCCGCCTTCGCCGCCCCGATTCCGTTGCGCCGGGCCAACTCCTCGGGCCGCGCCGCCGCCAGTCCGGCAATCCCACCGTGTGCGGCGAGTAGCTCGGCGGCCATATCGAGCGCGCTTTCCCCGCGCCGCCCCTGTCGCAGCAGCAGCGCCAGCAATTCGCTATCACTCAGTGCCCGCGGGCCGAGTGCGAGCAGACGCTCGCGGGGCCGTTGGCCGAAGGGCAGATTCGCGATCGGTACCGACATACACCGTCCCCCTCGTATGCGTTGGTGAACCGGAATCATGCCAGCACCCACCGACAGACGCCCGAATCCGCCTCGGCAGCGCGGAGCTCCGCACCCGCGGCCGAGGCCCCGATTGCGGATCGGGGCCGTTGCGGCAGACTGAGCACAACCCAAGCACGAGGGATGCGAATGTTCAATCGCCGCAAGGCAACCGCAGGGTCGATCGGAGCCCGCGCGCGGTGGTCCGTGGTCGTCGCGGCAACGCTGCTGGTCGCGGCGTGCGGCAGCGACACCGTGGAGACGCCGCCCGCGCCCACCCTGGATCGGTTCTACCAGCAGAAGCTGATCTGGGGCAGCTGCGACGGCTTCAAGGGGGGTAAGGACCTGGGCGCGGCGGGTATCGAGTGCACACGCGTGCTGGTGCCCGTCGACTACGCCCGGCCCGACGGCGATACCGCGCGGATCGCCCTGTCGCGCTCGAGGGCTCGCGGTACCCGGGTTGCCGCGCTGCTCACCAATCCGGGCGGGCCGGGAGTGCCCGGACTGGGCATGCCGTTGGATCTGGCGCAGACGCCGCTGGCCGAGCGCTTCGACCTGATCGGCATGGATGTGCGCGGGCTGGGCGCCTCGACACCGCGCATCAGTTGCCGCGGGGCCGAGGAGCGGCTGACCGACCGGCTGCTACTCGGGCTCAGCAATGTCTTCGGCGAGATCGACCAGGTCGAGGAGGAGCGCGAGGATTACGCCACCTCCTGCGTGCAGCAATCCGGCATCGATCTGATCGCCCACGTCGGCACGGTCGACGTGGCGCGGGATCTGGATGTCATCCGATCGGTGCTCGGCGAGGCGAAGTTGTCGTATTACGGCGTCTCCTACGGCACCCGGATCGGTTCGACCTTCGCCGAGATGTTCCCGGATCGGGTGCGGGCGATGGTGCTCGACGGCGCTATCGATCCCACCACCAATATCGCCGACCAGGTGATCGATGCGGCCGCATTCCAGCATGCCTTCGATGCCTACGCCGCCGATTGCGCCAAATCCGCGACCTGCCCGCTCGGCACCGACCCGAGGCGCGCCACCGCGGCCTTCCGTTCGATGGTCCTGCCACTGATCGAGCATCCGCTGCGGACGCCCGAGGGCGCCGAGATCGACTACGACTGGATCATGGGCCTGACCCTCAATTCGATGTACCACACCCGCTTCTGGCCTACGCTCACCCAGGCGCTGACCGCAGTGGCGCAGCGACGCGGCGGCCCGATATCCACCGGCGAAGGGGCGGAGTTCGATAACGGTCCGGATGTCCACAATGCGGTGCTCTGCCTCGAGGAGGTCCGGGTGACAGATCGGACGACCGCCACCGATCTCGACCGCCGATCTCGAGCGGCCGCACCGATTCTCGATGATGGCCTCGCACCCGATCAGGTACCGCTCGACCCCTGCGCGTTCTGGCCGGTACCGCCCAATTTCCAGCCACACCGGCCCACGGTGCCCGGCCTGCCGAAGACGGTGGTGGTAGCGACGACCGGGGATCCTGCGACCTGGTACCAGGGCGGTGTCAACCTCGCCGCGGCCCTCGGTTCGGCACTGATCACCTTCGAGGGCTTCCAGCACGGCGCCACCTTCGACGGTGTGCCCTGCGTGGACGAACCGGTGGTGAAATACCTGGTAGATCTGGTCCCGCCGTCCAATATCCGGTGCACCGGGCCCGCGGGCCGGCCGGGCGGCAGCGGCTAGTTGTCGACCACGGCGACGACATCCGGAGCGGGCAGCGCCCAGAGCACCCCGGCAGCGATCCGCTCGAGATGATGGAGTTGCCGCTCGTGCACCACGATTCGGCGTAGCGCCTCATTGACGGTGGCGTTGCTATTGGACGTGCCCAGAATGTCGGCCGCCGCAGCCAACAACTTCTGGTCGAGATCGATCCGCACGGTTCTCATGCGCCCTCCTTCGTGCTTTCGTCATCTTGCGCCATGAATCCCGCTCATATGTGGCAAATCGCGGATCACGCGGGCCCCGGTGCGGCGCACGACCACGTCGCGCACCACGGGCACGCCCTCGTGGATGCCGCGCACGACCACTCCGCACACACCGGGCATCACGGACCGGCGTTGGTAGTCGCGTTCGTGGTGACGACGCCGGTGAACATATGGCTGATCGGCCGCGGCAAGGGCCACGCGGTGGTGCACTCACCGCACGGCGGCCACTGATCAGATAGCCGCTCCCACAGCGTTCCGCAGGCCGGGAAAGACGTCGAAAAGCCCGCTCAACTAGGCATTCTGCCCAGTTGGACGGGCTTTTGTTGTCGCTCGGAGCCAGCGGTGCTTGCATCGAGGTATGTTCTCCGAAGCTCAGCTGTATTCGCCGGTGACCCGCAGTGGCGCCGGTGATGTGACCGTGCACCTGAGCGACGAGCACCCCGGCGTACACGACCCGGAATACCGGGCCCGCCGCAATGCCATCGCCGCCCTGGCACTCGAGTACGCACCGGGTAAGCCGCTGCCCCGCATCGCCTATACCGACGCCGAACAGCAGGTGTGGCGCACCGCATCGATCGAACTCGCCCGCAAACACCGGACCTACGCCTGCACCGAGGTGCTCGACGCGGCGGCCCGGCTCGGACTGCCCACCGATCACATCCCGCAGTTGGATGAGGTCAGCGCCCTCCTGCTGCCGCTGACCGGGTTCCGGTACGTGCCCGCCGCCGGTCTGGTGCCGCTGCGCGAGTTCTTCGGCTCCTTCGCCGACCGGATCTTCCATTCCACCCAATACATTCGGCATCATTCGGCGCCGCTCTACACGCCGGAGCCCGACGCCATCCACGAGATCATCGGCCATGCTAACCAGATCGCCAGCCCCCGCTTCGCCGCGATCTACGAAACGGTCGGCGCCGCGGTGGCCCGGCTGGAAACCGACACCGCGCTGAAATTCCTCGCCGATGTCTTCTGGTTCTCGATGGAGTTCGGTGTGGTCCGGGAACGCGGCGAGATCCGTTGCTATGGAGCCGGATTACTGTCCTCCTACGGCGAGATCGATGAGTTCCGGCATGCCGAGCTACGCCCGTTGGATGTCGCCACCATGGGTACCGCCGCCTACGACATCACGCACTACCAGCCGATTCTGTACTGCGCCGAGTCGATTTCGGAGATCGAGGAAGTGGTCGGCGGATTCTTCGCAACCATGGACGACGACACCCCGAGGCGTGCGCTGCACGATCTGCCGAGCTCGCATACCGCCGGTGCCCAATAGAGTTCGCGACTGTTGACCTGTCCCATATCGAGCCGATAGCCCGGTCCACTGCTACGGTCTTCGCGTCCGATATCTACGACGGGACGAGAAGCGAAATGACAGTTGACGCAACGGATTCGACGCCAGCCGCACCAACGCCACTATGGTTGCAGGGCCGGGACGCGGTGGTCGCGGCCACGCCGGCCGAGGACTGGCGCGATGGCGCACCGGATTATCACCTGACCCGGGAGGTCGTACCACGCGAGCGCACCACCGAGCACGCGCCGGGATCGCTGGAGGCGATCGTCGAGGACTTGGTACGGGTTTTCGAGATGGAGGTCTCGCACAAGAAGGACCCGGCGAAGTGGGTGTCGCTGGTGGCCGAGCACTACCGAGGACGGGTGAACGGCGGTCCGTGGCAGGACGCCGAGGAGTTCGCGCGGATCGGCAGCTACAACATCCTGATCGGTGACAACCCGTACTACGACGGCGCGGCCGAAACCTTCGAATCCTCGCACCACATCTTTCACACCGCGTTCCCGGGTGGCTTCTTCTGGGAGGTGCTGGAGGTGCTGTCCGGCCCACCGACGGTGAGCTTTCGCTGGCGGCACTGGGGCAGCTACGAGGGTCCGTACCGGGAGCACCAGCCGACCGGGGAGCGGATCGAAATGTTCGGCGTGACCATCGCCCGGGTCAGCGAGGATCTGCGCATCCTCGAACTCGAACACTTCTACGACAACAACAAGCTGCTCGGCCCACTGGCCCACGGCTGCCCGGTCACCGGATCCTGAGCGCGCCCCGGCGGATCGGGTCGCATCCGAGGAGTCCGTTGCCGAACTTCAGGATCCGCGCGGCAGCGGGAGACCCGCTTCCAGGAGGGCCAGGGTCCGGCCGATGTTCTCGGCGTTCATCGGAACCGTCCTGGTGATGGCCAGTACGCCACCCGCCACCGCGCCCGCGGCCACCCTGATCTCGAACTCGTGTGGGTCGCGGCCCAGATGCTCGGCGAATAGGGTGGCGATCAGATCGATATTGCGATCGAACTCCAGCCCGATGGCCGTGCGGAGTTCGGGAACATGGAACAGCAGCGCTTGGCGCTCCTGCTCGAAGGCGAGTTCCTCGGCGGACAGGTTCGCGAACACCGTCGTCACCGCATTGCGAAATGCGGTGAGCGGCGGGGTATCGCGCGGCTGCTTCCTGAGCGCCGCGATCATCAGCGGATCGAGATCGTCGGCGCGCACCAACTGTTCCTTGGACGGGAAGTACCGGAAGAAGGTGCTGGGCGAGACCTCGGCCGCCGCCGCGATCTGCTCGATGGTGGTTTCGTTGTAGCCCTGCTCGCGGAACAACCGGAACGCCTCGGATCGAATCGTCCGACGGGTCCGTTCCTTCTTCCGCTCGCGCAGGCCCCGCGTCGCCGGCGGGGCCTGCGTCGACCCGTCGCCGGGTAGGTCAACCGACATGAGTCGATTCTGGCGCATGAGCCACCGCGGGCGCGTCGGGTGTGGACTTCCGTCCGCGCGGCAGCACCCGCACCGCCAGCGGCGCCGCGATCGCGCAGATCGCCGCGCAGACCCAGAGCATGGCGCTCATACCACCGACGAACGCCGAATGCACCTGGTCCAGCAGCGCCGCGTCGCCGGTCGACCTGGCTACCGCCACACCGGAATTCACGCTGTCACCGATGGGATCGACATTCCGGTCACCGAGTTCGGCGCGGTAGACCGTGGCCAGCACGGTGCCGAGCAACGCCACCGCGATGGTGCCCGCCGCCTGCCGCAGCGCCTGGAGCAATGCCGATCCCGCGCCCGCGCGCGCCACTTCCAGGTCGTCGATCGCCACGGCCATGCCGACCGGCATCGCCAACCCCATACCCGCACCGGTGAGCGCGATCCAGCTCGCCGTGTACCAGAACGGCGTATCGACGGCCGTCAGTGCGCCGAGGCCGAGCGCGACGGCGAGTACCGCCGTGCCCGCGGTGAGCATGGGGCCGGGGCCCACCTTCGGCAGCAACCGGTCCGCGAGTCGCGCGCCGATGACGAGGCCGGCGATCATCGGTAGCAACCGCAGTCCGCTGCCGAGCGCGTCGACACCGAGCACCGACTGGTAGTACTGCGGCACCGTGAAGAACAGCCCGAACATGCCGAAGGTGATCAGCACCGTGAAGACGGTGCCCCAGCGGAAGCCGCGGGCCCGGAACAGCGCGAGATCGACGAGTGGGAAGGCGGCGCGGCGCTGCCGGACCAGGAAAAGGGCGAGTACCGCCAGACCGGCGGCGAGTAGACCCCATGCCGGTCCGTCGCCCCAGCCCTCGTCCCCCAGCCGGATGAAGCCGTACGTCACACCGAGCATTCCGAGCACGGACAGCAGCGCGCCGGGCAGGTCGAGCGGGCGGCGATCCGGATTGCGCGACTCGGGCACCAGGGCAGCGACCGACAGCGCACCGATGACAATCATCGGGATATTGATCAAGAAGACCGAGCCCCACCAGAAGTTATCGATCAGCCAGCCGCCGAGCAGCGGCCCGAGCGGCAACCCGAGCGCGGTCGAGGTCACCCAGACGGACATGGCCTTGGCGCGCTCCGCAGGGTCGGGAAACAACACGGGCAGCACCGCCATGGACAGCGGCATCATGGCCGCCGCCGCGATGCCGAGCACCACGCGGGCCGCGATGAGCTGACCGGCTGTCGCGGCGAACGCGCAAGCCAGCGATGCCACACCGAATAACACCAGCGCGCCGAGCAGGATCTTCTTACGGCCGTATCGGTCCCCCGCCGCGCCCGCCGGCAACATCACCGCGGCCAATGCCAGCGTATACGCGGTGCTGAACCATTGCAGCGCACCACTGTTCGCGTTCAGGTCGACCGCGAGCGTGGGCAGCGCGACGGTCAGCACGGTCATATCGAGCCCGATTGTCAGCATTGCCACCGCCAGCGCCCCCAGGGCCAGCCAGCGGCGGGTCGAGTCGGTTCCCACAATCCCTCCATAAAATGAGAGCTACAACTTTTTGATAGTACCTCTCATTATGTAGCTACTGTCAATAGGTGAACCGTTCCCGCGACGGCAGACGTCCGCCGCACCGAGTCCGTTGGCGCGCGACCCGGCGCGGTCCGTAGCCGGTTTCCGGCCGCTGTGCCCATTAGGCTCGGTCCCGATGAAGATCCGGGACTTTCGCCTCCGCACCGCGCTCTGCCTCCGCACCGCGCTCTGCCTCCGCACCGCGCTCTGCCTCGGTTCCGCGCTGACGGCGCTCGCCGTGACCGGCGGCGCCATCGCGGCGTCGTCGCATGCGGTGCCGCCGAGCGGCAGCACCACAACGACGCCGTTCACCACGCCGAATACCGACGGCTGCCCGCAGAAGACCAAACCGCCCGCCCCCATCGACGCATCCGAGGTGCCCGCGCCGGGACAACCGACGCCGAGCCCACTGCCGGTGCCGGTGCCCCCGGTCGGCGGGACCCGGATGGGCGAATGCGGCGTGGTACTCCCCAAGGGCGCACCGCAGCTGCCCCAGGACATTTCGGCGACCGCCTGGATGGTGTCGGATCTGGATACCGGCGAGGTGCTCGCGGCCAAGGATCCGCACGGGCGCTACCGGCCCGCCAGCACGATCAAGGTGCTCCTCGCCACGGTGGCTTTGCGCACCCTCGATCTGGACAAGACGGTCACCGGCACCCAGGCCGACGCCGATATGGACGGCACCAGGGTCGGCATCGGCCCCGGTGGCCGCTACACCAACCGCCAGCTCATGCAGGCGCTGATCATGGCTTCGGGCAATGACGCCGCGCACGCGATCGCGGCCCAGCTGGGCGGCGACGAGGCCGCCGTGGCGAAGATGAACGAACTGGCGAAATCGTTGTACGCCTTGGACACTCGGACCGCCACCCCGTCCGGACTGGACGGCCCCGGAATGAGCAGCTCGGCCTACGACCTGTCGGTGTTATTCCGCGAGGCCATGACCATCCCGCTGTTCGCCGAGCTCATCCACACCGAGGAAGTGAATTTTCCCGGCTACCCGGAGGATCCGAAGGATCCCGACGACAAGGATCGCCCGGGCTTCCCCATCGGCAACGACAATCACCTGCTCTACAACTACGACGGCGCGATCGGCGGCAAGACCGGCTACACCGACGACGCCAGGCAAACCTTCGTGGCCGCCGCCCAACGCAACGGCCGCAGGCTGGTGGTCACCCTGCTGAAGGCGGACGTGCGGCCGATACGCCCGTGGGAGCAGGCGGCGCGCCTGCTCGACTACGGCTTCGCATTGCCGCAGGGGACCGAGATCGGCAAACTCCCGGCCGCGGATACGAAGTCACCGAAAAGTACCGCCGCACTGGCCGCCCCGCCCTCGCAAGACACCGGCCAGCACGCCGAAGCGGCGAGCGAGCCCACCGGGTCGAGCGGTAAGACCCTGCTGCTCGTCGGCGGTGTCGCGGTGGTGCTCGTGCTGCTCGTCGGCGCACGGCGCACGAGCCGTCCGCGCCGCTGACCGGCATTGCCGGGTCGGCTACTCGGGTCGTGCCGTCGGTGTG
The DNA here is from genome assembly GCF_040654375.1 of Nocardia sp. NPDC050710. Taxonomy (NCBI): domain Bacteria; kingdom Bacillati; phylum Actinomycetota; class Actinomycetes; order Mycobacteriales; family Nocardiaceae; genus Nocardia; species Nocardia sp. NPDC050710. The sequence continues at coordinate 374,533 of NZ_JBFAHV010000002.1, read as the reverse complement.
CGGTTCAGCGGCGGCCGGGGAGACGGCGGAGTTGGGCGAGGGCGAGGGCGGATAGTGCGCCCACGCCGAACCAGGCGGCGCCGGCGCCGAGGGAGAGTTCACGGGTGGTGATGCGGGGGGTGATCACGGCGGCGCCCGGTGCGGGGATCTCGGCTTCGCGGAGGTTGTCGCTGGCGGTGGCGGCCCAGGCGGTGGCGAACAGGATGATCCGGTAGGTGATATAGCTGAAGACCATCAGGCCGATGATCGAGCCGAAGGTGGCGCCCACCGGGCTCCGCAGGACGATCTGCAAGTAGATCGAGGCGACGTATTTGAAGGCCTCGAAGGCCACGGCGGCGAGTAGGGCGGCCTTGGCCGCACTTTTCAAGGTGACCGGTTCGCGCGGCAGCCTGGCGATGATCCAGGCGAGGACGGCCCAGGTGGCCAGCAGTGCGAGCGCGATGGAGATCAGTCCGAGCAGCAGCCGGGCGCCGGGCAGATCCGCGAGGCCGAGCTGGATCAGTACCCGGGCGCCGAGCGTGCTCGATCCCAGCCCGGACAGGCCGAAGGAGATCATGAAGGCCAGGCCGAGGCCGACCAGCGCACCCAGGTCCGAGAGTTTGCTGACCACCCAGTTGGGCTCCTGGGTTTTCTGGTCCCACTGTTCGGTGAGTGCCGCGCGCAGATTCGCCATCCAGCCGAGCCCCGCGTAGGCCGCGCCGAGCAGGCCTAGCACACCGACGGTGCCGCGCGAGTTGATGGCCCGGTCGATCAAATCGTTGAGCTGGGCGCCGAGCGAGCCGGGAATGGTCTCGATGATCTTGTCCTGCATCTCGGCGAGCACATCCGGCCGGTTCGACAAGACGAAACCCGCGACCGAGAAGGCGACCATCAGCAGCGGAAACAGCGACAGCACAGTGAAATACGTGATGCCCGCCGCATAGTAGTCACCGCGCTGTTGCTGATACCGCCCGCCCGCCCGGACCATATGGTCCAGCCACGGATGCGCGCTGACCCGCCGTTCGATCCCGGCCTTGATGTCGTCGACCACCTGCACCGTGTCCAGCCCCTTCGAACCAAGACCTCGCGGATGTCCGACCTTTCGAGCGACCTGCGAAGCAGTCGCAGCGGTAGGGCTAGTGAGCCAGGAAGCCCACCCGGTCGTAAACCTGTGCGAGGGTGTTGCCGGCGATCTCCCGCGCCCGCTCGGCCCCGGTGGCGAGGATGCGGTCGAGTTCGCCCTGATCCGCCAAGTACTCTTCCACCTTCGCCCGCAATGGCGTGACAAATTCGACCAGCGCGTCGGCGACGTCGGACTTCAGGTCGCCGTAGCCCTTACCCGCGTAATCCTGTTCCAGCGACACGATCGGGGTGCCGCTCAGCGATCCGAGGATCACCAGCAGATTGCTGACGCCCGGCTTGGCTTCCGGGTCGTAGCGGATTTCGCGCTCGGTGTCGGTGACGGCCGAGCGGATCTTCTTGGCCGTCAGCTTCGGGTCGTCGAGCAGATTGATCAGGCCCGCGTCGGACGAGGCGGACTTGCTCATCTTCGCGGTCGGGTCCTGTAGGTCGTAGATCTTGGCGGTGCCCTTGACGATATGCGCCTCCGGCACCACGAAGGTCTTCTTGAACCGGGTGTTGAAGCGCTGCGCCAGATTTCGGGTGAGTTCGAGGTGCTGACGCTGATCCTCACCGACCGGCACCTGGTGCGGGCGATACAGCAGGATGTCGGAGGCCATGAGCATCGGATAGGTGAACAGGCCGACGCTCGCCTGCTCCGCGCCCTGCTTGACCGATTTGTCCTTGAACTGCGTCATCCGGCTCGCCTCGCCGAAGCCGGTGATACAGCTGAGCACCCAGGCGAGTTCGGCGTGCTCGGGCACCTGACTCTGCACGAACAGCGTCGACTTCTTGGGGTCGATGCCGAGGGCGAGCAGCTGGGCCGCGGCAGCCTTGGTGCGGGCCCGCAGCTGCTTGGGATCCTGCGGCACGGTGATCGCGTGCATATCCGGGATGAAGTACAGCGCCTCGTAATCGTCCTGCATCGTCACCCAGTACTGAAGCGCCCCAAGGTAGTTACCGAGGTGGAATGATTCGCTGGTGGGCTGGATCCCGGACAGCACGCGCTGCTTGCGTTCAGCGGCCGGGGCTTGCGCAGGGCTGGACATACCCAGATCTTCGCATGCCACGCCCGCCCGTCGCCCGGCCACCACCCCTCATCGAGTCGCTGCGCGACGCTGTTCAAGCGGGATTTCGCGCCGCCCAGTTGCGCGGATCCACCCCGGGCATGCTCGGGCGTCCGGTCCGCACCAACGCGTGTTCACGCCGCGAGACCAGCGTGTAAACGGGCGCGCTCGGCCCGGCGAGCGCGCCCCGCAGCATCGGCGGGACCAATGGCGGGGCGAGGTGGGCGGTCCGGATGCCCTGGGCCAGCGTCCGGTAGGCGAGCTGTTCGCCCACGCCCCAGCGCATTCCGTACATATCCCGGATCCGCGGCGGAAGACTGCCCTGCACCAGCAGGAAGAATGCGGAGGTGACCTGTTGCAGGGGCATCCGCTGCCGGTAGGGCACGCGCTGGCCCGCGAGATAGGAGCCGACCAGACGCGCCTCGTCGGTGAGGAACAACTCCTCCGAGGCGAGGTAGTCGTCGAAGTACTCGCGGAATTCCGGATAGCTCGCGGGCGCGGCCGCGGCGGGCATGCCGAAGAGCTCGGCCCAGCGCACGTAATCCTGGTAGAGCCCCTCGCGTTCGCCATCGGTCATGGCACGGACCAGCAGGTCGTACATGACCTCGGCGGAGTCGAAGGTGAAGGCCATGGTCATGAACATCAGGTGCGGATCGAGCGCCGAATAGCCGGTGCCCGCGGGATGGTGCGGCCCGGCGTCCTCCGGCAGTGCGCCCACCACCTTCGCATGCTTCTTGCGGGTGAAGGTCAGCGCTCGGTCGGCCTCGTCCTTGCTGCCGAGGAACACCGACTCGAACAACTTCCCGGTCAACGCCAGGCGGGTGTACGGAGTCATCCGATGCTGGGTGTTCTCGGCGGTCCCGACGTAGAGCAATGGGTGGACGGCGCCGATCACGAGGGCGCGCTGGCCGTAGGTGAGCCCCACCGCACGCTTACTCATGACCCGCCGAGCCATCGAAGTATCGGCGAAGTAACCGGGTTCGGACATGGGCTGCCTCCTCGTCGAGCGCATCTGGCAATAGAATCCACCAGATCCGTCAATCTGGCAATAGGCCCTGCCAGAACTTGGCGTGTCAGAATCAAACCGTGATAGCGCAGCGGACCTATGGCGGGATCTCCGCACAGGAGCGTCGGGCCCAAAGGCGCGCGGCGTTGCTGGATGCCGCGCTCGAACTCATCGGCACCCAGGGGCTGGCCAAGCTCACGGTCTCCGGGCTGTGCGCGGAAGCCGGGCTCAACGAGCGGTACTACTACGAGAGTTTCGACAGCCGCGACGCGGTGCTCACCGCACTCATCGATCGGATCGCCGAAGAACTCGCACTCGCCATCGTGGCGGGGCTGCGCACCGCCCCCGACGACAGCAGGGGCAAGGCGCACGCCGCCATCGCCGCCGGCATCCACCTGCTCACCGACGATCCACGCAAGGCCAAGGTCGCGCTCGTCGCGGGCATGGCGACCCCCGAATTGCGGGCCCGCACCACCGAGACCGTCCGGGTCTTCGCCCGCATGGTCGCGGCCGAGGGCATCGACTTCTACGGGATCACCGACCCCGAACCGGACCCCGCGATCGACTTCCGCGCAACGTATCTCGTCGGCGGACTGGTACAAACCCTCACCGCCTGGCTACACGGCGATCTCCCGCTGACGCGCGAGGAACTGATCGAACACACCACCGACGTCTTCGTCCTGCTCGGCGAGGATCTGGCGCACCGCCTCGGCTGACCCTTACGCCGCTCAGTCGAGGGTCAGCGCAAGGATCTGCGGCGGGACCGGTTCGCCCTGGAGGACGACGCGGAAGACCACGTCGCGGCGGATCCAATAGTCGGCGCAGTCGCGCATTGCCTCGGTGAACCAGTCGCGCTCCACCGGTTCTTCGTCGAGCAGATCGGCGGAGTCACGGACCACGACAACGTATCCGGGCGCGTCGCCGATGAAATCGTCCAGATCACGCAGGCATTCGTCGAAGGCGTCCTTGTTCTCGCCGAAGTAGTACGGGAACTGGAACGCCGCGGCGAATTCGTCGAAGACGCCCGCGGTGTCACGCATCTTGGCGCCGCGCAATTCGCGCACCTGGTAGCCGGTGGGGGCGCGGTAGCGCAGTCCGCTCAGCTCGGCGGCATCAATCGGGGCGGCGCCGAGGACCGAACCGGATGCGCCCGGGCCGCGCGGCGCGGCGTCATCGGCGGTGGGGCGGGCCAGGAACTGCGACAGCGGGACCGGCTCGGTCATCAGCGCATCCTCGTGAAGGTTGTGTAGTGGTCACCGGTGTACCAGGCGGAACCGTCGCTGCCGGTGACGATCCGTTCGGCATCGCGGGAACGGTTGCGCTGCTTGGGATTCACATCCCATTCCCGATAGGTGATGGCGTGGCCCGCGGCGTCGGTGCGCGGTAGATCGCCACCGCGGTTCATCCATTGCTCACCGCCCTTGGTGCCGGGTGCGTTCGCCGAATCCGGCCAGCGACCCGCATCGATCTCGACGAGAGTCACGTAGGCGCGATCCGGGACACCGGCGGCGCGGGAGGTGGGCGCGGGCGTCGACACGGCCTTGGCGGGCGCACTCGCGGCGGGCGCGGCGGACGTGGTCGCGCGGGCGGTCGTGCCGGTTGCGGGGGTGGTGTCGCCGCCGCGCAGTGCGAGCACCGCGACCAGGGCCACCACCGCCACCGCGACGGCCGTAGCGAGCGCGCGCATGATCTTCGGGCTGATGCTCATCGGTACTGCACCGTGACCGGAGCGTGATCGGACCAGCGCAGCGCGTAGGTATCCGCGCGTTCCACGATCGCCTGTTTGGCCCGCGATGCCACCTCACCGCGTGCCAGGTGGTAATCGATCCGCCAACCGGCGTCGTTGTCGTAGGCGCGACCGCGGTAGGACCACCAGCTGTACGGGCCGGGGACGCCAGGATGCAGGTCGCGCACCACATCGACATATCCGGCCGCGAGGATCCCGTCCACCCAGGCGCGCTCACCGGGCAGGAAGCCCGCGTTCTTCACATTGCCCTTCCAGTTCTTGATGTCGAGTTCGGTGTGCGCGACATTCCAGTCGCCGCAGATCACGAAATCGCGGGTCCGCGACGTCAGGTGAGCGCCGAGCTCGTTCAGGAACCGGTACTTCTCATCCTGGAGCGGCGTATCGGCCTCACCGGTGTGCACATACACACTCGCGACGGTCAGCTCGTCGAAGTCGGCCTCGACGTAACGGCCCACCCCGTCGAATTCGGCGCTGCCGAATCCGGTCCGAACGGCCAGCGGCTCGCGACGGGACAGAATGCCCACCCCGGCCCTACCCTTCATCCCCGGCTCCGCATGCGCCAGATACCACCCGGCGTCGAGAGCGGGCGCGAGCGCGGCGCGGGTCTGCGCATCGGTTGCCCGGGTCTCCTGGATGCAGATGACGTCCGCCTCGGTGGCCTCCAGCCACTCGAGCATCCCTTTACCAGTCTTGCCCGTGGCCGCGCGGACACCGTTGACGTTCACTGTAGAGATGATGAAGGGCACCTGAAAACCGTACAATGCTGGTCAGACATACTCCCCCTCGGACACCGCCGTCCAGGAAGGGGTGACGACGATGACGTTCGACGCCTCCAAGTCCCGGGTCCCCTCCGCGCGCGCCATCGCCGCCCAGCGGACCGCGCCCGAATCCGACTCCCGGCCGAAGCCGATCAAGGCGTTGCATCTCGGTTCCGGCGATCCTTTGCTCCTATTGCACGGATTCATGCTGTCGCCGCACTGCTGGGAGCAGACCGCGACCCGGCTCGCCACCCAGTGCGAGGTCTTCGCCCCCGCCTTCGCGGGCCATTGGGGCGGCGGCCCGGCCGACGGCTGGTCGATGGATGTGTACACGCTGGCCGATCGAATCGAAGACCAACTGGACGAACTCGGATGGCGCACCTGCCATATCGCGGGCAACTCGCTCGGCGGCTGGGTCGGCGTCGAACTGGCCCGCCGCGGCCGCGCCCGCACGCTGACGCTGATCGCACCCGCGGGCGGCTGGCAGGTGCCCTCGGTGACCCAGGTCAGGGTCGGGCTCAAATTCCTCTCGCTGGTGCCCATCGTCGAAATCGGTAAGCGGATGGGCGGATTCGCGCCCGCCAATCCGATCGTGCAACGCTTCGTCACGCTGCTGCTGAGCAAGAATGCCGCCGCGGTGGCGCGCCGCGACATCGCCGCCGTGATCACCGCGGCACTGCACTGCCCCGCCATGATCCCGATGATCGTGGGCAGTATGCGTGCCCCCGCGCTGGAGGATCTCTCCACCCTCACCACACCCGTGCGGCTGCTGCTGGCCGAATACGACCGCATCATCCCCAACCGCGTCTACGCCCGGCGCTACCTGCGCGAACTCCCCGACACCGCCGACCGCATCCTCGTCAAGGGCGTCGGCCACGTTCCCATGCTGGAAGCCCCCGACCGCATCGCGACCCTCATCGCAGAACACGTCTACGCCAGCCGCACCCGCCTGCGCGCCGTCTGAGCCACCGACGGCCCGGCGGGGCGCGATTACTGTGCCAGCAGGCCCTTGGCGATGTGGGTCACCTGGATCTCGTTGCTGCCCGCGTAGATCATCAGCGACTTGGCGTCGCGGGCCAGCTGTTCCACCCGGTATTCGGTCATATAACCGTTGCCGCCGAACAGCTGCACCGCCTCCATCGCCACCTCGGTGGCCGCCTCGGAGGCGTACAACTTGATGGCCGAGGCCTCGGCCAGGGTCGGCGGCTTACCCGCGCGACCGCGTTCCAGCACGTTGAAGACCATATTCTGGACGTTGATCCGCGCGATCTCCATTTTGGCCAGCTTGAGCTGGACCAGCTGGAAGCGGCCGATCTCCTGGCCCCACAGCTTGCGGCTCTTGGCGTACTCCAGGCATAGCCGGTGGCATTCGTTGATGATGCCGAGCGCCATGAATCCGACGCCGATGCGTTCGGCGGTGAAGCTGGAGCGCGCGCTTTCGCGGCCGTCACCGCCCTTGTGCTCCTCGGTCTCCCCCAGCAGTCGATCACGGCCGAGGCGGACATTGTCGAAGAACAGTTCACCGGTCGGCGAGGCGTGCAACCCCATCTTCTTGAACGGCTTGCCCTGCGTGAGGCCCTCCATGCCACTGTCGAGGACGAAGGTGAGCACCTTGCGCTCGCGCCTATCGCCGCCGTCGCCCTCGTCCAGCTTGGCGTAGACGATCATCACGTCGGCGAAGGGACCGTTGGTGATGAAGGTCTTCTGGCCGTTGAGGATGTAGTCCTCGCCGTCGCGTTTGACGTAGGTCTTCATACCGCCGAAGGCGTCCGAGCCGGAGTCGGGCTCGGTAATCGCCCACGCGGCGACCTTTTTCATGGTCACGATGTCGCCGACCCAGCGTTCCTTCTGCGCGAGGGTGCCGCGCGAAAGGATGGTGGTCGCGCCGAGGCCGATAGAAACCCCCATCGCGGTGACCAAACCCATGCAGACACCGGACAATTCGCCGATCAGCACCGCCATCAGCGATTCCTGACCCGCGAACGGACTACCGCCGGAGGATTTCCCCTTCTTCTCCGGCTTCGGCTCACCCGCCGCGATGGCGGCCGCCTTGGCCTTCTCCTTGGCCAGCAGTTTCTCGATCGCCTCACCGCCCATAACGTCGATCCCGAACTCGCTGAAGAGCTTCCGGATAATCGGGTACGGCGTCATCTCGCCGCTGTCCAGCGCGTCGAGATGCGGACGGATCTCCTTATCGATGAAGGTCCGCACGGCATCGCGGATCATCACATCGGTCTCTGACCATTCGAACATCGTCGTTCTCCTACCTCTACGGGTACGGCAGCCGGCGCGGCCGGCGGGTGGATGAGCACCGGGGACGGCAGTCGGCGAAGCCGGCGGGGTGGGTAAGCACCGGGACGGCAGTCGGCGAAGCCGGCGAAATTCACGGAAGCCGGGCGGCGATGTCGTCGATGAGCCAGGGCCCGTTGGTCTCGATCGTCTTCACGTCGTGCCAACCGGCCAGCTCGGAGATGGCGCCGCCCTGCACGGCGAATACCTTGCCGGTGATCGTGCACTTATCCGAAGCCAAGTATGCGACCAATGGGGAGATATTGGCCGGGCTGAAGGCATCGAATTCGCCTTCCTCGAGGTATTCGGCCTCCGCGGCCATCATCTCGCCCATGCCGGGGGTGGCCAGGGTGAGCCTGGTCCGCGCGATCGGGGCGATGGCGTTGACCCGGACGCCGTAGCGGGCGAGTTCGTCCGCGGCGACCAGGGTGAGCGCGGCGATACCGGCCTTGGCCGCGCCATAGTTGCCCTGTCCGGCGTTGGGCACCGTGGTGCCGGAGGCCGACGCGGTGTTGATCACCGCGGCATCGGGCTGGTTGCCCGCTTTGCTCTGATCCTTCCAGTACGCGGCGGCGTGGTGCAGCACCGCGGCGTGGCCCTTGAGGTGTACCGCGATCACCGCGTCCCACTGCGCCTCGTCCATACCCGCGAGGAAGGCGTCACGCAGAATGCCCGCGTTGTTGACCACGATGTCGAGGCCGCCGAACTCGGTGACCGCCTGCTCGACGACGTTCTTCGCGCCGTCCCAGGTGGCGATGTCGTCGGTATTGGCGACCGCCTTGCCGCCCGCCGCCACGATCTCGTTCGCCACCTCCTGCGCCGGTCCGACATCGACGCCCTCACCCGCATTGCTACCGCCGAGGTCGTTGACCACGACCGCGGCGCCCTCCCGCGCGAACAGGAGGGCGTGCTCGCGGCCGATGCCGCGGCCCGCGCCGGTGACGATGGCGACTCGCCCTGCCAGTGCGCCCATTGAATTCTCCTTACGTCTGTGCCGTCCGGGGCGACCCGTGGCCGACTGTGGTGGCGCGACCCGATCCGAGTCCTCGTCGGGTTGTCGCCTGTCGATATGTTCCGGGCCCGGTTTCCGGGACGCCGGTGGGGTGTCGTTCGAACGCGAGCCCGCGACGATCAGTTCGCGACCTCGGCCAGTCCGTCACTGAGCACGACATCCGCGCCGCGGACGGTCTCGAACGCGTAGGTGGTGACGCCGTTTTCGGAGCCGACCTTCCAGATCCGGGTCTCCAGATCGTCGCCGGGGAAGACCATCTTGGCGAAACGCACCGCGAATCGCCTGAGTCGCACGACATCCGAGCCCGCCACCTCGGTCAGCACCGCCCACGAGGCGAACGCCATGGTGCACAGCCCGTGCGCGATGATGCCGGGTAGCCCCGCGTCCTTGGCCACCTGCTCGTCCAGGTGCAGCGGGACCGGATCGCCGGAGGCGGGCGAATAACGGTAGGTCTGATCGAGATCCACGTGCTGCGCCACCACCGCCACCGGATCCCGCCCGCGCAGGCTCTCGTCGAACTTGTGCGCGGGCGCGGACGCGCCAACCGACTTGCCCGCGTCGATGCCGCGGAAGAAGGCGGTCAGATACTGCTGGTTGACGAGTTCGCCCGCGTCCGTGCGGCATTCGATGAGGATGGTGATGGTGCTGCCATTGGACCGGCTGGTGTAGCCGACCGCCTTGGCTCGCGACACCAGCTTGTCCCCCGGCTCGATGGCGCGGTGGAAGTGGAAGTCCTGCTCGCCGTGTACGACCCGGCCGAAGATATCCATCGGCGCGACATCGATCACCGGCATCATCATCGCCTCGAAGACGGGGACGATCGCGAAGACCGGCGAGGCGATATCGCCCGCCAGGTGCATGGGGATCGGGTCGTTGGTGGCCGCTGCGTATTCGGCGATCCGCTCCCGCGTGACGTCGAAACTCTCGTCGTCACACCAGATCTCCAGGCCCGTGTCGTCGAATTCCACCGGGCGGGCGGCAGTTTCGGTCATCGCGCGCTCCTTCGCTCGGCGATCAGGCCGAGGCCAGCGCGTCGAGCTGCTCGAGCGATTTGTCCAGCTGCTTAAGCCCGTCCTTTTCGACCGCCTTGCCGAGTGCGCCCTTGATCAGCGCGCCCTCGAAATCACCGGAGACCACGATGCTGCTGCCGCCGTCGCCCTTCGGCCGGATATCGAAGGTGAATTCGGTCTTCACCCCGGCCATTCCGGTGCCGCCGAGGGTCAGTGTGCTGGGCGCGTCCACCGAAACCACGGTCCACTCGAGCTTATTCGCCATACCGAGCATGACGATCTTGGCGACCAGCTTGGCGCCTTCGGCCAGCACGGCGGGCGGCTCCTCCATGAAGCGCTCGTGGATGGTGAACCACTTGTCCCAGGTCTGCGGGTCGGCGACGACCGCCCAGAGGGCCTCGGGGGTGGCGTTGACGTCCTTGGTGGCTTCGATATGTCCCATGACTACTCCCGTGTAGTGAATGTCTTTGCTGGACCCCGGCTTTCACCAGGGCGACGGTGGATGCGCTCAGCGGTCCGCGCGCTGGTAGGCGGTGACGACCGCGGCGCCGCCGAGGCCGATGTTGTGTTGCAGGGCCGCGGTCACATTCGGGACCTGACGCTTGTCGGCGGTGCCGCGCAGCTGCCAGGTGAGCTCGGAGCACTGCGCCAGGCCGGTCGCGCCCAGTGGGTGCCCCTTGGAGATCAGTCCGCCCGAGGGGTTCACCACCCACTTGCCGCCGTAGGTGGTCTGGTTGTCGTCGATCAGCTGTCCGGCTTCGCCCGCGCCGCAGAGACCGAGCGCCTCGTAGAGCAGCAGTTCGTTTGCGGAGAAGCAGTCGTGCAACTCGATGACCTGGAAATCGTCGGCGCCGAGCCCGGACTGCTGGTAAACCTTCCGTGCGGCATGGACATTCATGTCGTAGCCGATCAGGTTCTTGGCCGTGTTGTCGAAGGTGGACCGGAAGTCGGTGGTCATGGCCTGCCCGACGATCTCCACGGCCTGCCCCGCCAGATCGTGGGAGTTCACGAAGTCCTCACCGGCCAGGATGACCGCGCCGGAACCGTCGGAGGTCGGCGAACACTGCAATTTGGTGAGCGGGTCGTAGATCATCCGGGAGCCCAGGATGTCGTCGAGCGAGTACTCGTCCTGGAACTGGGAGTACGGGTTGTTCACCGAATGCTTGTGGTTCTTGTAGCCGATTTTGGCGAAATGCTCCGCGGTGGTGCCGTATTGCTTCATATGCTCGCGTCCCGCCGCGCCGAACATCCACGGCGCGACCGGGAACAGCACCTCGGAGATCTCGGCCAACGCCATGATGTGCTTGGCCATCGGCTGCTCGCGATCGTCCCAGGTGGACCCGAGCGAGCCGGGCTGCATCTTCTCGAAGCCCAGTGCCAGCGTGCAATCGGCCAGGCCACCCCGAATCGCCTGCGCCGCAAGGTAGAGCGCGGTGGAGCCGGTCGAACAGTTGTTGTTGACATTGACCACCGGAATGCCGGTCATACCCAGTTCGTAGACCGCGCGCTGCCCGGAGGTGGACTCACCGTAGACATAGCCGACATAGGCCTGCTCGATCTCGCGATAGTCGATACCCGCGTCGGCGAGCGCTTTGGTGCCCGATTCCCGAGCCATATCCGGGTAGTCCCAGTCGGTGCCGTCCTCGTTCTTGCGTCGCCCCGGCTTCTCGAACTTCGTCATGCCGACGCCGACGACATAGACCCTGTTCGTCATCGAACTCCCTCAGTGTGGGGCCGTCCGCACCCGAGGGCGGACGACCGTGGCGATCCATGCGGACCGAACTGCAAACAAACATACAGATATGTATGTAACTGCGCAAGACACGTAGTGGCAGACCCCGAATTGGAGCGAAGTAGCCAGGTAATTGCGTCTATGCGTGCACATACAGCTGGATGTGTATGTACAGCCAGCGAACACCGGCAGAAAATCCGGTCGAGCCCGCGAGCCGCTCCATCGCGTAGGTTTGCCGCGACACCCGTCAACAACACGCGCGATCACCAAGCACTACCTGCGCCGCAGCGACAACGAAATCGAGCCGACGATATTCGGCGAGCACCCGCTGCCGTGGCAGCGCTGACGCCACAGAGGGATTCGTCACCTCACAGAGGCAATAGCCTCTGTGAGGCGTCGAAATGGCCTGTGAGCGCTAGTCGGTCGGCTTTGCTTGGGCCAGGGTGGCGGTGGCCATCTCGCGGAGGTGGACGCAGGCGCGACGCCAGCGGCGGTGGGCGCGCTCGGTGTCGGTATCGATGAAGTTCGAGACGAGGATGCCGCGTAGTGCGTCCATCGCGGTGTAGATGAAATCGCGAGCTTCCTTGCGGCGCATCTCATCCGGGACGAAACGGGCCACCGCCATCAGCACCGCGTTGTTCACGAACGGTTCGACCTTCTCCATCGCCGAGGCCAGCACCGGATCGGTGCGGCCCGCCACCCACAGCTCGGCGGTCGCGATGAACAGCGGGCCCTGGTGTAGTTCCCAGAGAAATTCCAGCGCCGCGCCGACCGGATCGTCGCCGACCACCACCCGGTCCATCTCCCGCATCGCGGTCTCCGCGCGCCGCTGCGCGAGATGGCTGATGGCCGCCACCACGAGGTCGGTCTTGGATCCGAAGTGGTGTACCTGCGCGCCCCTGGTGACGCCCGCGCGCTCGGCGACCCGCGGGGTCGTCGTTCCCGCGTACCCGTACTCGACCAGGCAGTCGATGGTCGCGTCCAGCAACCGCGTACGCATCTCGCTACTGCGCTGCTCCTGGGTGCGGCGCCGCGGCTTGGTGACGTCGGTCCTGGTCATTCCGGCGATTCTACACTTACATACATAACTGTATGTTCGAGTAGCGCGCCGCTGCGCTCCGGACGGCAGCCGACCCGCGGCGCCCGGAAAACTTACGACCTCTTTGCGGCTGCCTCTGGCAGCATTGGTCTACGGGGCGGGTGTCACATTTCGCCCGATGCTGGAACAGGGGGTGTCGTTGTCTGCCAGTGGTATCGGCGGCGTGGCGGCAGCACACGGAACGGGTCACGATCACACACTGCTCGCAACCGGATTGCGGCGGCAGTATTCAGGACGGGTACTGCGACCTCTGCGGTCTCGCACCGGTGTCTCGTTCCGCGGTGACAGCCGCGGCCGCACCGAACCAGGCGACCGGCCGGCGCAGCTCACACCGTTCGTCCAACCGATCGACACGAACGGCTCGCTCGCTGCGCGGCAGGCTCGGCGCTGAGTACGACCGATCACTGGTGACGCTGATCGACATCAACCAGCGGGCCTTCGACTCGGCCGTCGCCGACGGCAGCGGCGCACTGCGCGGCTGGACCGGCTGGCTCCCCTACGGCGGTGCGACAGCCATAGCGCTGCTCGTCCTCATCGGCATCCGTCCCCGGCTCGCCGAATACCGCTGACGAGGCGGGGACCTGTTCCGGTGCCGCCGGTCGGCGCGGCGTCGATCCGCGAACTGGGTTGCTTCGGTCAGGTCGGGCAGCCGCGCCGGTAACCGCCTGTCTCGCAAGCACGTCGAATGCGCGTACAGCCCGGTCAGTGGGTGGTGCGGCGGGCGGTCCACACCGTCACGGTGAACAACAGCACACCGAGCACCGCCAGGCCCGCACCGACGGCGGCCGGGGCCGTGTAGCCGAGGCCCGCGGCGATGACCAGGCCGCCGAGCCAGGCGCCCGCGGCATTGGCGATATTGAGGGCGGCGTGATTGAGGGCGGCGGCGAGGGTTTGGGCGTCGGCGGCGACATCCATCAGGCGGGTCTGGAGAGCTGGGGCCAGCGCGGCCCCGGAGGCGCCGATCAGGAAGGCGCCGACGGCGGCGGTGTACGGATTGTGCGCGGCGGCGATGAATCCGACCAGGATGACGACCATGGCGATCATCGCGACGAAGATGGCGTGATCCACGCCGCGGTCGGCGAGTACGCCGCCGAGAATATTTCCGGCCACCATGCCGAGGCCGAAGAGCATCAGCACCACCGGGACCAGGCCCAGGGACATGCCCGCGACATCGGTCAGCGTGGTGGTGATGTAGGTGTAGACGGCGAACATGCCGCCGAAGCCCACGGCGCCGACCGCCAGGGTGAGCAGCACCTGCGAGCGGCGCAACGCACCGAGCTCGGTGATCGGATTGGTGGTTTTGATGCCGGTGAGTTCCGGGAGGACCCGCAATAGGGCGGCGACGGTAGCCAGGCCGATCAGCGCGACGACCACATAGGCGTCCCGCCAGCCGAGATGCTGACCTAGCCAGGTGGCGCCGGGAACGCCGACAACATTGGCGGCGCTCAGTCCCAGCATAACCGCAGCAACCGCTTTGGCGCGCTGACCGACCGGGGCGAGGGTGGCGGCGGCGAGCGAGGCGACACCGAAGTAGGCGCCGTGCGGTAGGCCGGAGACAAACCGCGCGAGCACCAGGGTCGCGAAGCTCGGCGCGAGCACGGTTGCCGCGTTGCCCACGGTGAATGCCACCATCAGCAGAACAAGCAGACGCTTGCGGGGGACCCGCGCGCAGAGGGCCGCGATCACCGGCGCGCCGATCACGACGCCGAGCGCGTAGGCGGAAACGGCATGACCCGCCGTCGGTTCGGAGACACCCATGGCCTCGGCGATATCCGGTAGCAACCCCATGGTGACGAATTCGGTTGTGCCGATGCCGAATCCGCCGAGTGCGAGCGCGAGCATCGCCGGAATGTGCCAGTTCGTCCGCTCGGCCTCGACGGGTATGGTGGGCTTGGTGGCAACGGGTCCGGTCACGTATTCATGTAACCGGCCGATAGCCGAATTCTCTCCCCGGGGCGGCGTGAGTTCGGCCACCATCACGCGTGGAAGTTACGCAGGTCAGAACGGTAATCCCCGCAATTCGGGCAGGGTCGGCTCAGACCGGATGCGGTTCGGCGCGCTGGAAGGTGCGGCGGTATTCGGCCGGTGACACCCCGACGACACTGGCGAAATGCCTGCGCAGATTGGTCGCGGTGCCGAGCCCGGACATGCGGCTGATCCGTTCGATGCCGAAATCCGTGGATTCCAGCAGAGATTGAGCATGGGCCAGACGCTGCCCGAGCAACCACTGCATGGGGGTGGCGCCCGTGCTCTGATGCAGCCGCCGGTGCAGCGTGCGCGGACTCATATTGGCGCGGGCCGCCAGCGCATCGACGGTGAGCGGCTGATCCAGGTTGGCGATCGCCCATTCCAGCACCGGACCGAGATCGTCCGCGGTGCGCGCGGGCACCGCCCGATCGATGTACTGCGCCTGCCCACCCGAGCGATGCGGCGGGATCACCATGCGGCGGGCCAGCGCGTTGGCGACGGCCGGGCCGAGGTCGCGGCGCACCAGGTGCAGGCACAGGTCGAGCGCCGCGGTCATACCCGCGCTGGTGAGCACATCGCCGTCGTCGACGTAGAGCACCGAGTCGTCGACCTCGATGCCGGGATAGCGTTCGGCGAGCACCGCGGCGTGCCCCCAGTGCGCGGTGACCCGGCGGCCGTCCAGGATGCCCGCGGCGGCCAGCGCGAAGGTGCCATCGCACAGCGCGACCATGCGCGCGCCGCGGCGATGCGCCTCGGTCAATGCCTCCAGCAGCTCGGGCGGTAGTTCGCGTTCGCCGGTGACGCAGTCGTGCGCGACCGAGGGCACGATCACGGTGTCGGCGGCCAGCAGCTCGGTCAGGCCGTGCTCGGCGCGTAGAAAGGCGCCGAAACCGATGGGCTGCACCTCTGATCGCGCCGCGACCGAACATACGCGCAGCTCGTACCAGGGGTCGGCCAGATCGAGCTGCGGTGCGCCGAAAATCGACGCGACCACACCCAATTCGTAGAGATCCCACGGGTGCAGCGCGCCGGGAGCCACGGCCATGGCGACGGTGAGTCCGGACATGCCCACCATTCTATGGCAGTAATCGTTCGGTTATGGGCAGTCCTGCCACTCACATCCGACGCGCCGCGGCGCGAAGACTGGTCCCCGGGCGCCCGCAACACCCGGACTCGGATTTCGACGGAGGAATCATGAACGACAGCAGAACACCGGTGACCGTGCTCGGACTCGGGCGCATGGGCGCGGCCATCGCCGAGATCTTCCTGCGCAACGGTCATCCGACCACGGTGTGGAATCGCTCCCCCGGCAAGGCGATTCAACTGGACGCCGCCGGTGCACACCGCGCCGGGACGCTGGCGGCGGCGGTCGACGCCGGACGACTGATCGTCGTCGCGGTCAACGACACCGGCGCCGCCGCCGCGCTGTTGGCCGACCGTACCAGCCCACTCGACGGACGCACCGTCCTCAATGTCTCCACCGGCCGCCCCGACGAGGCCCGCGATCTCGCGACCTGGGTCGCCGACCACGGCGGCCACTTCCTCGACGGCGGCATCCTCGGGGTGCCACAGACCCTCGCGACCCCGGACACCCTGCTCATGTACAGCGGCGCACCGGAGGCACAGGCCGAACACGGCGACACCATCGCGGAACTGGGCACGGCGAAGTACCTCGGCGCGGACGCCGGGCTCGCGGGCCTGCACGATATGGCCGTGCTGGCGGGTATGTACGGCCTGTTCGGCGGGTTCTTCCAGGCGGTGGCGATGGTGGGCACGGAGAGGTTCGCCGCGGGCGAGTTCACCGCGGACTTCCTCGGTCCCTGGCTGCGCTCGGTGCTCGAACTGCTGCCCACGCTGGCCGCGGAGATCGATTCCGGGGAGTTCCCGGTCAACTTCTCCGATCTGGCGGTCAACCAGGCCGGACTGATCAATATCCGGAAGGCGAGCCGGAACCAGGGGGTGGCGACGGATCTGCTCGACCCGCTACAGCGACTGTTCGACAGGCAGGTCGAACTGGGCAATGGCGCGGACAGCTTCACCCGTGCCGTTTCCGGATTGCGAGAAGTACCGGCGGCCGCGGGCACACCCTCGATCGGGTGAAACAGTTCGGGCACCCGTTCCACCGTGTCGGTGGGCGGGTGCCCGTGGTCGGATCCGGCGCCGGCTTCCGCCAGCGGAACCTCGTACCGCAAGAATTGCCGAACCGGCTGCTCATCCCGCGAGAACATGGGTTACTCGCCGGGCAGCCGGCCCCGCACTCTCCCGCCGGTCCGTGACGCCACTGTGGTGACACTCACGACCGGCAGAACGCGGAGAGGCGGGGAAGCGCGCGCTCAGCGAAGGGCGCGGGCGAGGTTCGCGTCGAGCGCGCCGAGGAACTCCTCGGTAGTCAGATACCCCTGATCACCGCCGACGAGCAGCGCGAGGTCCTTGGTCATCTGGCCGCCCTCGACGGTCTTGATGACGACATCCTCGAGTGTCTGCGCGAAGCCGATCACCTCGGGGGTGTTGTCCAGCTTGCCGCGGTGCTCGAGGCCGCGGGTCCAGGCGAAGATCGACGCGATCGGGTTGGTCGAGGTCGGCTTGCCCTGCTGGTGCTGGCGGTAGTGCCGGGTGACGGTGCCGTGCGCGGCCTCGGCCTCGCAGGTACGGCCGTCCGGGGTCAGCAGCACGGAGGTCATCAGGCCCAGCGAGCCGAAGCCCTGCGCCACGGTGTCGGACTGAACGTCGCCGTCGTAGTTCTTGCAGGCCCAGACGTAGCCGCCCTCCCACTTCATGGAGGAGGCGACCATATCGTCGATCAGCCGGTGCTCGTAGGTGAGGCCCGCGGCGTCGAACTGGGTCTTGAACTCGGCGTCGAAGACTTCCTGGAAGGTGTCCTTGAACATGCCGTCGTAGGCCTTCAGGATGGTGTTCTTCGTCGACATGTACACCGGGTAGTTCTGGGCGAGGCCGTAGTTGAACGACGCGCGCGCGAAATCCTCGATGGACTTGCGGAAGTTGTACATGCCCATCACGACGCCGCCGTCCTCGGGCATCTTCACGACCTCGTGGACGATCGGCTCGCTGCCGTCCTCCGGGGTGAAGGTGAGGGTGACGGTGCCGCCCTGGAACACCTTGAAGTCGGTGGCGCGGTACTGGTCACCGAACGCGTGGCGGCCGATGATGATCGGCTTGGTCCAACCGGGGACCAGACGCGGCACATTCGAGATGATGATCGGCGCACGGAAAATGGTGCCGCCGAGAATGTTGCGGATGGTGCCGTTGGGCGAGCGCCACATCTTCTTCAGGCCGAATTCCTCGACCCGGGCCTCATCCGGGGTGATGGTGGCGCATTTGACACCGACGCCGTGCTGTTTGATTGCGTTCGCCGCGTCGATGGTGACCTGGTCGTCTGTTTTGTCCCGGCACTCGATCCCGAGGTCGTAGTACTCGAGGTTCACGTCGAGATACGGGTGGATCAGCTTGTCCTTGATGAACTGCCAGATGATCCGGGTCATCTCGTCGCCGTCGAGTTCTACGACGGTGCCTTCAACCTTGATCTTGGACATGGATCTTCGTGTCCTCCTAGGATGGTGCCCTTATTGCACGGCCAGGCGAACACGCTTGTGAGCGGACCCCAGCTGTTCCAACAGACAACGTATATGTCCCGCGTTGTCGGCGGGACGTGTGGTGCAAACAAGACAAGCGTACTGCTGGTCGAGATCTCACCGCGGGGGGAGGGGCCCCTGTGCGAAAACCTCGCAGCGTACCCGCGCCGACGCGGAAGTTGTTACCCACAAGTAGGGCTCGAGTGATCCCGGACACTCGCGCGAGGGCGCCGCACCCGGATCCCGGTCCGCGCGCCACACCCGAACGGATGCGGCGCGCGGACCCCGTGTCCCGGACTCAGACCGCCAGCGGAACCCTGGCGCCCTCTTCGGATCCCTCGATCAGATTCGCCGGCTTGTCCCGGATCATCAGCGCGATGACCGGAATGGCGGCCAGGAAGAAGCCCGCGCCGACGTAGAAGGCCACATCGTAGCTATGGATGGCGGCCTTGGCCGCGAGGTTGTCGACGGTCGGGTTGTTCAGCACGTAATCCTTGGCGACCTGCACCGAAATGGTGGTCAACAGGGCGGTGCCGACCGCGCCGCCGACCTGCTGGGCCGCATTCAGCAGCGCACTGGCCACACCGGAGTCCTCCTCCTCGACCTGGTGCAATGCCACGGCCTGCATGCCGACGAACAGCGGGCCCATGCCGAGCGCGATCAGCACCTGGGCGGGCAGCACGCTGACGGCGTAGCTGTCGCCGTAGCTGAGCTGAGCCAGCCAGACCAGGCCGAGTACGCCGAGCGCGGCGCCCGCCACCATCAGCGGGCGCGGGCCGAGCTTGGGCAGCAGCGCGCTGGTGACACCAGCGGAGATCGCGATACCCGCCGGGAAGGGCAGGAAGGCGACGCCCGCCTTCAGTGGCGTGTAGCCCAGCGTGTTCTGGAAGTAGAAGCTGAGGAACAAGAACATGGCGAACATCGCGATCGGGATCAGCAGTGCCGCGAGCAGCGCGCCACCCCGATTGATCTCACCCGGAATGCGCAGCGGCAACAACGGATTCGTCGAGCGCTGCTCGATGACGACGAATACGGCGAGCAGCGCGACACCGGCGGCGAGCAGCCCGAGGGTGCTGCCGGAGGTCCAGCCGTGCTCGGCGGCGCGGCTGAAGCCGTACACGATGGAGACCAAGCCGAGGGTCACGGTGACCGCGCCGGGTACGTCGTAGCCGCCGGTGCGTGGGGCGGGCACATCCCTGATCACGAAGGCCAGTGCGCCGACCAGCGCGAGGATCGCGATCGGGGTGTTCACCAGCAGTGTCCAGCGCCACGAGGCGTATTCGGTGAGCGCACCGCCCGCGATCAGGCCGATCGCGGCGCCACCGGCCGAGATGCCCGCGAAGACGGAGAAGGCCGTGGCCCGTTCACGCGCCTCGGTGAAGGTGACCGAGAGCAGCGACAGCGCGGCGGGTGCGAGCAGTGCGGCGAAGGCGCCCTGCAGGCCGCGGCCCGCGAACAGCTGGGCCCCGTTCTGCGCGAGACCGGCCAGCGCGGAGGCCGCGGCGAAGCCGATCAGGCCGATCATGAAGATGCGGCGACGGCCCAGGTAGTCCGCCATGCGGCCGCCGAGGAGCAGCAATCCGCCGAAGATCAGCGTGTAGGCGGTGAGCACCCATTGCGTATTGCCCTCGCTGATAGCGAGATCACGTTGTGCGAAGGGCAGCGCGATGGTCACGATGGTGGCATCCAGAACCACCATGAGCTGGGCCGACGCGATTACGGCCAGGGCCAGCCAGCGGGACGAGCCGCCCGGTTTCTCCAGTGCGTCGACCGCTACAGCGGTGTCGGTCATATCGGTCTCCTCATTCGAAGTACTGGGCTTTCGGATCAAGTGGGCCAATCCTGTCACTCTCAGACAATTGGCGTCAAGAGAAAAATGTCGCACTCAGACATTTGTCGGTTAGGGACATGAAAACAGCAGGTTGCGATAGAGTGTGAAGATGCTCGACTCATCGACGCCGATCGACGCGGAAGCCGGAGCCGACACCCTCGTGACCTGCCCGGCCACTGGCGGGCGCGCCGACCAGCCCACGGGCCTGCGCGAGCGCAAGAAGCAGCAGACCCGCGCGCGGATCATCGAGGTGGCGCTGGACCTGTGCGATACACAGGGCTTCGAGGCGACGACCGTCGAGCAGATCGCCAATACCGCCGACGTCTCGCCACGCACGGTGAACCGATACTTCGAGACCAAAGAAGACATCGTCCTCGGGCCGACCGAGGACTTCGGCAGGGCGGTCGCCGAGGCGCTGCGGGAGCAGTCCGGCGTCGAAAACGATCTGCACGCGCTGTGCAATGCCTTCCTTTACATGATCGACCTGGCCGCCAGCGGCCACGACACCATCTCGTTCCATCAGTTCCAGCAGATGCAGCGGATCGTCCGCAGCAGCCCGGCGGTCAACGCCCGCGCCCTCGAATACGGCGAGTCCAAGACCGCCGCGATCAGCTCCGCCCTCGCCGAACGCACCGGCAACACACCCGATGCCCTCCCGGTCCGGCTGGTGGTAGCGACCTGGCAGATGCTGTGTCATGTCGCGATGGCGGACTCGGAGGAAGTGATCGTCAACAGCGACCCCCGGACCGCGGCGCGCGCCGCACGCACGGCGGTACTCACCGCGTTCACCGAGCTCCGCCGCATCTGCGACACACCGCTGCGCACCGAGTCCACGTGACATTGCCAACGAAATTTCGGGCGTCGGCCTAGCTCCAGCTACCATGTCGTCAGGTCATGAGTGCCAGCGCCAAGCCCCGGCTCGCTGGTCGGCAACCCTCCAGCTGCGGTGGGGTGCTCCGGGTGATGACCGGGCTCTCGAAGGCCGAGAGCAAGCGCGCTGTTCAGGAGGATCCCGAAATGTCTTGTTGTCCGTCGCCCGCATCCAGATAAGACAGTCTGTCCGGCGAACAACCCCCTTTTGGAGCACGACATGAGTGACCCCATCGCGTCCGAGATCGATCCGGCCACCTGGTCTTTCGAGACCAAGCAGGTGCACGCGGGCCAGTCCCCGGATCAGAGCACCGGCGCCAGGGCCCTGCCCATCTACCAGACCACCTCGTACGCGTTCCGCGACACCGATCACGCCGCGGCGCTGTTCGGGCTGGCCGAGCCGGGCAATATCTATACCCGGATCATGAACCCCACCCAGGACGTGGTGGAACAGCGCATCGCCGCCCTGGAAGGCGGTGTGGCGGCGCTGCTGCTGGCCTCCGGGCAGGCCGCGGAAACCTACGCGATCCTCAACCTGGCCGCGGCGGGCGACCACATCGTCTCCAGCCCGCACCTCTACGGCGGCACCTACAACCTCTTCCACTACTCGTTGCCCAAGCTGGGCATCGAGGTCTCCTTCGTCGAGGACCCGGGCGATCCGGAGCAGTGGCGCGCCGCGATCCAGCCGAATACCAAGGCCTTCTACGGCGAGACCATCGCCAATCCGAGCAGCGCCGTCTTCGATATCCGCGGCATCGCCGAGGTCGCGCACGCGGCCGGGCTGCCGCTGATCGTGGACAACACCGTCGCCACCCCGTATCTGATTCAGCCGCTGGCGCACGGCGCCGATATCGTCGTGCACTCGGCGACCAAGTACCTGGGCGGGCACGGCGCCGCGGTCGCGGGCGTGATCGTGGACGGCGGCAGCTTCGACTGGACGGTGCGCGACGCGAACGGCGAATCCCGCTTCCCCGGCTTCACCACCCCGGACCCGAGCTACCACGGCGCCGTCTTCGCCGATCTCGGCGCGCCCGCCTACGCCCTGAAGGCCCGGGTGCAGTTGCTGCGCGATCTGGGCGCCGCGGTCTCGCCGTTCAACGCGTTCCTGATCGCGCAGGGCATCGAGACGCTGAGCCTGCGGCTGGAGCGGCATGTCTCCAACGCCGAGGCGGTGGCCGAGTTCCTCGCGAACCACCCGGATGTCGAGGCGGTCTTCTACGCGGGACTGCCCACGTCGCCATGGTACGAGCGCGCCAAGGAGCTGGCGCCGAAGGGCGCGGGCGCGATCGTCGCGTTCGAACTGCGCGGCGGCGTCGATGCGGGCAAGAAGTTCGTGGACGCGTTAGCCCTGCACAGCCATGTCGCTAACATCGGGGATGTGCGTTCTCTCGTGATCCACCCGGCGTCGACGACGCACTCACAGCTGACACCCGAGGAGCAGGCGGCCTCCGGGGTCACGCCGGGGCTGATCAGGCTGGCCGTCGGCATCGAGGGAATCGACGACATTCTGGCCGATCTGCGGGCCGGTTTCGCGGCGGCGACGACGTGACCGTGAGCACCGAGCGGAGCACCGCCCGCCCAGCGACCGGGGTGGCATTACTGCCACCGCCGGACGGGCGGCTGGGCATGATCGCGATCGGGGATGTGCTGCTGGAGAATGGCGCGGTCGTCCCCGACGCGCACCTCGCGGTGCAGCGCTGGGGCGAGCTCTCCCCCACGTTGGACAATGTGGTGCTGGTCGAGCACGCGCTGACCGGTGACTCGCACGTGGTCGGGGAGCCCGACGACATCCACCCGCTGCCCGGCTGGTGGGACGGCATGGTCGGCCCCGGTGCGCCGGTGGATACCGACGAGTGGTGTGTGATCGCGACCAATGTGCTCGGCGGCTGTAAGGGCAGCACCGGGCCGTCGTCGCTGGCGCCGGACGGCAAGCCGTGGGGCCCGAGGTTCCCGGAGATCTCCATCCGCGATCAGGTGACCGCGGAGATCGCTTTGATGCGGTTGCTCGGCATCGACCGGCTGGCCGCGGTGGTCGGCGGGTCGATGGGCGGTATGCGGGTGCTGGAGTGGATGGTCGGCGCCCCGGAGCGGGTCGCGGCGGCGCTGGTGCTCGCGGTCGGTGCGCGCGCCACCGCCGACCAGATCGGCACCCAGACCACCCAGATCGCCGCTATCCAGTCCGATCCGGACTGGCAGGGCGGCAATTACCACGACACCGACCGTGCCCCCATGGCGGGCATGGGCATCGCGCGGCGCATCGCGCACCTGACCTACCGCACCGAGGCCGAACTGGACCACCGCTTCGAGAACCACGCGCAGGGCGAGGAGGATCCGTGGCGAGGCGGCCGCTACGCGGTCCAGAGCTACCTGGACCACCAGGCCGAAAAGCTTTGCGGCCGTTTCGATCCGGCCACCTACGTGCTACTCACCGAGGCGATGAACCGGCACGATATCGGTCGCGGTCGCGGCGGTGTCGCGGCGGCGCTGGCCGCCACCACGGTGCCGTGCGTGGTGGGCGGCGTGGACTCCGACCGGCTGTACCCGTTGCGCACGCAGCAGGAGCTCGCCGACGGGCTGCCGGGGTGCGAGAGGCTGGAGGTCGTGCACTCCAGGGACGGGCACGACGGGTTCCTGACCGAGGCGGCGGCGGTGTCCAAACTGCTGATCGAAACCATGCGGCTGGCCCGCGAACATCGCTGAGCGACAACCGTTCGACGGCCGCTCGCGTCCCTACCCGGCCGACGGACCGACCAGCAGCTGCACCACGGTGCTGACGAACCCTTCGATGCGTTCGCGCGGGTATTCCCCGGGTTCGTTGATCGCGAGCCTGCCCAGCATTTCGGCGATGGTCAGCAGTGAGTTGGTCAGCAGCGCGGAATCCATTCCGGCCCACCGCGGCTGTACCGCGATACCCATCCGCACCAGCGCCTCGGCCTGATCGAAGATACTGGCGCGCGAATTACCCAGCGCCTCACGGTATTCGCCGGGGGCGCGATCCGGGGCGGCGAGGATGAGCCGCCAGCGGGTCGGATTCTCCAGCGCCACACCGACGAATGCCTCGATCGTCGCCGATGCCGCAACCACCGGGTCGGCGCCCATCAGATCGGTCGGTAGCGTTTCAGCGACCTGTTCCAGCCCCCGCTGCTGCTCCCGATCCAGCAGTGCCGCAACCAATTCGGCGCGAGTCTTGAAGACGGTGTAGAGCACCGGCTTGCCGACACCCGCTTCCTGCGCGACCGCCTCCATGCTCAGCTCGTGCAATTCCACTCGACCCAGCACGGTATAGGCGGCGTCGAGCAGCTGTTCCCGGCGCTCCTGCGGCGGCAGACGCGGCGCATAACGCCGTCGCGGCCGGTCCGGCGGGGTGCGCGATGTGGTCACGGCCGTCTCACCTCCATCGGTCCATCCTGACAGCCGCGGCCGCGGATACCGAATCCGTCCATCGCAAATCCTACGCAGCCGTTGTATTGATCATCACCAATTGCTACGGTTGCGTTGTATTCACCGCCGACGGGTGCCACTGTCGATCGTGCGCCGACCGGCCCCGTACACCTGCACAGGAGCATGTGATGACCTTCGATCCGACCACGCTGCGCCGGGACGACTACGGCTTCTTCGGCCCGGATTCCCCGAGCTGGAAGATCTGGACCGCGCCGTCCGCGGTGATCGGTTTCCAGCGCGCGGTGGTGCTCGAACACTTCGACCCGTTCCTGACCGCCGCGGTGGCGGATTCGCGCGGGATCTACTCCGATCCGCGCGCCCGGCTCGACCACACCTTCTCCTACTTCCTGCTCGCCGCGATCGCCGACGGCCGCACCGCGATCCAGGCCGCCGAGCATCTGATGCGGGTGCACGCCCCGATGACCGGCATCGAACCGATCAGCGGCAGGCGCTACAGCGCGAACAGCCCGGAGACCCAGCTGTGGATCCACATCACCGGCTGGCATTCGGTGCTGAAGGCCTACGAAGTCTTCGGCCCCGGGCCACTCAGCCCGAAGGAGGAGACCCGCTACTGGGCCGAGTGCGCGATCGCGGCCGAGTTGCAGACCTGTAAGCCCGAGGATGTGCCGCGCTCCCGCGACGCCGTGCGCGCGTACTTCGCCGAGGTCCGGCCGCGGCTGTGCACCTCCGAACGGGCCGAGGAGGGCATGCACCATCTGCTGTGGACCCCACGGAGCAATGGCGCGGGCCTGTCGTATTACGTTGGCAGCCGAATGCTTTCGCTGGCGTCGGTAGCCCTGCTGCCGAAGTGGATGCGCAAGCTCGGACGCTTCGACCGGCCCGGCATCGTGGATCTCGCGATCAAGCTGCCCGCCAAGATCCTGGTGTGGGGCTTCACCCGGTTCGACAAGGCGGGGCTGATTCTCGCGGCGCCGTTCATCGCGCCGATGGCCGGACAGATTCTGGAGCAGCACATCAAGGGTGAGTCGCCCGCCACCCCGGAGACCATCACGCCCGCCGCGGCGCGGGAACTGTACGGCTCCCATGGCAGCCGGGCGGTCACCGCACACGCCGGTTGATCAGCCCATCCCAGCGGTGGTCCCGGCGCGGGCCGGGACTCACGCGAACACCCGGATCGCGGTCCCGGATCCAACTCCGACCGGAACTCACAGTCCGCGTGGGCATTTCGACAATACTCAGCCGGCTGCGGCACGCCGCGCCGCTTCGACCCGATTGATATTCGTCTCGATCCAGTCGCGCAGCGCCGCGATCGGGGTGCGCAGGCCGTGTCCGAGGTCGGTGAGGGTGTATTCGACGCGCGGCGGGATGGTGGGATGCACGGTGCGCGAGACGAATCCGTCGTGTTCGAGCTGACGCAGCGTCTGCGTCAACATCTTCTGCGAGATGCCGTCGATGCGTCGGCGCAGGTCGGTGTAGCGCATGGTGCCGTCGGCGAGCGCGTCCACGATCAGCACGGTCCACTTGCCCGCCACATGATCGAGCACCTGGCGGGTGGGGCATTTGGCCGAGTACACATCGGCGGGGAGTCCGGAGTCTTCCAAGTACGTGGGCACGATCCGATCGTAACGCACTAATTGGTGCCTACTTCCAAAAAGAGAGTGGCTCTCCAATAGTGAGATGCATGAACACACAGATACTTTCCGTCCCCGCCGCGATCCGAGCCCGTCGCACCGTGCGCCACTACCGCCCGGATCCGGTGCCGACCGAACTGCTCGACGAACTGCTGGACCTGGCGGTGCAGGCCCCCACCGCCTGGAACATGCAGGACCGTTCGATCGTCGTGGTGACCGGCGAGTCCGGCAGGCGGGAACTGTCGGCCGCCGCGCACGGCCAGCCGCAGCCCGCGGAGGCACCGGTGGTGCTGATCTTCGTCGCCGAGACGGCGGCCTGGGAAGCGCCCAACACCGATATCGCCGAGCTGGCGGGTCGCCGCGGCGCCTGGAACCCGGAGTTCACCGCGATGTTCGAATCCCGCGCCGAGTTCCACGAACTGCGGGAACGCGGACTGCTGCGGGAGAATTCGGTGAAGAACGCGATGATCGCGGCCACCTACGTCATGCTGGCCGCCACCAGCCTCGGTCTGGCCTCGGCGCCGATGAACGGCTGGGATCCGGACCTGGTGAAGAAGGCCATCGGCATCGACGATCGGCCCGATCTGGCCATCGCGGTGCTGGTGACGATCGGCTATTCCGATGCGACGCCACCGCATCCCGGGCGGCGCGACCGTGCCCGCAATATCTTCAGCGAGCGCTACCCCAGGTGAATTTTGTTGCCGCCCTTGATCTTTCGTGCGGGCGAGAGATCAAGGGGTCAGCCGACGCCGACGGTGCTGATGGTGGCGGCGAGCATGACGATCGCGGAGCCGAACAGGCTCAGCGCGGCCACATCGAAGGGCTTGCTACGCACCGCGAGCAGCCCGACCCGCGCGGTCGGCAGACACAACCGGAACGCGGCCGCCAGCAGCGTGGCGCCACCGAAGAACAGCGCACCGCGACGCCACCGATCGGAGGCGACGAAGACGACGGCCAGCACAATGACCAGGGTCACCACCACCATCGGCAGGTGGCAGCGCAGAAACTGCGCGCCCGCGCTGGGCTGCCTTCCGGTGGACGATTCGACGTCGGTCACGCCCCGATTGTTGCAGACCCGCACCCGGCGGGCACCCGGCCCCGCCCCACCGGGTCATGTCGCTTGACCCGGGGCGTGGGGGCGTACCAGACTGGGCGCGGCATTCGGGTCTCGCCGGTCCGGCGGGGAATCCTGTTCATCGGGGACAACATCGGGGGAAGACCATGCGAATCAATCGTGCCGTCATGACCTTCGTGGTGCTGGCGACCGCACTCGGCGGTGCCGTGAGCTGCTCGGACGATCCGGTGACCGGATCGCCCACGCACAGCCCCGTGGCATCCTCGACCACCGTCGCACCGCCGCCGCCCGGCTTCGGCCCACTGGGATACGGGAAATTGCGGCTCGGGATGAGCGTGGCCGACGCCCAGGCCACCGGTGAGATCGCGAAGCTCGAGGATATGGGAGGCGACCCACCCGGCTGCGGTCGATACACCACCCACGCGGGCTGGAGCGGCTTCTACAACCAGGGCGAGATCGTCGCGATCATGCACGGCAAACTCCCCGCCCGCACCCCGGAAGGCATCACCGTCGGCTCCACCCTCGACCAGGTCCGCGCCGCCTATCCCACCCTGAAACTCGGCCACAACTGGAGTTCAGCCGAGGTCCCTGACCAACCCGCCCACTACGGCTTTCTCGGTATCCGTCAGGAAAGTCCGTCCGACGCCAAGGTCACTCAGATGTTGCTCTACAACGACAAGGACACCTGCCACAACTAGCGCATGACCAACAACCGTCCGATCGCCGAATGCGGCCTGTCCGAACCGGTTCCGCACCGCACCACATCGCCCTCGGCCAGGCCGTCTGTGTGTTACACTCCGCCACCGTGACGTTGTGGCCCTACAACGAGATGCCGGCCGGTTTCGTCCTCACCGGATACGGCTTGGACCCCGCCGATGAGCAGGCGCTGACCGAGAAAATCTGGTCGTGGCTGGTGGCGGGCAATGCCGATGCCGACGAATTCGTCGATGCCGAGCAGGAGGGCTGGGACCTCACCGGCGACCAGCTCTACGCGGCGTTCGAGGCGGCCCGCGAGGTCCGCATCGAGCAGCAGGCACAGTGGACATCGGAGCAGACCGGCACCAACCTCGATCGCGCTTTCGCGGAGCTGAACGAGGCCGGCATCCTTGCCCGGCAAAACTTCACCTGCTGTGGCACGTGTGGTACCGCCGAGATCGGTGGCGAGATGGACGGCTCCCGGCACTGGCGCGGCTACGTCTTCTTCCACCAGCAGGACACCGAGACACTCGTCGACAGCGGCTATGCGTACCTGAACTACGGTCTGTTCCCGCCGGCGGACTTCGACCAAGAGGCGTATTCGCAACTGTCCGAAGCCGATAAAGAGGCCGCCTACCTGGCCGATCTCGAGGCTGTGATCGCCGATGACGCGGTGCCACGCCTGGAGAAGCACGGCCTCGACGTGGAGTGGGACGGCAATATCCGCACGCGGATCCTGCTGCGCAACGCGCAGTGGTATGTGCCTCTCGACGCCTGATCACTGCTCCGGTAGCCGGATCAGCCAGCGTGCCCGGGTCAGGATGCCGGTTCCAGCATCAGTTCGAATGATGTTGTGGTCCAAACTGATTGAACGCCCCCATAGGTATCGGTACACCGAGGGGATGGCATTATCTCGATCATGATCACTCAACGACTCTCTCTTCTCGCGCTGACCGCGCTTCCGGCCGTGGGGATGGCGCTCGCCCCGGCCGGCACTGCCGTCGCGGCCGGACTCACGGCCCCGGTGATCGAGGAGGTCTTCTCGGTGCCGGGAACCGTGTCGGCGAAGTTTCACAACCCGAACGCCGAGGGCGTGTGCTGGGTGTTCAACGCCGACACCGGTGAGATCTTCGGCGGCAACAACCCGACATCCTTCGCCATCGCCGACGGCAAGATGGTCCAAACCTCGCTGGGTAACGGCAGCCTCCCTGCCGGACAAATGCGCGTGCGCGGCGCATGTGCATGGCACCCGCCGACCGGCAACCACGACTACGCGTCGACGACCGGCATAATCACCGTCGACGTGATCGGCAAGCCGAGCACGGGCAGCTTCGGCTGAGCCCGCACCGGTAGTCGATCGCCCCGGCGGCAGCAACGCCTGATTGGTTGGGTCCGTGTTCCGATCGATGTTTCACCGTCAGGCCGAGGTCAGGCGCTGAAAGTGGCAAGCCACTAAACTCAGAACCATGACCGCAGCGCACGACTACGAGGACCTGCATCGTTTGGTCGACCGGCTCACACCGGACCAAGCGCGGGCGTTGCGTGCCGTCGCATTGCAACTGGTCGTCACCGACGCCCACGAAGTAGGCGCAGCGGCTGAACCAGTGGGCAAGCGACGTCGGCATCTCTCGTTCGCCGGCGTGATGGACGCAGAACCCGATCTCGCTGAGCGATCGGAGGAACTGCTGCGCGAGGAACGTGGTAAACAGGCCGAGTGATCGTCTGTGACACAGGCCCGCTCGTTGCGGTGCTCAACAAGAACGACGCGGATCACCGACGCTGCCTGGATCTCCTCGAGACCCATCCGGGACCGCTACTCGTGCCGAGCCCGGTCCTCGCCGAAGTCTGCTATTTTTTGGAAACTCGTGTGGGCCCTCAGACCGAGGCCACATTCCTGGAATCGATCGCCAACCAGGAAATCGAACTCGTCGACCTCACTCGAGTTGATCTGCTCCGGATGGCCGAACTGGTTCGAAAGTACGCCGACTTCCCGCTGGGAGCTGTCGACGCCGCCGTCCTTGCCGTCGCCGAACGGCTCGAGGTCAGTGAGGTGGCGACTCTGGATCTGCGACACTTCAGCGCCGTCCGGACCCGTCACCCTACGCCTCTTCGACTGTTGCCCAACTGACCGGCTTGGTCACCGAGGAGCCGCGGCCACCTGGTTGACTGGTCAGCTGTGTTCCGATTGATG
Source organism: Nocardia sp. NPDC050710 (assembly GCF_040654375.1). Lineage (NCBI taxonomy): Bacteria > Bacillati > Actinomycetota > Actinomycetes > Mycobacteriales > Nocardiaceae > Nocardia > Nocardia sp. NPDC050710. The sequence goes on along the minus strand of NZ_JBFAHV010000002.1, from coordinate 344,461 downwards.
TTCCATGAGCCCGCCATACCCGGGAATACCGGGAATGCGATTCGTCTGGTTGCCGGGACCGGGTGTGAGCTGCACCTGATCGAGCCATTGGGGTTCGATCTCTCGGAGTCGAAGTTGCGGCGGGCAGGGCTGGATTACCACGATCTGGCATCGGTGACGGTGCACAAGAGTCTCGCGGCGGCCTGGGAGGCGCTGGATCCGGATCGGGTCTTCGCATTCACGACCCAGGCCACCACCCGCTACACCGATATCGCCTATCGAGAGGGCGACGTGCTGCTTTTCGGCACCGAACCCACCGGGCTGCCCGCGGAGGTCCTGGCGGATCCGTACCTGACCGAGCTGGTGCGGATCCCGATGCTGCCGGGGCGGCGTTCGATGAATCTGTCGAATGCCGCGGCGGTCACCGTGTACGAGGCGTGGCGGCAGCACGGGTTCCCCGGCGCGGTCTAGGCGGCCTAGAGATCCACTTCGAAACGCTTGAAGCGGGAGGTGGCGCCCGCGGCCAAGCGGACGGCGCTCTTGGGGACGCCGAAGTGGTCGGCGAGAAGTTCGATGGCGGCCTTGTTGGCCTTGCCCTCGACGGCGGGGGCTCGGACATAGAGCTGGAGGGTGCCGTCGTCGAGGGTTTCGATGAGCGGGCCCTTACGGCTGTTCGGTTTGATCGTCGCCCTTACCACCGTCGGGGGCACGTCCTTCTCCTGTCTCGGCCTCGGGCTCAACGACTTTCGCCGGACTCACCGGCTCCGGCTGCTCCGCCTTCGCCGGTGTCGCATCGCCGGTCGGCGTACCCGGCCCGGCATCCGATTCTGCCGGACCCGCCGCGGGCCGACCCCGCCGCCGCACCAGGCGCACGATGCCCCAGACCACCGCGCCGAGCACCACGAGGAACCCGAGCCACGGAATCGCCTTACCTGTGACGACGATGACGTCCTTCAGCCAATCCACCAGCGAATTCCAGCCGGAGACGATGCCGTCCCAGAAATTGGTCGGCCCATTGTCATCGGACTTCTTCTCGGTCGCGGTGATGTCGACGGTCAGGCTGGAGAGGGCGACCTGATCGTCGAGGTGACGTTTCTGCGCGGTGAGACTGTCGAGTTCACCCTGCCTGCTGGAGAGCGCGTTCTCGGCGGCGAGTAGGTCGGCGGTGTTGGTGGCGCCCGCGATGAGGGCGCGCAGTCGATCCACCGAGGCCTGCAATGCCTTGATCTTGGCGTCCAGATCCTCCCACTGCATGGTGACGTCGTCGCGATTCGTGCTGACCCGGGTGACCTTGCCGACGCCGCCGAGACCGTCCACGAATGCGTCGGTCTTATCCGCGGGCACCCGCACGGTGAGTGTGGCGCTCGGATCGGTGTCGTCGGTGCCCGGCTGCTCGGTGCGGCTGTCGATCCGGCCGCCGAGCACCCGCACTTGGTCGGCGACCTCGGCCGCCGCCGCGATCGGATCGTCCGCGGTGATGTCGACGCTGCCGGTGACAATCTCCTTGCGGGAGAACGCATCCGGGGCCTGTCCGCCGCTGTCGGCGGGTGCGGGCGCCTGTTCCCGCAGGCCGGGCGGCACGATCGCGGGGGCCGCCGTGGCCATGGTCTTGCTGTCGGAGGTCGATGACAATTCGTCGGCACCGCAGCCGGCCAGCAGCGTCAAACCCAGGAGACCGATGCACAGCACCGCAAGCTTCCGCATGTTCGCAGGGTAGCCGCTGCGATGACCGCGGTCACTCGGCATTTCCGCGGCGGATCATTCGGTGGGCTCGTGGCCCATCCGGATCTCGACGGCGCGGATCCTTGTCTCGATCCGCGGGTGGGAGTCGAGGAGCCGGGCGAGCCGACTCGGGGCACGCCGTGGTCGCTGGCGGCGTAACCACAGGTCGAGGACGGCGTAGGTCTCCGGGCCGTACCCGAGATCGACGGCGACCTGGTCGGCGCGCAGCTCGGCCCGCCGCCGCTGCGCTTGCTGCGCGAACGGCTCCAGGATGATCGCCAGCGCCAGCGGCGCCGCCACCGGCGCCCCAACGACCAGCAGCAAACCGACGGCCGCGGCGGCGAGCACCAGCGTCCGGCTCAGCACCAACACCCCGATTCCGATGACCTCGATGGCCTTTCGCACGCCGAGGAATTGCAGTAGCGAGACGAATCCGGCGACGTGCGCGGCTTTGGCGACGAAAACCGCGAACAGCCAGGTGATCCGCCGATAGCCGCCCAGGATGCCGCGGATCGGAAGGGCGTACCAGTAGGACAGCATCTGCGCGCGCTGGCTGCCGCCGAGATGGTGGCCGAGTTCATGAGCGAGCACGGCCTCCAGTTCACGCGGTCCGAGGGCGGCGACCGCCCACCCGGTAGCGACGACAATGCGCCCGGGGGCAGCCAGGGCATTGAGGTGGTCGGTGTCCTGGATCCACAGCGAATATGCGGCGCCGCGCACTCCCGCGGCGCGGGTGACGTTGTGCCAGGCGGGAATCAGGACGGTGTGCTCGGCGGGCTCGGGTCGGCGCACCCGGAAGATCTGCGGCGCCATCTCGGCGGTCGGCGCGGGGATGAGGGTGCCGCAGAGCAGCCAGGTGAGCGTCAGGCCCACCGCGGGCCACGGTCCGAACAGGGCGCCGACACCGTAGACCAGCAGCCCGCCCAGCACCGTCGAGGGCAAGGAAACCAGCAGTGTGACAAGCGCTGTCGCGAATCGGGTGCGGCGTGATACCGGGGTCCGGTCACCGGGTAGGTCTGCGTGCATGCGCTGCGCTTACCCCGTCCGTCGGCGGCATTCGGTACCACCGTACGTCAACGGAAGTCGCGCGAGGTGGAATCCACGCGCAGGTCCATGCGCTGCAGATGTTCCGCGACGACGCTGACCGCGCCCTCGGCGTTCTGCACCCGGCCGCGGATGAGCAGGGCCGCAGCGCCCTGCGCGAGACGCCGATAGCGGGCCCACAGACCGACCGAGCAGACGATATTCACCATGCCGGTCCCGTCTTCCAGGTTCAGGAAGGTCACGCCCGCGGCGGTCGCGGGCCGCTGCCGGTGCGTGACCGCGCCGCCGACCAGCACCCGGGAACCGTCGGGGACTTCGAGCAGCCCCGAGGCGGGGATGACACCGAGCGCATCCAGTTGCGGGCGCAGGAATTCCGTCGGATAACTGCCAGGGGAGACTCCCGTGGCCCAGACGTCGGCGGCGGCGAGTTCGAGTTCGCTCATACCGGGCAGGGCGGGCGCGGTGGTGGCGGCGCCGGTGCCGGGCAGCCGGTCCGGTCGTTCGGCCGCGGCCGCGCCCGCCGCCCACAGCGCCTCCCGCCGGGTAATGCCGAGGCTGCCGAGTGCGCCAGCGGTGGCGAGCGATTCCGCCTGCGGGACGGTCAGTTCCACGCGACCGGCCAGGTCGAGAAAGGAGGTGTAGGGACCGGATTCCCGTGCGGTGACGATCTTTTCGGCGAGTCCGTCACCGATGTGACGGATGGCGGCCAGTCCGAGCCGGACCTGGGCGCCCCGTTGCTCCAGGGTGGCCTCGGCCCGGCTGGCATTGATATCGGGCCCGTGCACCAGCACGCCGCGCCTGCGCGCATCGGCGACCAGCGATTGCGGCGAATAGAAACCCATCGGCTGGGCCCGCAGCAGGCCCGCGCAGAAGGCGGCCGGGTGGTGCAGTTTGAACCAGGCCGAGTAGAAGACGATCGAGGCGAAGCTCTGCGAATGGCTTTCCGGAAAACCGAAATTCGCGAACGCGTACAGCTTCTCGTAGATGCGGTCGGCGACCTCGCCGGTAATGCCGTGCAGTTCGCGCATACCCCGGTAGAGCCGTTCCCGGAGCCGCTCCATGCGTTCCGGGGAGCGTTTGGAACCCATGGCCCGGCGCAGCTGATCGGCCTCGGCGGCGGTGAAACCGGCGACATCCACGGCCATTTGCATGAGCTGCTCCTGGAACAGCGGAATCCCGAGGGTGCGCTCCAGCGAATTCTTCAGCGCCGGATGGTCGTAGGCGACCTTTTCCCGGCCGTTGCGGCGGCGGATATACGGATGCACCGAACCGCCCTGGATCGGGCCGGGCCGGATCAGCGCGACCTCCACCACCAGGTCGTAGAAGTTGCGCGGTTTCAGTCGGGGCAGAGTTGCCATCTGGGCGCGCGACTCCACCTGGAAAACGCCCACCGAATCGGCGCGCGAGAGCATCTCGTAGACGGCGGCCTCCTTCAGGTCCAGCCGGTGCAACTCGACCGTCTCGCCCTTGTGCTCGCGCACCATATCGATCATGTAGTGCAGCGCGGAGAGCATACCGAGACCGAGCATGTCGAATTTCACCAGATCGACCGCGGCGCAATCGTCCTTATCCCACTGCAATACGCTGCGGCCGGGCATACGCGCCCATTCCACTGGGCAGACGTCGGCGACGGGGCGGTCGCAGATCACCATGCCGCCCGAGTGGATACCGAGATGCCGTGGCAGTCCCTCGATTTCGGCGGCCAGCTCGAGCACCGGCTCCGGAATATCGGTGCCGGTCTCGGTGCCGACGCCGGTCCAGCGGCTCACCTGCTTACTCCAGGCATCCTGTTGCCCCGGTGAAAACCCCAGTGCGCGAGCGGCATCGCGCACCGCGGATTTGCCGCGGTAGGTGATCACATTCGCCACCTGGGCCGCGTATTCGCGGCCGTACTTGGTGTAGACGTGCTGGATCGCCTCCTCCCGGCGATCGGATTCGATATCGATATCGATATCGGGCGGGCCGTCGCGCTCCGGGGAGAGGAACCGTTCGAAGAGCAGTTGATTGGCGACCGGGTCCACATTGGTGATCCCGATGGCGTAGCAGACCGCCGAATTGGCCGCCGAACCCCGCCCCTGGCACAGAATGTCGTTGTCCTTGCAGAAGGTGACGATGTCGTGCACCACCAGGAAGTAACCGGGGAAACCGAGTTCGGTGATGATCGCGAGTTCGTGTTCGAGTTGCCGATAGGCCGGGGGATTCCCACTCGGCGGACCGTAGCGGCGCCGCGCCCCTTCGAGGGTCAGCGTGCGCAGCCAGGAATTCTCGTCATGGCCCGGCGGCACGTCGAACGGCGGCAGCTTCGGTGCGATCAGCCGCAGATCGAAGGCGCATTCACGGGCCAGTTCGGCCGCGTTCGACACCGCGCGCAACCCCGCACGCCCGGCCCCGGCCGCGAACAGCTGTGCCATCTCCGCGCCGGAACGCAGGTGCGCGCCGCCGGTGGGGGCCAGCCAGCCCGCGATATCGTCCAGGCTCTGCCTTGCCCGGATCGCGGCCAGCGCCATGGCGCGGCGGCGTTGGCCGGGACCGGCGAAATGCGCTCCGGTGGTGGCCAATACGGGCAGGCCGAGACGGTCGGCGAGGGCGATGAGGTGGGCGTTGCGCTCATCGTCCTCGGGGATGCCGTGGTGCGTGAGTTCCACGCCGACCCGGTCGGCGCCGAACCGCTCGATCAGGTCGCGCAGCGCCGCCTCGGCACCCATCAGCCGCATATCCCCGGCCCGCAGGTCCTGTTCGAGGGCTTGCCGGAGGTGACCCTTTCGGCAGCCGGTCAGGATATGCCAGTGCCCGCCCGCCGCCGCGGTGAGTGCGTCGAGATCGTAGCGCAGAATGCCTTTTTCGCCCGCGGCCAGGTGGGCGGCCGAGATCTCGCGCGACAGGCGCCGATACCCCTCCTGGCCGCGGGCGAGCACCAGCAGATGCGGACCGGCCGGATCCGGTGATCCGGTGCGCGGTGCGGAATCGGGTGCGTCGACGTGCCCGCGCCGATCCCCCGGCCGGGCCGCCTCCGCACCGTCCGTGCGAGTGGAGCCTCTCGCCGCGCCGCCGAACCGCTCGGCCAACTCCGCCGAATCCTCGAACCGTTCGGCCGAGCCACCCGCCGATTCGGGCAACCGGCCGAACAGATCCGCCGAATCCCGGTACTGTTCAGCGGATTCCGCCGCGGACCGGCGCTCGAATCCGGTCGCCGGGGCGGCGGCGAATCCGGATCCCAGCGACAGCTCGGAGCCGAATACCGTCGGCATCCCCCACTCCCCGGCCGCCTCGGCGAAACGCACAGTTCCGTAGAAACCGTCGTGGTCGGTGAGCGCGATCGCCTCCAGCCCGAGCCGCACCGCCTCCTCCACCAGTTCCTCCGGCTGGCTCGCACCGTCGAGGAAGCTGTAGGCCGAATGCGCGTGCAACTCGGCATAGGGCACGGCCGGGCCCTCGACCCGGGCCACCGGCTCGGCCAGGTATTCGCCGCGCTTGCGCGACCAGGCCGGGCTGTCCCCGCCGTCGCCGGGGTACATCGCCTCCGGATTCGTCCGTCCGGGGCGCCCGGACAGCACCCGTTCCATCTCGGACCACGACGGCGGCCCATTACCCCAGCCCACCGACACACCACCTCCTCATCTATCGAACATACATTCGATAGATGAGGAGTCATGCATCGATCCGCCGATCGCCGCCGAATCGCTATCCATTCGGCATAATCACACGTCCAATTTCCGCCATTCACCCCGGAAACCGCTAGTCGACGAGGTTACGAGACCGCCCTCACTCCGCCGCGAGCCGCTCGGTCGAACCGGCATCCAGTCCGGCTTCCACCCGATCCAGACCGGAACGGATCATCTCGCCATAGGCGTCGTCCGCCAGAACCCGGAGGTGCCCCCGGGCGATAGCCAACTGCATTCGAGCGCCATCGAAGTCGCCCATCCGGCGGTGGCTGTCGGCCAGATTGAGATACAGCGAGGGCAGGAAGCAGCGCAGGCCGTCATCCAGCGGGGTGCCGGGCGCGAAGACCGCGGCCAGCGCTCGCTGATCCCAGACCAGCGCCTCATCGGCCGCATCTTGCAGAACCGCCAGATGATGCGCAACCACGCAGCGCTGCAACGGATCTCCGGCCGGACCTAGCTGATCCCACAGCACCCGGAGGGCACGCCGGGCCGCCCCCGGGTCAGCACTGCCGAGCCGCACCGCGGCAAAGATATCCGCCATCCGATCGTCCGCCATGCGCACGAGTATCGCACATATGTTCGATAGATTCGAGGCTTGTTCGAAGGATTCGGCGAGCCGTTGCGCGAGGGTTGCCCAGCCGGGCTCCCCGCCACCGATCATGCGCCAAAAGCGTTCCACCGGAATATCTTCGAATCCACGCCGTCACCAGGGTCGAGACCGCGGTCCGGCATGGCCCGCGGCCGCCCGTAGCACTGCCCGTAAGACCACCGGACAGCAATCCGCCGGCATCGGACGAACCGTCCCGCACAACCCGGCCCGCCGCCGCACCGGCCCGATCGGCCGACACCGCATCGCGATGTGACGAGCACCACTTGGCAGGTAAACTTACTTCAGAGTAAGTTCGTGCCAATCGACCGCAAAGGAGCAGCGATGAACGCAGCGTCGGGCACCGACTCGACAAGGGGCGGCGGCCGGGCCGATGGGTCCGAGACTCCCCCGGGTGGGAGCAGCGCGGCCGACGCCGACCCGCGCGCGCGGATCCGCCGCACCCGTCGCAACCGCGACCTCACCGGTCGCCACGTGGTGATCACCGGCGCCTCCTCCGGTATCGGCCGGGCCGCGGCCCTGGCCGTCGCCGCGAAGGGCGCCGTCGTCTTCCTGCTCGCCCGCCGCGGTGACGAACTCGCGGGCGTGGTCGAGGAGATCCGGGCCGCGGGTGGCAAGGCCTACGGCTACCAGTGCGATGTCACCGATTCCGAATCGGTCGACCAGACCGTCAAGACCATCCTCGACGAGCACGGTCATGTCGACATGCTGGTGAACAACGCGGGCCGCTCCATCCGGCGCGCCATCCACCGCTCCACCGACCGGCTGCACGACTTCGAACGCACCATGGCGGTCAACTACTTCGGCGCGCTGCGTATGACGCTGGCGCTACTGCCGCAGATGCGCGAACGCAAATTCGGCCATATCGTCCAGATCAGCAGCGCTGGTGTACAGGTCGCCACCCCTCGGTTCTCGGCCTACCTCGCGAGCAAGGCGGCGCTGGATAAGTTCACCGAGGTCGCGGCGGTCGAAACCATGGCCGACGGCGTCACTTTCACCACCATCCATATGCCGCTGGTGCGCACCCCGATGATCACGCCGAGCGGCGATCAGGGACCGTCCGAATCCCCCGAATGGGCGGCCGCGACCATCGTGCGCGCCCTGACCGAACGCCCCAAGCGCATCGACGTACCGCTGGGCACCCTCGCCGAATACGGCGCCCTGGTCACCCCCGGCATCCGCGATCGCATCCTGCACCGCTACTACCGTGCACTCCCCGATTCCCCAGCCGCCAAGGGTGAATCTGCCGAGATCGAGGAGACAACGGAATCCGTTGCCCCGCAGCCACACCCGGAGCATCGCCAGCAATCCGCGGCGCGTCGCGTCACCGGCACCGCGTTACGCCGCGCCGCGCGCTGGGTACCCGGTACCCACTGGTGACCGACAACCTCCGCCGCGCAGGGGGCGGTGGAGGCGGTCGGCTCAGCCGAGGACCAGGCGGGGTTCCGGTAGGTAATCGCGGGCCTGCGAACGGATCTCGTTCCACACCACCCGACCGATCACGGGGGCGTTCGACGCGATATGCAGTTGCCGATTCCCCAGATCCACCACCGCGGGCACGACCAACGATCCGTAACTCATCAGCTTGTTCTTCATCGCGCGCAGGGCGGCGGGATCCACGCGTTCCGAAACCAGGGCGGCCACCGCGCCTGCGCCGACCCGCTCGGCGAACTCGCTACGCCCGCGCAAGGATCGGGCGAATTCGTTGACCTGCCGCCGGAAGTCGCGGACGGCGGCGGGCGACACCTCGTCCAGGGTGGCGACGCAGACCGCGAGCTCGATCGGAAACTCCGACGCGGCGACAATGGAACCGACGCCGGTCAGACACGGCAGCGGACCGATCGGGCTCTGGGCTATCCGCAAACGCCCCATGGTCATGTGGTGCGTCACGGCGGCGAGATACCGCTGCACCGCCGTGCTTTGTGATTCTCCCGGCTGGATACCCGATCCGGGTTGCCGGGGTTCGTGAGGCGACACCGGCTTCGGCGAGTAATCCGGCGGAGCGGACTGCTGCGGATGGTGCATTCCAGGTTCCCACGGCGTCATTCCATGCCCTCCCTCGGCCGACATCCCCACCATCCGAACACTACCCGCCTCCGAGCCGGAGCCGAATCCGCCCGGCGTTCGAATCCGGCTGCGCCCCGCCGGGATACAGCTCGCCGGCGACGCCGCCGGGCCGGATCAGTCGAGCGGCAGGGGTTCGTCGGCCACGACGGCGGTGACCGGTTTGGGCGCGGCCCCGCAACTGGCTTTGCGGGGGGCGAAGGCGACGGTGTGCGCGCGCACCCGCCAGCGGCGACCGTCCCGATGGACCACCACCGCACTGCCCGCCCAGGTGGGATCGGCCTCGGTGGCGGCGGTGTCGGGTTCGAGGTGAACGACCAGATCGTCGGAGCCCGCGGAGATCACCGCGCGGACGGCTATTTCGGCGGCCTGCTCGACGGGGCTGTAGCAGCTGCGCCCGCGCAGGCCGGTCGGCGAGACCGCACCGCGCAGGGCGGCCTCCACCACTTCGGCGGCGGCGGAGGAACCGACACGGCCGTAGGTCAGCCCGGAGGGCAGCAATACCAGGGCGGGCGCGAAACGGTGGCCGCCGGTATGCGAGCACTCCCAGATCTTGCCCGGATACCTGACCGCCAGGTCGGCCGCGATCGGCCTGCCGAGCAGCGCGCAACACTGGTCGCGTCTGCCGTGCGCGCACACCAGGGTCAGCGGATCGTGCACCGGCGCACCGATCCGCGGCGCCGGGCCGTTGAGCAGGTGCAGGTCCAGATCGAGCAACTGCTTCAGGTCGGTGATCTCGAAGCGCTCACACCAGGAGTCTTCCGGGCGCGAACTCGCGATCAGGACGGTACGAACACCGTCGAATTCATGGCGTCCCGGCCTGCGGATCAGGGTCGGCCGGACATGCGCGGCCTTGGTGCGGGCCGCGAGTTCCCCGGTGATCTCCGCGCCGAGCACCTCGTCGCCGATCACATCGCGCCCCCAGGACCCCGGCTGTTCGATGCACAACCATCCGGTCACCTGGGTCGCCGTGCCCGGCAGCGGTACACCGACGGCGGCCGCCGCCGAACACGTCATGCGTTCGAAGGCGGAGGCGTCGAATCCCGACGAGCTCATCCCAGCGCCCTTCTCGCGGCCGAGGCACGGTGGTCGATCGGCCATTCTCGCGCCGACTGCTCGTCGGCGCGGAAAAAGATCGGACGGTCGGCTGGAGGCACAGTTTCACTGTAGATCGAGCGACGCCCACGGACTCAGCGCGACGCGGTGGCCAGGAATGGCAGAACGGCCGCCTCGAATTCGTGGTAGCGGTCGCGGTGGATGCTGTGCCCGCAGGTGAACGCGGTAACCGTGCAATCGGGGACGGCGGCGTACAGCACCGCCAGCTTCACCGGATCGACCATGCCACCGGGGCCGCCACGCAGCACCAGCGTCGGCGCGCTGATATCGGAGAGCCGGTCCCACCATTCCGGGTTCGGTTTGCGGAATTGTTCCAGCGCGGTCCGGGTCATGGCGCGATCGAAGGCCAAGACCGCGCGCGGATGCCGGATGAGGCTGGTTGCGGCGTGCCAGAGCTCAGGCACGGTTGGGAAACGCCTGGTCAGCGTCAGTTCTTCAGCGCCGGAGCGCAGCGGTAGCGGACATTCCTCGATAACCAGCTTGCGCACCAGTTCGGGCCGCTCCTGCGCGACACAGGACACCGCGTAGCCGCCGAGCGAATGCCCGACCAGATCCACCGTGGTCAGTCCCAGCTGATCGCAGAGCTTCAGCACATCGGCGCCGAACTCGGCGAACAGATACGACTCGGCATGTGAGCTGCGGCCGTGGCCGCGCAGATCGGGAATGATCACCCGGCGCCCCGCCTGCACCAGGGTGCGGGCGAATCGGTCCCAGGTATGCCCGTCCCCGCCCATACCGTGGACAAGAACGACCGGCACCTCGTCGACCGCCCCCGAATCCCGGTAGGCGATCTGCACGTCGCCGAACGCGACCCGGGCCATCGACAAATCCACGATTTCCGAGGATACGGGTGGTTACCGACGGCGCGCCCCGGTTTTGTCGCCGGTATCACAGGCCGCTCGGCGTACCACCGGCGTCGATCGCGGGGCGCATCGGTTCCAGGTATCCGGACGGATGGCGGCCCGAAAATCGGCTGGCCGGGTCCGGGGCGAAGGTGAATACTCCCGCCCATGCCGACCTTCGCGGATTTCGATCGACGCAACTATCCGATGGTGGACGCGGCCACCGGATACGACGGGTGGGCGCCGACATACGACCGGACCGTCATGGACGAAATGGATTCGGCGCTGCTGGAGCGGCTGCGCCGACCGGAGTGGGCGCGAATGCGCCGGGCGGCCGATCTGGGGTGCGGAACCGGGCGGACCGGGGGTTGGCTACGAGCGCAAGGCGTTTCGCATATCGACGGGGTCGACGTGAGTGCGGGGATGCTGGAATTGGCCCGCGCCCGCGGCGCGCACACGACCCTCGCCCAGGCCGATGTGCGCGAAACCGGTTTGGCCGGTGGGGCTTACGACCTGGTGATCGCATCGCTGATCGATGAGCACCTGCCAGATCTGACGCCCTTCTATACCGAGGCCCGGCGCTTGGCCGCGCCCGGCGCGCACTGTGTCATGGTCAGCTACCACCCGCAGTTCATGATGGTGACCGGGATGCCGACCCACTACACACCGGAATCGGGCGTGCCGGTGGCGATCAGCACCCACCTGCACCTGATCGGCGAACATGTCTCGGCGGCGCTGGCGGCGGGCTGGGTACTGACCGAGATGGCCGAGGCACTGGTCGACGACGCGTGGCTCGTGCGCAAGCCCAAATGGGCCGAGCTGCGCGGACATCCGTTCACCGTCGCATTCGTGTGGTCGCTGCCCGGGTAAGCGGAATTCAGTCGTAGAGTCCCTCGGCTCGCCAGGTTTCGTCGCGGTAGATGAGCAGCAGAACCCGGACGTCGGTAGACGCACCGTCGAGTTGGACCTGGGCGCGGGCCGCCGCGGCGGCCGATTCGGGGGTCCACCAGTGTTCGTCGACCGGCCAGGGACCGGCCCAGCCCGTCAACCGCCACTGGCTGCTGCCCCACCGCAGGCGGGCCGGGTCGGCGGAGAACAGGCCGCGCGCGGTGACCCGCACCGGGGTTCCGTCGGCGGCTTCCAGCCGGACCGGCGGACGGTTCAGCAGCAGCACGGCGGGCGCGGGCAGGGGCATGCGGCCGGGCCACGGCTGTTCCGGGTCGGCGGCGGGCACCAACTCATCGCCGAGCACGACCATGGTGATGCGCTCGGCGGGGCCGCGACCGCCGCTGAGCACGCCGACCCGCACCGCCTCACCGCCGAGTAGGCCCTGCACCCGGATCAGGGCGCGGCGGGCTCGCTCGTTCTCTTCCCCGACCCCACCCCACAGTCCGAGCTGCAACGCACCCGCCCGCGCTATCTCGACGGGTTCCAGGCGCAGCAGGGTGATCGGCGCGGTCGGGCGGGCGCGGCGGGTCAACCAGCCGTCCAGTTGCCAGCGCACCCGATCCGCGGTGCCCTCGGGGGTCAGCGGCTCCGCACATCGCCAGATACGCGAGAGTTGTTCGCCCGCTTCGGTTTCGGCGAATACAGAGAGCCGGGTACAGGATACCGAGGCGGCGGCGAGCGCGGTATGCAACCGAGTGGCGAGCATACGTCCCGCGAAGGCGGCGGCATCGACCCGATCGATCGGCGGATCGCAGCGGTACTCCACGGTCAGCTCCGGTGGCGGTCGCCGCGCCGAGGGTGGACGCTCCGGTACCGCCCGGGCACAACGATGCGCCAGCACAGCGTCGACCCCGAAACGGGAGGCGACCTCGGCCGGACTCAACGCGGCGAAATCCCCGATCCGCCGCAGGCCGAGGCGATGCAGCAGATCCACCAGATCGGCGCGCTCCGGCGTGGCCGGACTCGGCTCGGCAGCCAGTTCGGCGATCGGCAGCGGAGCCAGGAAGCGCGCCCCCTCCCCGGGTGGCACCAGCACACCGCGCTTGGCCGCGAACACCGCGGTGGACAGTTGGTCGGCGATCCCGATCTGCGCCTCCACCCCGACCGCGGCCACCGCGTCGACGAGTCGCTCGGCCGCCGCCTCCTCGGATCCGAAGAATCGGGCGGCTCCGCGCGCGGCGAGCACCAGCAACCCCGGACGCAGCACCTCCACGCCCGGCACCGTCGCGTCCACGGCCGCGACCACCGGTTCGAACAGCCGAGCATCCCGATCCGAATCCGCCTGTACCAGAAATAGATCCGGGCACCGCGACTGTGCCTCCCGGCGGCGCAGCCCGTGCCGCACCCCCTCGGCCCGCGCCACCTCCGACGAGGCCACCACCCGATTCCCGAACAGTACCGCCACCGGACGCGTCGCGGGCAGCTCCGCCGCCGCGGCCGCCGCGACCGCGGGCCAATCCTGACACCACACCGCGAGCACCCGCGCCGAACCGGGCCGGATCACGGTGCCGCACCGCCTCTTCCATTCACGACCGGAACCGGTTCATGACACCGCGCCACGGGCGGCGATCGGCATTTCGCTCGAGCGGATCGGGGTTTCCCGCGTCACCCATTCGACGCGGCCCGCGTTCGGGCACAGATCGATGCGGCCGCGCCGGGGCGGACCGGCCTTGGCGCGGACGTCGACGTCCAGGCAGAGCGAGCGCAGCCGACCGTGACCTGCGCCGAGGCCCGCGTAGCCGGAGACGCGGGCGTCGAGGCGCAGGGTCGGATTGGCCCAATGGCCGTCGGTGACCACCAGGGTGGCGCCCCGACTGCGGGCGCGGGCCGCGATCACCCGGGTGCGGGAGGGCGGGACGGAGGCATTACCGAGGCCGAGCACTACCAGATCGAGGCCGTCCAGCAACACCGCGGCCACCTCGACCGGGTCGGGGCCGGGGTCGGCGATCACGGCGAGCCGCGCCAATTCGGCGCCCATCTCCACGGCAGCGAGCAGCCCGAACCGGGGCACCCCGACCACCGCGGCATGCCCGCCGTGTTCGGTCACCGCGGCGAGCAGTCCGGCAAGTAGCGACCGCGCACCGGTGTATGCCACGACCGAACCCTTGCCGAGACCCCCGTCAGGCAACAATTCCGCAAGGGCGGGCGGCACCGGCAGCGACTCCCGGCGCAGTTCGGCCGCGCGCGGAATCCGCACCGCCGCCGACTCTCCGCGCCCCGGAATCGCGGCCATCCTCCTGCGGAGTTCATCCAGCTTCCGCTGGTGTTTCTCATCCCCCACCCGCACGTCCGAACCCATCACAACCACCTACTTCCGACGATGGACCCCGAGGCGAAGCGAGCGGACCGACCTCGTTTCTCACCCGAGAAGCGAGGGTCAGCACCGATCCAGCTATCGATCGATATCGAATATACGTTCGATACGCCTCAAGTAGAAACCCGGCCCCGGGATCCGTCAAGAGCGCCGCGCGTACGGCGATTCACCCCACTCCCGCCCGTTGTCCTCCGCCACAGCCGCCACAGATTTTCTGGGCGATAGCGGAGGCTTTTCCGGGCGAAGGCGAAGGCGAGGGCGAAGGCGAGGGCGAGGGCGAATCCACCCCGGAATCCGATACACGGAAGCCGCGCGGGTAGGGTCACGGCTACTGCGGGACCGGCGATCGGCAAGCGCGGCAGCCAGGTCGGGCCCGGGCACGCTCCGCTCGAATCAGGTCGGCTAACACGAGATTCGGATACCCTGCACCCATGATCGATCGACCCCGTCCCATCGTCGGCCCCGAGTATCTGGTCGCTGGCCGCTACCGGTTGCAGTCGAAGCTCGGCGGCGGCGGCATGGGCGCGGTATGGCTGGCCCACGACCGGCTGCTCGATCGGGATGTCGCCATCAAGCAGGTGCTCTCCACCGCCGGACTCCCCGAGGCCGAGGCGAACCGGATCCGCAACCAGATCATGCATGAGGGCCGGGTCGCGGCGAAGCTCTCGCACGACCACGCCATCGCGGTCTACGACGTGGTGCTTGAGGCCGGTGAGCCCTGGCTGGTGATGGAACACCTACCCTCCCGCAGCGTGGCCCGGGCGCTGGGCCTGGTCGAAACGCTGCCGGTGGTCGAGGTCGCGCAGATCGGCGCGCAGGTCGCCGACGCACTCGCCGCCGCGCACGCCGTCGGCATCGTGCATCGCGATATCAAGCCCGGCAATATCCTCGTCGCCGACCGCGGGCCGGGCGTCGGCATGGCCAAGCTCAGCGACTTCGGCATCTCGCGCGGCGCGGGCGATCTCTCCGACGAGTCGGACGGCATGATCACCGGCACCCCCGCCTACCTGCCGCCCGAGGTAGCCCGTGGCGCGCGGCAGACCGAGGCCAGCGACGTATTCTCCCTCGGCGCAACGCTGTACACCGCGATCGAGGGACAGCCGCCGTTCGGCATGGACGACGACAGCGGCGCCGTGGTCGAACGCGCCGCCATGGCGCAGATCATTCCGCCCACTCGCTGTGGCATCCTCACCAACGCCCTGCTGCATATGCTGGAGCCCGCCCCGCAGCGCAGGCCGACAATGGCCGAGGCCAGGGATGAAATCCTCACCGCCGCCTTCGGCACCGGCACCGGTCCCTACATTCTGGGCGCCCCCGTGCGCACCGAAGACGGCACCATCCCGGCGTGGGCCGCACGCAACTCGGCCTCCGGCCTGCGCAGCCCGCATTCGGCGCCGCTGCCCCGCCCGCATCGCGCACCGGCCGGTGTCGGCGCCGCTGCGGCACCGGCGCCGCAGCGCGCCAAGGGAAATCAGCCGAGCATCGCACCCCTCGCCATCGCCATCGGCCTGCTGATCGGCTTGGTCTTCCTCATCGCCGTCCTCGTCGCCGTGATGTAGTCACGAACTAATCAATACGGCGGCGGTGCGCCCAGCGGGTCAGGGCATTGCGATTGGACTGCTGTGTCTTGCGTAGCACGTTGGAGGCGTGGGTCTCCACGGTCTTCACCGATATGAACAGGTTCTCGGCGATCTCGCGGTAGGTGTAACCGCGGGCCAGCAGGCGCAGCACCTCGAGTTCACGGGGGGTCAGCGAATCCAGTTCGGGGTCCAGCGGCGGCTCCGGTACCGGCGACTTGCCGGTGAACGAGTCGAGCACGAATCCCGCCAGGCGCGGACTGAATACGGCGTCGCCGCCCGCAACCCGTCGAATGCCGTCGGCCAGTTCGGATCCCGAGATCGTCTTGGTCACATAACCGCGGGCGCCCGCCCGGATCACCGCGATCACATCCTCGGCGGCATCGGACACGCTCAACGCCAGGCAGACCGGGCCGTCCTCGATTCCGGACAGCACCGCGACGCCGCCGCCGTCGGGCATGTGCACATCCAACAGCACCACATCCGGGCGGGCCGCCTTGATCCCGGCGATCGCCTCGGCCACTCCTCCGGCCTCGCCGACCACCTCCATATCGGGCTCACGGCTCAGCTCGGCCCGCACGCCCGACCGGAATACGGCGTGATCATCGACGAGAAAGACCCGCACGGCCACCCAACTTCTCCTCACGTTCGGTGGATCCATCCACCCTGACTCGCGGACCGCCCGCCGGGCTGCCCGCACTCAATCGGTACCACAAGAATTCGAACTCGCCATCACTCCGCGTCAGCGGCGGCGATGCACGCTCACCCGGCGTTATGCACCGTATGCCGGTCGGTCTCCCCCTCGGGCACCTCGGAATCCGCCGCGCCGATGTTGTCCGGATCGCCGGAATCGGTACGCGGCATGATGATCCGCACCTCGGTGCCCCGGCCGGGCGTGGACAGGATCTCGACCTGTCCGCCGCGCCGCTCGATCCGGCCGCGAATGGATTTGGCCAAGCCCTGGCGGTCCTGTGGGACGGCGTCGAGGTCGAATCCGGCGCCGCGGTCGCGGACGAAGACGCTCACCTGATGCGGTTCGGCCTCGGCGAACAGGTCGATATCCGGGACGCCCGCATGCTTGGCGGCGTTCACCAGCGCCTCCCTGCTCGCCCCGAGCAGTGCGGTGAAATGTTCCTTCGGCAGGCCGCTTCCGGTCTCGCCGGTATCCATCGACACGTCACCGACGGTCACCGGGGTGACCTTCACGCCGTGCTGATCCTCCACCTCGCCCGCGATGGTGCGCAGCGCCGCGGCCAGACTCGACTGCGCCGGACCGGAATCCTCGAACAGCCATTTGCGCAACTCGCGCTCCTGGCTGCGGGCCAGCCGAGCCACCTCCTGCGGGTCGTCGGCCTGGCGCTGGATCAGGGCCAGTGTCTGTAGCACCGAGTCGTGCAGGTGCGAGGCGATCTCCTCGCGTTCCTCATTGCGGATGCGGGCCGCGCGTTCTGCGTTCAGTGCACGCATCATGCGCAGCCACAGCGGCACCGTCAGCAGTCCGGCTCCGATGAGCGTGACCGCCACCGCGATCAGCGCGGAACCGAGTGAACTCAGATCGATCCTGGCCAGCACCACTACGCCGAGCCCGAGCACGATCATGGTGGTCCCGGCGACGATGCGGGCCCAGGTCACCACCGAGGGACGCGCGGGTAGTCCAAGCAGCGAGCGCGGGCCGTCGGTGTCGTATTCGCGCCACACCAGCGCCGCGCCGACCGCCACCACGACGATCGGGACGATGATCTTCGCCGCGACCGTCCCGTTCATCAGCCAGGAGACGGCGATCGCCAGCCCGATCCCGAGTAGCGCGAGCCCGATCGCCTGCCGCCGTTCGGTGCCGGACGCCTTCACCGAATCGGAGCCGCTCGGGGTGAAGATCCACAGCAGCCCGTAGGCGGCGATGCCCGCCCCCGCCAGCGCGGACAGCAGCACGAACGCCATCCGCACCTTGAACACGTCGAGTCCGAGGTGATCGGCGATACCGCCCGCGACCCCGCCGACGATGCGGCCACCCGAGCGCCGGACCAGCCGCACCTGCGGATGTGGCCCCAGATCCAGCACCGGCGGCTGCATGAGCCCCCACCCGGGAGCGAACCCGAACCCCGGGGGCGGATCCGCGCGGAAACCACCCGCCGCCCTGCGGGCAGCGTCGGACGCGGGAACAAACGGGTACATGCCTTCGATACTGGCACGGCCCCCTGACACCAGCTATCAGGAAGAACCCTGATCTTCGAAGCGTCGCTATCGGACGCGTCGATGCCCGGGTTACCGATGCGGCGGTCGCATCGGCTCTTATGCTTCGGGACTCCCGTGGTGGTGCGCTGAGCCGCCGGTCGATTCGACGCGAATATCGAAGCGGGGCAGGAGGGATTGCAGGACCGGCAGCTTCCGGCTGGTCCGCTGCACGGTCCCGTCGGGACGGATCAGCGCGGCACGGGTATGTCCCCCGCGCAGCCAGCGACCCAATTCGCTCGCGGGCCTGGCGACCACGACAATCCCTCCGAGCTGTTCGATTTCGGCGCGCTGGGTCGTGGTCGGCTCGATGGTGGTGACGATCGCGTACCGGCCCGCGGCGACGGCGTCGAAACGGTGCCCGCCGTCCAGGCGGGGGTTCGGGATCAGCGTGCCCGCCAGGCCCGGCCCGAGCCGACGTCGCGCTATCAGTGCGGAGCGGTGCAGCCTCGGTGTCTCACCGCCGGTGACGAGCTGGTCGAAACCCGGTATGCGATGCAGGCGCGGCGCGATGAGGCGACGCAGGAGGTTGCCGAATTCACCGCCGTCGGTCATCGCGGTACCGGTGAATCTGGCGAGCCTGATGAGGTGCCGCGCATGCGGTTTTCGTTCGATCTCATAGGTGGCGAGCACGCTCACGGGTAAGACTCCGGCGAGGACTCCGGCGAGTTTCCAGGCGAGGTTGGCGGCGTCGCGCAGTCCGGCGCCCATGCCCTGGCCGATGAAGGGTGGGGTGAGGTGGGCGGCGTCGCCGAGCAGGAAGATCCGATCGGCGCGCCATCGGTCCGCGATGCGGGCGAGGGAGGTGTACTCGGCGATACGGACCACCTCGAATTCCTCGACCGGAATGTCCTTGGTCCACGGTGAGATCAATGGACGCAGGGCGGCGATATCCTGGTAGTCCGCTGCCGTCTCCCCGGCTCGCAACCGGAATTCCCAGCGGTAGCGGGTCGCCCCGATCCGCATATAGGTCGCGGCGCGAGCCGGATCGCACACCTGATGCACACCCTCCCACTCGCCGAGCTCGGCGTCGGTGGCGAGATCCACCACGAGCCAGGTCTGCTCGAATCTCAAATCCCGCATCGTGGCCCCGATCGAGGCTCGAACCAGGCTGTTGGCTCCGTCGCAGCCCAGCACGTACCGCGCTCGGACCGATTGGGCTTCGCCGGATGTCCGGTCGGTGTAATCGACTCGCACCCGGTCGCTTTCCGCCGTGACGGCGGTGACCTCGGCATCGCCGCGGATGGTGACCCTCGGATGCCGTGCCACATTGGCCAACAGGACAGCCTCGAGTTCCGGCTGATCGAACAGGTTCGCCTCCGGATAACCACTGCGCCCACCGGCCGGGTCGCGATCGAATTGGGCCAGTACCCGCATGGTGCGATCGACAAGGCGCAGGCCCAGTGCGGGTCGCGAGATCGCGGCGAAGTCGTCGTCGACACCGAGACGAGCCAGGATCCGGCGGATTTCGCCGTCTAGGTGCACGCCCCGCGGCTGCGGATAGACGCCCTCCCACCGTTCCAGCACCAGGGATTCGATGCCGTACTGGGCGAGCAGGGTCGCAGCGGTGAGGCCGGTGGGTCCCGCACCGACGATGACGACCGGAACCATCCGGTTATTCATCGGATCGCTCCGAGCGAGATCACCGGATAGGCGACGGCAACCAGGACGATCGACGCGATAGTCATGGGCGCACCACGACCTTCCATCCGATGGCGTATGCGCCGAGTATGGCCTCGACGGCGGGACGGTCAGCGGTTCGGTCGAGCTCGCCCGAGTTTATAGGGTTTGCCGACATCAGTGGGCAATGCGTCGAGAACGACGACCGCCTTCGGCGCGGCGGCTCGCTCGGGCGTCTTCGCGAACGGCGCGGCGATCGGCCGCGTCTTCCGGACGTGGCCTGTCCGGTCCGGACAACACAGGGGCGATGACCTGCGGGGTTGAGGCCGGTCTCAGGGGCAGCGGGACAACCTGAGCGGAAGGTATGCCGATGCGGCGTCCGGAGGCGGGTCACCGGACCGGATAACCCGAGGAATGGCCTCTACCTGCGATTTTCCGTGCCGAGGCGGAAAAGGACGGTCGCGCGCGGCTTTCCGCCGAACATACGTTTCTCCCGGGCCGCACACCAGCTCATCGACTTTCGAGCGACGCGGCCCACAGCACCGCACAGGGGAGGAAATATGTCGTACAAGTCCGTACTCACCACCATTCTCGCGATTGTCGTGGTCGTCATCGGCGTTCTCGGCGTCGGCGCGGGCACCGCCAACGCTTTCGTCTACGCGGCGCACGAGAACAACTACGCGACCCCGACCGGCTTCCAATTCACCGTCGGCCACACCGATCTCGTCGCGAACCCGGTACCGCCGCAGAACGGGCTGCCGACCACCCGGGAAGTGTTCCTGAACAACACTTCCCATGGTCGCGTCGACAGCCCCGGGACCGGCACCTTGAAGACGGGCTACCTGGTGAGCTGCATGGTCGGCATCGACCTGACGTTCGGGGCGCACGTCGGCGCGGGCTTCGACGCCGGGTTCACGCTCGGTATCGGCGGCACCCCCGACGAGTTGACGCCGAGCGTGGACGCGGGCATCGGCCCGGAGATCTCCGCGTCGGTGGACCTCGACCTGACCGTCACCCCCGGTGTCATCGAGCAGGTCGAGGTCGGGACCAAGACCCTCTCCGGCGGCACCACCGGATATGTGATGAGCCGGGACTTCCACCTGCTGGTGGAGGGCTGCGGCGGCCCGCTCAGCATCCGGCCCTACACCCGGATCGAGGTGGAATCGCCCGAGGCCACCACCAACGGCGCGGTCTACGGCGACGTCATCGCCCTGTGATCCGAGACGGCGGTGCGGGTCCGGCCCGCACCGCCGTCCGCGCAATAGCCCGGCACCGCACTCGAATCGGGTGCGGTGCCGGGCACTGCGGTCAGTAGCCGAGACCCGCGATCGACCCCGTTCCGGAGGACGGCAGTCGACGCCGCCGAGAGTAACAGCATGAAGCGCACCTGACGATCCAGCGCGCGTCGTTGGACGGGTCACACCAGGTATAGCGGTGGCCGCATGTTGTTTGGCCGCTCGCGTCCAAGCAGGTCGCGCAGCATGTTTCCGGCGTCTGCGCCTACCGCGCCACTCAGCTCGAAGACCCGACGCATTGTGAGGGCGTTGACACCGCGGAGTGATGCGGTGTGCGCATAGCGGTCGATATCGTCGATTGTGTCGGCCGTCGGCATCTGTTGTTCTCGGTGTGTGGACAGTCGGTTACGTTCGGTGTCGATGTCGCTGTAGCCTCGACGAGCTCGAATGCGCTGTTCTACTTGCTCCATTGAGATGGTGTGGGACAAGTCGGCCGCGAGAGAGTGAGTAGCTACGCCGGGGGCGTCGACCTCGTACACCACCGTGGCGTCGTCGGTGATGTCTATGAGCGCGTCACGCTGGGTCTCGACTGTGCCGCGCCAGCCCTGTGCGGCGACGCAAACGAGTCCGTTGGCCTCGGACGGGTGCCAGTTCCACACCTCAGCGACCATCGACACATCAGCGGCGAGCAGGTCGGCGACCGCAGCTGAGCCGTGCCTGCACAGCAGCGTGCGCACCTCGGCTGGCGTCAGCTCGCCGTCGAGTCCAACCCCGGCGACGAACACGTGTAACGGCAGGTCCGATCGTATTGCGGCTGCCAACGTGAGCGAGTCGGCCAGTGGGCTGCGCAAGCCGACCTCGTGCCCTTCGGCGAGGATGTCGCCGCCGACATCAACAAGGATGAGAACGTCCGCACCGAAGACTTGGGATGCGGTGCGGAACTGGGCAGCGAGACCGATTGCACCGCCGGCCGGGTCCATGAGCAGCAATGGGCACGCCAGGTACGGCACAAGCGGGGGCAGGGTCGACCATCCGTGACCGCGGAGCCGCGCCGACGCCGCGACCTCAGCGATCAGTTCATCATGTTCGATCAGTCCGTCGAAGTCACTGCGGCTACGTGGCCCTGGCGTCGGATCGACCAGTAGCCGGTCCCATGAGTAGCTCATGAAGGCCACGGTGTCGAACCGGTGCCGGAGCTTCGCCGCGAGCACCGACGCGGTAACGACGTCGCCGCCTCCCCCTGCGGCGAGCACGATCGCTTTACTGGTCATCGAGTGGCTGATCGTACACTGACCAGTGGTCTATGACACCCGGAGGAATCGTTGCCCGAGATCGAAGAGGCACTACCGAAGTACCTACAAATCGCCGGCTATCTCCGGGATCAGATCGTGCGCGGCGACCTTCCTCCGGGTGCCGACGTCCCGTCGGTGCGTGATCTCGCTGTCGAGTGGAATGTTGCCAGGCCGACCGCGGCGAAGGCGTTGGACACGTTGCGGCAGCAAGGTCTTGTCGAATCACGCAGAGGCAGCGGTACCTACGTGCGCGCTCCCCAGGCCGCGCCTCGCGCACGAGAGCGGTACGAACGCGCGGCTGCGCTGGGCACGATGTATTCCGACGCCGAAGCGGTGCGGTTCCCGTTCGTCGGCATCGTCTCCGCGCCCGCGCATGTGGCAACGGCACTCGGCCTGATCTCGGGTTCCGCTGTAATCCAGCGTCGGCGGGTGATCGAGGGCAATAGCGGACCGGTAGAGCTATCAACGTCGTGGTTTGCCGCCTCACTCGCCGAAACGGCACCGCGCCTGACGAAGCCCGAGCGATTGCGCGGCGGGACCGTTCGGTATCTCGCGGAAGTACTCGGCATTCGATCGGCGTACGCCCGCGACCAGGTATGCGCCAGGGAGGCGACGGCCGAGGAACGTCAGACCCTCGGACTGTCCGAGCACGCGCCAGCGTTGGTCTACTGGCTGACGGCCTACGACTCTGATGATCGTCCGTTCCAGTTCGACGAAGCGGTGTACCCGCCGGAACGCTGGGCGTTCCGGCAGGAGTATCCGATAGTTTTCTAGGCATCTGATGCTCAATATCGGAATTTCTACCGATTCTCGAACTGTACTATGACACTTCACTGAATGGTGTCATAGTACATCTACGCCGCCTCGTTGGGTCGGCGCCGCGACTCAACTCTCGCCTACGGATCCGGGGGTGGCCCATGGCCGCATCATCCGAAATCGCCGCGCTCATCGCCGAGGACGACGACCTACTCGATCGCACTGTGCCGCCTCACGGTTGGCCGCACGAGGCGCGCGACCACGCGCTCAGCGTGCCCGAGGCGCACCAGGCAATGCAGCGCCACGCCGCGTGCACGATCGAGTTGTGCACCCGCAAGCGCGGTGCATACCGTGCGCTCGTCACGGCCGGGCACATCACACCGGACGAGCGCGCAGCGAGGTTCCTGTGCGGCGCGACGAACACGCCCGTCAGGGCGAGCCGGTCGACGAGAGCCCGATGGGATGGCTACAGCGCGGGGACGGCTCATGGTGGGCGGTCGACGAGTTCGGCGTCACGCACCCCGTCACGCTCGGCCTGGAGACCGACGAAGTCGACGCGGACGTCGTGGCCGCGCTCGCTGCGATTGGTCAGTACGTCGCGATTGACGTTGACCCGCTGCATATCTCGTACGTCGACGGCGCGCGATGACGGCGGCGATTGCCGAGAAGTACCGACCCGACCGGCGAGACGTCGGTGTGCGGCGGTACTACAGCCTCGGGTCGTTCGCGATGCTGAGCGGCACACCGTACGAGCAACTGCTCGCGTGGCGCCACGGTCCGCGGGTGTGGGTTCCATCGCCCGATATCGAAATCGGCCGGTGGCCCGGCTGGTCGCTGCCGTGCGTCCGGATGTGGTCGCCGGACGCACCGCCGTTCCGGCGCCCTCGCACGGCGATGTTCGTCGAGGCGGCCGAGATGATGCGCCACTACCGCACAACGCGCGAAACGTTGTGGGCGTGCATCAGCAACGGGTCGATTCCGGCGCCGGTCGTCTGGATCGACGACCGGCCGGGGTGGCTGTCACCGGGTCGAGCGCTATCGCTCGCGTGGCGCGGCCGGATGAAGCCTGCCACCTCACGGGAGCACTAAGCGCGCGCAGCCCTTTTCCAGACTCAACAAGGAACGAAAATGCTATCTCGCTGTAACACAATCATTTTCGTCGGGATCCTCGGCTCCGCCGCGCTCAGCATCGCACCGGCCGGTGCACACCTGGAGTTCATCGCCGCCAAGTCTTGTGGTTTCGAACTCACATATAGTCGGCTATCCGTGTACCAGCCGGAGGTCAAGGGAAATGGTGTCGCCCAGTGCGACGGGCCACCCGAAGAGCACATCTTGACCCTGGCGCTGGAATACCTCCAGGGCGGCACGCCGCCTATATCACCGATGCCGCGATCCCACCGGGGCCGCCGAATTACAGGTCCTACGAGGTGAGCGCAGCCTGTTACGCGGGAACCTGGCGTGTCAATATGAGCGTGACAGGCCGCATCCAAGGAAACCCGTTCGTGTTCAGCGACCACTCGGGAACGCGCGACATCCCGACCAGCCGATGCCCGAGCCGATGAGAGGAAATCTCTGGTGCCGAACCTTGACATGAGCAAGTCCCGGGAGTTGCGGGACAAGATCCAACCGATCTATGAGGAAGCGGCAGCCCTGCTCGGTGCCGAGCATCCAGCAGCGGTGTCGCTGCAACGGGCAGCGACCGAACTCGCCGCCGCCGCGCCCGGCCCTCGACGCTACGGCGACCACTGAACCGCATGAGAACGACAGAAAGCGCTCGAGCGCGGCGCGCCGTGAATAAGATGCTTGGCCGCTGAGTCCAGACGTCCGAAACGCGCCCCGCCCAAGAGGGGCAAATTCGGCGGGGCGCGTTCATGTTTCATAAGGTCGGCTTATAACAGGTCGTATGCCTCCTGCTTCCCAGAACGGACCGGTATACGGCAGGTTGTTCGCGTTGTCGCGCCTTCTCTACCTCGGACGAACCACCTCTACCATGCGACCGCTTGGTCCAATTAGATCCGGAGAAGTTTCAGGGTTCCCCCCGATGCGCCGGGGCGCCGTCTCGGCCGACCATGGAAAACATGACGAAAACGAGCTTCGGTGAGCAGCTCCAGCAGATCTGGCACACGCGGCCGGTACGGTTGCCGCGGCAGGGGCCGGTCGCGGGCGTCGCGGCCGGGTTCGGTCAGCGATACAACATCGACCCCGTACTGGTGCGAATCGCGTTCGTGGTGTCGACGCTGTTCGGCGGTGCGGGGATCGTGCTCTATCTCGCGGCCTGGCTGATGTTCAGCCAGGCGGGCGATGAGACCTCGGCGGCCGAGTCGCTGTTCGGCAAGGGCCACAGCTCGCAATCGCAGACCAAGACCGTAGTACTGATCGTGGCGCTGGCCATCGCGGTGAGCACCATGGGTCCGTTCGGGGTGGGTCTGGCGGGCTCCGGGTTGATCAGCCTGGCGCTGATGCTCGCGGGCTGGTGGATGCTGTACATGCGGACACCGCAACCACCGCCCGGCACCAGCGGGCTCGACAACTACGGCTTCGACGGTGGGCTGACCGCGACCGGCTACCCCGGCGCCGTATTCCCGACCGGCGCCACCGGCAGCTTCTACGCGCCGGAGACCCCGCCCACGAATATGTACACGCCCTATACGAAGCTGCCGGACGCCTACATCCCCGATGCATCGTTCGCGCACCACACACCGCCCGTTTCGGAGCAGACCGATGCCGAGACCGCGCTAAACGCCGATGCCGTGAATGTGCAGTTACACAAAGGCGATGCCGAGACAGTACTGCTCGACAAGAACGACTCCGAGACGGTACTGCTCGACAAGGACACGTCCGAGACAGCGGTACCCGACAAGAACGACTCCGACACCGCCGTACTCGACAAGAACGCTTCATCGACAGCGAACGATCCTGCCGCGCAGGGCACTCCGCTCATCTCTCCGGCCACCGCAGGCCCGGCCACCGACACCGCGGCCGGTACCGACACTGGGACCGCAGCCAGGACCGGGTCCGGCAGTGCGCAAACTCCCGCGAGCACCACGACACCGGCCGAGGACACCACTGGGCCATCGCTGATCAAGAATGCCGACGGGAGCCCGGCCGAGGGCCCCGGCGCGAAACCCTCCGAGTCCGCACCGCAACAGCCCCCGACCCGCACCGTCGAACCGGCGCGCCCGGCCCTCAGCGGCGGCCCGACCCCGCCATCCTGGGATCCGCTCGGCGTCGCGCCGCTGGCGTGGGACCTTCCCGACCCGAGCCCGGTCCGCACCGTCGTCGCCCCGCCCGCCAAACGCCCGCGGTCCCGGCTCACCCCGGTGGTACTCGGCCTCGCCATCCTGGCCGCGGCAGGGGCCGGTGCGGCCGCCGCCTCCGGCGTCGAATGGATGACGCCCGGTCGGATCGCCGCGGTGGCGCTGGCAGTGGTCGGCCTCGGCCTGGTACTCGGCGCATTCCTGCGCCGCGGCTACGGGCTGCTGGTGGTGACCGCCCCACTCGCCGGATTCGTCCTGCTCGCCTCGTTGGTCGGCCCGATCGAATTCGACCAGGCCACCATGGGTGACCGCACCTGGGCGCCGACCTCCCTCAGCGATTTGCAGGCGGAGTACCACCTGTCGATGGGTGAGGGCACCCTCGATCTGCGCGGACTGAACCTGACCGAGAACCGGTCCGTGGATCTGTCGGTACAGATGGGCGAGGCCCGGGTCCTGATCCCCGCGGGCATGACCGTCAACACCCAGTGCAATGTCGCCATGGGAGACGAGTCCTGCCCCAAGGGCATTACCGGCCCGAACACCCCCGGCGCCCCCGTGCTCGATCTCAATGTCGATGTCCGAATGGGTGAGGTGGTGGTGGAACGTGGCTGACAACACCGAACACACCGGAACGACCGAGCGGCGCGGCCCGTCGGCATCGCTGCTGCTCGTCGGCCTGCTGGCCCTCGCGGTCAGCGCCTGGGCCCTCTTCGGACCCGCCACGATGAACTCGGGCGGCGCACTCTCCTTCGGCTGGGTCGTCGTCATCGCCGCCATCGTCGTCGGCGTCGTCCTGGTGATCTCACCGCGCAAGCGCCGCTGACCGATATCCGACCGAATCCATGAGAAACGACCCGCCCTCGCCGGACGGGTCGTTTCACGTCTCATTTCAGGAGAATCCCATGACCGCACCGCATTTCGAGAGACCCGATACGGACCACGACCGGGGTGATCGCCCGCGGCCACCGGTCACCGAGCGGCCGCAGCCCGGAGTCCGGCTCGGCGGCATGCTGCTCGGCCAGCTGGTGCTCGGACAGGCCAGGCCCCGCCCCGCAATCGAGTGAATTCCGGCCCGAACGGCGCAGGACCCGAGACCGATACGGCGAGACGAGTTTCCTTGCGCGAAGCCGGAAGCCGATCCCGCCTCGGAGGTCACCGGGTGCGTACGAACGAATCGGACTGCTATGTTGAGCGGGATTTGTTCGATCGCACCATCGGGGGGACACGATGGACCGACTTGCGGCCCGAGCCGATGCCTACGACAACCTTCCTGCCGAGGACCGGCACCGCGCGAAGGTCGGCGGCATCGCTGACCTGCGACATCACCTCCGGCAACGCGCCGAGGAACTCCGCCACGCCATCGGCGGCCACATCTTCGGCGGCCTGTTCACCAATGAGGATGCCGAACTCGACCTGGTGACAACGAAACTCGCCGATCTCGTGGAGATCGAGAAACTCGTCGACACCAATCCCGAGGGCTATCTGCTGCACCTGGACACCACCGGCACGCGAACGAAAGCCGTTTTCGCCGTCGGCGACCCGGACACCGCCGACCATATCGCGGTCATCACACCGGGTTTGAACACCACCGTCGGCGCCTGGCTGGGCACCCTGATCCGGGAAGTCACCGGTCTGCGCGACGAAGCGCACCGCGCCCTGCGTCACGCCGGCCGAACCGATACCGTCGCCACCATCGCCTGGCTCGGCTACGAACCACCCTGCCTGACAGGCGGATTGGACGACCTGGTGTGCGGCGGTATGGACGCCCTCTTCGATATCGAGGCCCGCGCGGGCGCACCGGATCTGGCCGATTTCTACTCCGCGCTCGCCCGCAACTCGACCCGCGCCGTCCCGCACCTGGTCGCCCTCGGCCACTCCTACGGCTCGCTCACCACCAGCCTTGCCCTGCAACACAATCCGGTCCACCCGGTCGACGACGCCATCTTCTACGGTTCACCCGGGCTGTACGCCGCCGACGCCACCGATCTGGCCCTGCCGCCCGGTCGCGCGTACCTGGCCGAGGCCGACCGCGACTGGGTGGCCGACACCGGCTGGTTCGGCGGTGATCCCGCCGACGGCGACTTCACCGCCCTGACGACCCACGCGGGTATCGGCTACGACGGCGCACCGCGCCGGACCGTTACCGGCCACAGCGAATACGCCCGCGCGGGCACCGTCACCGCCCACAACTTCGCCATGCTCATCGCCGGCCTCCCGGATCTGCTGATCCGGTAGCGGCGATCACTCCCACTCGATGGTGCCCGGCGGCTTGCTGGTCACGTCGAGGACAACCCGGTTGACCTCCGGCACCTCATTGGTGATGCGGGTCGAGATGCGCTCCAGCACGTCGTAGGGCAGACGGGTCCAGTCCGCGGTCATCGCGTCCTCGCTGGAGACCGGGCGCAGTACGATCGGATGCCCGTAGGTGCGGCCGTCACCCTGTACGCCGACGCTGCGCACATCCGCGAGCAGCACCACGGGGCACTGCCAGATCTGACGGTCGAGTCCGGCCGCGGTCAGCTCCTCGCGGGCGATCGCATCGGCCTGGCGCAACGTGTCCAGCCGATCGCCGGTCACCTCACCGACAATACGAATGGCAAGGCCGGGACCCGGGAACGGCTGGCGCGCGACGATCTCCTCGGGCAGGCCGAGCTCGCGTCCGACCGCGCGGACCTCGTCCTTGAACAGCAGGCGCAGCGGCTCGACGAGGTCGAACTCCAGATCGTCGGGCAGACCGCCGACATTGTGATGCGACTTGATATTCGCGGTGCCGGTGCCGCCGCCGGACTCCACCACATCCGGGTAGAGCGTGCCCTGCACCAGGAATTCGACCTGCGGCGTCGCACCGTCGGTGCCGTGCTCGGCGACGACCTCGCTCACCGCGTCCTCGAAGGAGCGAATGAATTCCCGGCCGATGATCTTGCGCTTGTCCTCCGGGTCGGTGACGCCCTTCAGCTCACCGAGGAACTTGTCCACCGCGTCGACGGTCACCAGTCTGGCGCCGGTCGCGGCGACGAAATCCTTCTGCACCTGCTCGCGCTCCCCCGCACGCAGCAGGCCGTGGTCGACGAAAACGCAGGTCAGCCGGTCACCGATGGCGCGCTGCACCAGCGCGGCGGCGACCGCGCTGTCCACACCGCCGGACAGGCCACAGATCGCGTGGCCGTCCCCGATCTGCTCGCGCACCGCCGCGACCAGCGAGTCTGCGATATTGGCCGGGGTCCAGGTGGCGGGGATACCGGCGATCTCGTGCAGGAAGCGGCTGAGCACCTGCTGGCCGTGCGGCGAGTGCAGCACCTCGGGGTGATACTGCACACCAGCCAGACGGCGGGCACGATCCTCGAATGCGGCGACCGGAGCGCCCGCGGTGGTGCCGGTGACCTCGAAGCCCTCCGGCGCGTCGGTGACCGCGTCGCCATGGCTCATCCACACCGGCTGAATGGTGGGCAGGCCACCGTGCAGCAGACCGCCGTCGATATTGAGCTCGGTGCGACCGTATTCGCGGGTGCCGGTATGCGCGACGGTGCCGCCGAGCGCCTGCGCCATGGCCTGGAAGCCGTAGCAGATGCCGAAGACGGGCACCTCGAGATCGAACAGCCGCGCATCCAGCTGCGGCGCGCCCTCGGCGTACACGCTGGCCGGGCCGCCGGACAAAATCACCGCGAGCGGCTGTTTCTCCGCGATCTCCTCCACCGTCATGGTGTGCGGGATTACCTCGGAGAAAACACTCGACTCCCGGACCCGCCGGGCGATCAGCTGGGCGTATTGGGCGCCGAAGTCGACGACGAGGACCGGTCTCTGGGATTCTGCCACTGTCATA
This sequence comes from Nocardia sp. NPDC050710, assembly GCF_040654375.1. Lineage (NCBI taxonomy): Bacteria > Bacillati > Actinomycetota > Actinomycetes > Mycobacteriales > Nocardiaceae > Nocardia > Nocardia sp. NPDC050710. The sequence goes on along the minus strand of NZ_JBFAHV010000002.1, from coordinate 314,377 downwards.
GTCTAAAGAGCGTCCAAATCCTCCCGCGCACCCCCGCACCGCTGGTTATCCTCTTGCTCGTGCCATTCGCCCGTGCGATAGACGCCGACATCCACTACGAGGACAGCGGCGGGGACGGTCCGGTGGTGTTACTGGCACACGAATTCTTCATGGACCGAACCATGTTCGCGTCTCAGATGGCCGCGCTCGCACCGGAATTCCGGATCGTGTCCTGGGATGCGCGCGGGCACGGGCGCACCAGGGATCAGGGTCTGCCGTTCACCTATTGGACCGCCGCCCGCGACGCGCTCACCGTGCTGGACCATCTGGGCGCCGACCGCGCCGTGGTCGGCGGCACCTCACAGGGTGGTTTCACCGCACTGCGCACCGCGCTCATCGCACCCGAGCGGGTCTCGGCGCTGATTCTCATCAGCACCGAGGCGCACGGCCCGACGCCCCAGCAGTCCACCGCGACCCAGAAGTTCCTCGACGACTGGTACGACGACGACTCCAGACCGAACGCGGTGAACCAGCTGGCGTCCTGGCTGATCGGCGACGACGACTGGTACCGCGACATCTGGACCAAACGCTGGCTGGCGCGGGACCGCCACGACATCGAAGTCGCCGCGGGCTGCCTGCTCGGCCGCGATTCGGTGGTGAACCGGCTGCGCGAAATCACCTGTCCGGCGTTGGTGATTCACGCCACCGACAGCGGGATCGCGCACCACCGGGCCAAACGCCTGGCACAGGATCTGACCGCCGCCACCTACGTGGAGATCGCGGGCGCTCGCCTCGCGGTGACCATGACGCACCCCGAACCGGTGAACCACGCCATCCAGCAGTTCCTGCGCGATCGGATCGCGCCCACCCACGTGCACTGAACCGGAGCGTGGGTGAAAGCTCCCCGCCGAGAGGAACTCTCACGCACGCGACAGGCTCACGCGCGGACGCTGAGACCGACCTTCTGGAATTCCTTGAGGTCCGAGTAACCCGCCTTGGCCATCGAACGGCGCAGGCCGCCGACCAGGTTCAGCGAGCCGAACGGATCGTCGGACGGACCGAAGAGCACGCGCTCCAGGCTCGGGCGCACCGGCTCGCCGACACTTTCCCCGCCCAGATCCCACGGATCGTCCACATGCAGCAGCGAACCGCGCGGCACGGACGGATGCGCGGCGGCCGACGGCCAGTACCAGCCGCGGCCCGGCGCCTCGGCGGCCGCCGCCAGCGGAACGCCGAGCATGGCGGCGTCCGCACCACAGGCGATGGCCTTGGCCAGCTGACCGGAGGTGGCGACATCACCGTCGGCGATGACATGCACGTAGCGGCCCCCGGTCTCATCGAGGTAGTCGCGGCGCGCGGCGGCGGCATCGGCGATCGCGGTGGCCATCGGCACCCCGATGCCGAGCACCTCACCGGTGGTGGTCGCACCGGGGAAGGAGCCGTAACCGACGATCACGCCCGCCGCGCCGGTGCGCATCAGGTGCAGCGCGGTGCGGTGATCGCTCACACCGCCCGCGACCACCGGCACATCCAGTTCGGCGATGAAGGTCTTGAGGTTGAGCGGCTCACCGTCGCCGACATGCTCGGCGGAGATGATGGTGCCGTGCACCACCAGCAGGTCGATACCCGCCTGCACCAGGGACGGGGTCAGCGCGCGGGCGTTCTGCGGGCTCACCCGCACCGCGACGGTCACCCCGGCGGCACGCACCTCGGCGACCGCGGCCGCGAGCAGATCCGGCTGCATCGGCGCGGCATGCAACTCCTGCAGCAATGCGACCGCGCGCTCGTAACCGCCCTTGCCGACGAGCTCCAGCAGCTGATCGATCTTCGCCTCGACATCGGCGTGCCGGGCCCACAGCCCCTCACCGTTGATCACCCCGAGTCCGCCGAGGCGGCCCAGCTCGATGGCGAACCTCGGCGAGACCAGCGCATCGGTGGGATGGGCCAGGAACGGGATCTCGAATCGGTAGGCGTCGAGCTGCCAGGACAGCGACACCTGCTTCGACGAGCGGGTACGCCGCGAGGGAACGATGTCGACATCGTCCAATTCGTAGGTACGCCGGGCCGTCCGGCCCATGCCGATCTCGACCATGTCGCGCACGTCTATGTCCTCCTGTGTTTTCGGCCGCGCGGGCGCGGCGGGTTCGCGGCCCTGGATGTCTCGCGTCCGAGCGGCCGAGACTCGCGACTTCGTCGCATGCGCTTCGGCCACTCGGACGCGAGACGGCCGCGAACGGTCGCTCGTAAGACTCGCTCCGGACGGGGCCGGGTCCGGCGGGGTCGGATTCTATCCGCGCCGGTGAGTCGGGCTGGCTTTGTCAACCAGTCCACGCGAGCAGGTCAATCATGCACCGACCATCTGGTCTTGTACACGACGGTCGAGCCGAGTATCGGCCGCGAGCCCGCCTGGGCTATCTCAGCCGACTCGGCGCGCCGGGTGTCGGAGCGCCGAATCCGGGTCCGTCAGGCGCGACCAGTGTAGTTCGGGGCCTCGACGGTCATCGTGATGTCGTGCGGGTGGCTCTCCTTGAGCCCGGCCGCGGTGATCTGCACGAACTGCGCCTCCTGCAGATGTGCGATCGTCTGCGAACCGGTGTAGCCCATGGCCGCCCGCAAACCGCCGACAAGCTGATGGATCACCTGGTTGACCGGACCGCGGAATGGCACCCGGCCCTCGATACCCTCGGGCACCAGCTTGTCCTCGGCGAGCACGTCGTCCTGGAAGTAGCGGTCCTTGGAGTAGGACTTCGCCTGACCGCGCCCCTGCATCGCGCCCAGCGAGCCCATGCCGCGGTAGCTCTTGAACTGCTTGCCGCCCACCAGGATCAGCTCACCCGGCGATTCGGCGGTGCCCGCCAGCAGCGAGCCGAGCATCACGGTGGACGCGCCCGCCGCGATGGCCTTGGCGATATCACCGGAGAACTGGATGCCGCCATCCGCGATGACCGGCACACCGTGCGGCTTGCAGGCGGCGACGGCCTCGAGGATCGCGGTGATCTGCGGCGCGCCGACACCGGCGACGACACGGGTGGTGCAGATGGAGCCGGGACCGACGCCCACCTTCACCGCATCCGCGCCCGCCTCGACCAGCGCGAGCGCACCCTCCCTGGTCGCCACGTTCCCGCCGACGATCTGAATGCGATCGCCGACCTCGGCCTTGACCTTGGTGACCATCTGCAGCACACCGGCCTGATGGCCGTGTGCGGTATCGACGATCAGCACGTCCACTCCGGCGTCGGACAACATCATGGCGCGCGACCAGGAGTCCTCACCGACACCGATCGCGGCGCCGACGAGCAGCCTGCCGTCACGGTCCTTGGTGGCGTTCGGATACTGATCGGTCTTGACGAAGTCCTTGACGGTGATGAGGCCGCGCAGCCGGCCGTTGCCGTCCACAATCGGCAGCTTCTCCACCTTGTGGCGACGCAGCAGACCCAGTGCGGCCTCCGCGGTCACGCCCTCCTTGGCGGTGATCAGCGGCGCTTTGGTCATCACGTCGGCGACACGGCGGTCCTGATCCACCTCGAAACGCATATCGCGATTGGTGATAATGCCCACAAGCGCGCCGGTCTCGTCCACCACCGGAAGACCGGAGATGCGGAACCGGGCACACATGGCGTCGACCTCGGCCAGCGTGTCGCTGGGACGACAGGTCACCGGATCGGTGACCATACCCGCCTCGGAGCGCTTCACGGTCTCCACCTGCGCGGCCTGATCGGCGGCGGCCAGGTTGCGGTGCAGCACACCCATGCCGCCCGCGCGCGCCATCGAGATGGCCATCCTGGCCTCGGTGACGGTGTCCATGGCGGAGCTGACCAGCGGGGTGCGCAACCGGATCTCCCGAGTGAGCTGGCTGGAGGTCTCCACCGAACTGGGGATGAGATCCGATGCGGCAGGCAGCAACAGCACGTCGTCGAACGTGAGGCCGAGCATGGCGATCTTGTTCGGATCGTCGCCACCCGTAGGGGGGCGGACTGCGATTCGTTCGCCCGGTACGGGATTACTCATTCGGATCGACCCCTCCTGGACGTCGAAAGCGAGAGACGCCGGAGGGACCGGCGTCGCGCACAACTGATGGGATGGACGGTAACGGCGACCTCAGCGTGTCGGGTACTGGGCGACGCCTGCCACCCATGGTATCTGTCCCGCAAACTCGTCGATGACTGAGCCCATCACCGAAACTGGCATGCCGCATCGCTGGCGCAGACCACCCTGTTCTGCGTACCGTGGGTGTGTGCGTGACCATCTACCACCTGGCTTGCCGCCGGATCCGTTCGCCGGAGACCCCTCCGACCCGTCCGCCGCACTCGATGCCATCGAGCCCGGCGAACCGCTGGATCCCCACGAGCGCCTTGCGGTCGAGGAGGATCTCGCCGATCTCGCCGTCTACGAGGCGCTACTCGCGCACCGCGGTATCCGCGGACTCGTAGTGAGTTGCGAGGATTGCAGGCAGGATCACTACCACGACTGGGACATGCTCCGCGCCAACCTGCTTCAGCTGCTGGTGGACGGAACCGTCCGCCCGCACGAGCCCGCCTACGATCCGACGCCGGAAGCGTATGTCACCTGGGATTACTGCCGGGGATATGCGGATGCCTCGATGAACGAGGCCTTTCACGGCGACGGATTCGACGGATTCGACTAGCTCCCCCGCCTCCCCGGAACTTTTGCCGGTCGTAGGGGGATGGTGACTCTTGCGCCGGGCCGGGGGTGATGTGTGAATCGGATTTTGGGTGTACCCGGTGAGTTACCCATGTGCTTGCGAAATCAGTTGTCGGGTTCCGATCCCTAGCGCACACGGGGTCGGGATTCGAAATACGTGGGGCTCGGAACGACAAAGCCGACCGCCTTCGGGGCGGTCGGCTTTTTGCGCGTTATTTGCTGGGTGGAATCGGACGATTACCGATGACCTTGGTCACCTATGACCTTGGTTATCGAGGGCGGGACGACGGGGTCGTCCGATCGCGACCGGCGGGAGAATTGATCAGCGAGGCTGACCGGGGAGGGTGAAGGGGAGGGTCGGGATCGTAATGCCGCCCGGGTTGTTCTGGGTGGGAACCTGGTTGGTGGGCGGGGTGGGGAGTTCCACACCGCCGGTCCCGGTGCCGGTGCCGTTACCAGTGCCGGGTGATGAGCCCACGGTTGACGGCGAAGTCTGAGTCGGCGGCTCCTGCGTGGTCGGATTCGTCGGCTCCTGGGTGACCGGCGGGGCCGTTGTCGTACCCGGCTTGGTCGGCGCGGTGGGCTCCTGGGTGGTCGGCAGCGTGGTGGCCGACGAATCGACCGGCGCCTGCAGGATGGTGTTGTTCGGCGTCGTTTGACCCGCGGGCTGCGAGGGCTTCGACGTTGTGGTGCTGCCCGATCCCGCGGTGGGCCGCACCTCGGTCGGCTTCGTAATCGCCTCCACCTGGTTCGCCAGCTCGGGCGAGTTCTTACGCAGCTCGGCGAGCAGTTGCTCCCACTCGATCTGTAGCTGGGTGCGCTTCGCCTGATCGCTCACCTGCGTGACATTCGCCTGCGCAGCCTCCAGCTGCTCCTTGGCCAGTGTCGGACTACCTTGCGCGAGAGCCTGTTTCGCCTGATCCATCTGGTTGCCCGCGCGATTGACGACGGTGGTCTGGGCCTGTTCGCTGAACACGACCTCCTTGACCCGCCACAGCGGACCGCCCGGCTCGGCGTTGTACGAGAACGCCGTCAAACCGCCGATAACCAGTGCCAGCGCGGCGGCGGTGCCGAGAATGGGGCGCACCAGCCTTAGTCGTCCGTTGGTCTGGGCCCCGACTCGCACCTTGCGCGCGCCGATCTCCTGATTGACCGCGGCGACCACCGCGTCGAGATCGGGTGCGGTCGGCAGCGGCGGCTCGACGAGCTCGGCACGCCAATCCGCGAGCAACGCCGCGAGTTGGAACTCCTCAGCGCTGTCGGTCTGCACCGGCCCTGCACTCGAGATGGCGTCGATCAGCGCATCGTCACGGCGTACCGCAGCGATATCCACCGGTCCGGAGTCACCAGAACCCCCGGCGTAGGGACCGCTGTTTCGCGATCCACGTCGCGCTTTCCAGTCGCCCCGACCGCGCTCGCCATCCCTAGCCATACATTTCACCTGCCCTCGCCACTTGTGACTTGAGTTTCGCGAGCGCCCTGTGCTGGGCCACCCGTATCGCACCCGCCGTACTGCCCACGGCGACCGCGGTTTCTTCCGCTGACAAACCCATAACCAAGCGCAGAATCAGGATCTCTCGATGCTTCTCAGGAAGCGTTGCGAGCAAACGGTTCATTTGCCTGCTCGTTTCGGATTCGAGAGCTCGTTGTTCCGGCCCTTGGTCGGTGGATATGACATCTGGTACTTCGGCCATCGCCTCCGCCTTGTTACGGGCGGCATTTCGATGTGCGTCGGCGACCTTGTGCGAAGCAATTCCGTATACGAAGGCCATGAAGGGCCTGCCCTGGTCCTGATACCTGGGCAAGGCGGTCATCACAGCCAGACATACCTCCTGCGCAACGTCGTCCGCGGAGAGCTGTCCGCGCTCCGCCGCTCCGATCCGCGCACGGCAGTAACGAACTACCAGCGGGCGGATGAGCTCCAGTACCTGAGCTAAAGCGGATCTGTCGCCCTGCGCAGCGGCAGTGACGGCGAGGTCCAACTCTTCGCCCGTGTGCGTCATCGTCAGCGAGATTCCTGGCGTTACAAGTGGCACCGGCCCGATGACCTGTGCTTCCGCCCGAGCGGCGGAACGGGTCTAACAATAGCGATACAACCCACACCGCTGGGCAACACGGTGGGTTGTCGCTGCAACCGCGCAGGTTGGGGCTCAGCGAGCGCCCATCGGCCGAAAGTGCCCGCCACGTCCGGCAATAGCCGCGGCGTGCACCGCGGCTTCGGTCGCGGCATCCGGGTCGCCGAGGCCGGAACGCAGCATCGCGCAGGCCCAGCCCAAGGGCAATAGGCCGTGTTCACGGCACTGGACGGCAACGATCTCGGCTTCCGCTGAGGCCGCATCGATATCCCCGCGTGTCGCGGCGGCCGCGGCGACCAGCAACCGGGACTTGACCCGGTGCCGCACCGACGGGCACCGCTGCGCGAGCGCCGACGCCGCTTCCGCATGTGTCGTCGCCCACTCCGGGAGGCCCGAAGCCAGCGCCGTCTCCGCGCTGACCCAGTGCCAGCGGATCCGGGCGCGTGGATGGTGCGCGTCGAGGGCGAGTGCGCCGCGCCGCAGCAGGCGGGCGGCCAGGGTCAGCCGGCCGGTGCCGAGCGCGTCGGCGGCGAGGCCGGTCAACGCGTCACAGAGCGCGTCGACCCGGTCGGGGCGAGCCGCGAATTCGGCGAGCGTCGATACCTCGGGCAACGCGGACAGGTCGGGCAGCGCATCCGTGTCGACGGGCTCCGCTACCGCCCCGGCCGGTTCGGTTCCACCGACGAGTGCGACGGCTCGGCCGTCGGCCACCGCGGCCTTCGCATGCCAGCCCAGTTGACGCAGCAGCGAACCCTCGGTGCTCGCGGCCAGCGACCGCAGCACGGGATCGGCGGTCAGCGCGCGCAGTGCGCGCAACTCGGCGCGGGCTCCGGCGTAGTAGCCCTGCCCGCCGAGAATCACCGCCCGGCGCCACGAATCGACGGCGTCGGAAACGACCGGCAACTCGGCAGCGCCGAGGCCGGGCCGGTCGCCGAAGGCCGCCGCAGCGAGTACTTCAGAACGGATATCCAGGAACGGAGCGGGCGCGAACACGGCCGAAACTCTATCCCGGGCACCGCCCCCACCCCCCGCGAGAAAGCCTCGACGACCACCGGCAACCGCTCAGCATTTCTGGTACGGAGCCGTGTTTCCATCAGGTAAAACTCGTACCAGCATTGCGAGATCAGCATCGATGTAAATTCACATGCGTTTCGCGTAATTAACCTGTATGCCCCGTTTCCGCCATCTCACACCCCCCAGCCGGAAGCATCCACGGTGGCCACCGACACTCGTGAGTAGTCACTGCTACCGCATCGGCATCTTGTGAGCTCTCACAAAAATCGACCCCTACCAGGGGAAACGCAACCCGCCCCAGGCCAGATGAGACCCAGCCGCCCACTGGCCAACCGAACAGTATCGCCGGAGCCATCGTAAAAAGTAAACACCGGTCAGGTTAAATCTCGCCGTAGTGAATTTTGAAAACCGATGCGTCGAACTATTGACGGAATTTCGCGGCTGGACCTAACGTAGCTCATCGCCACGGTCGGCGCCGCGCGAAATTGCAGCGACCGAGATGGCGAGCCTCGGCCAACCGCCACCCCGCCCGCGGCCCGAGAAACCTTGCAGAACAAACTGCTCGACAACGCTGACGAGCTCGCATCACGAGGAGTTCACCATGCCCATGCCGACCCACCTCCCCGGGCCGAACGCCGACGTCTGGGATTGGCAGATGCGAGGCTCATGCCGGGGACAGGACTCCGCGGTGTTCTTCCATCCGGACGGCGAGCGCGGCCGCGCTCGCACCGCGCGCGAGATGCGCGCCAAGGAGATCTGCCGTAGCTGCCCGGTACTTATGCAGTGCCGGAGCCACGCGTTGAAAGTCAGCGAGCCCTACGGCATCTGGGGCGGCATGTCGGAGACCGAGCGGGAGATGCACGCGCGGCGCAATCGGCGCCGCATGGCCGTCTGATAACACCGCGTCCAGGCGGGCGATGAATCCGCCCCCATCCGGATAGCGCGGCGCGCCGAATGCCTAGCAAACAACCGGCCACTGCAAGACGAGATGCGAGATCACCGGCCGAACCGTTGACGGCACAGCGCCGTTGGGGTTCGTATCCGACAGCCGGCGCACCGGCATCACGCGGTCACCACCGTTTAGCCGGCTGCTACGGCGGCCAGAAGCCGCGCACCATTGTCGGATCGGCGTTGCAAGGGATGCATCGGCGTGTCGCGGCGTGTCTATAGCGAAATCGCCCGGCGTGTCGCCATTTTCCACATGTTGCTGGGCGACAGCCAGTCTGCCGAGACCCCAGCGGAAGGGAGGCTATAGCGGCGCGCTACGGTAGTGACCGATGACACAGAATGGAGCGTTGTGACAACGCGGCAGCCGGCCGCAGAGGGCGACTCGTTCCGAAGAGAAGCCATCCCACAGAGTGTGGACTCTGCGATGTCGGCACGCGCAGCCGAAAGTATCGAGCTCGCCGCCCTTTTGCATCGATGCGGCCAGTCCGATCAGCAAGCTTTCGCCGAACTGTACGACCGGACGTGTGCGCGCGTTTTCGGTCTGGTGCTTCGGGTCTTGCACGATCCGGGGTACGCGGAAGAGACCACTCAAGAGGTCTATCTCCAGATCTGGCGCACCGCAGCCAGTTTCGATCCCGCGAAGGGATCGGCCGTGACGTGGCTCATGACGCTCGCCCATCGGCGGGCGGTCGACCGGGTGCGCGCCGAGCAGGCACATACCCAGCGTGAAGTCGCCTACGGGATAAGGGTTCTCGGTAACGAATTCGATGAGGTCACCGAAGAGGTGGAGCGAAGGCTCGAACAACAGGCCGTCCTCGAAGGGTTGACGACGTTGACCGATACCCAGCGGGAGGCCATCTCGCTCGCCTATTACGGCGGGCGAACCTACGCGGAAGTTGCCACCTACCTCGGCGTAGGGCTACCGACCGTCAAGTCCCGTATCCGGGACGGACTGACACGACTGAAGAAAAGTTTGGGGGTGACGTGAGATGAACGAAGCCCAGATCGATCTCGCGCACACCGTCGCGCTCGGATCGATCGACGACGAAGACCATCACGCGGTACAGGAACTGCTCGACAATGAAGACCCCGCGCTACGTGCGGCGTTCATCGCCGAAGTGCAACAGACAAAGAATGTTCTGTGCGCTCTCGCGGTGACAACGGCTACTCAGCCGCCCGCCGCACTGCGTGGTCGACTGCTCGCGGCCATCGCCGAGCAGCCTCCGGTAGCGTCGTAGCGCCACGCGGCGTCGGCATCCGCCGCGCCGAACACCTTCGCCCGCCGTCGACCTCGGTGTGCGCCCATCGCTCTGCCGATGTGAAGCGCCCGATCACGACGACCCGACCGACCACGGCGGCTCCGCGACCGGACCCACAGACGAAGGCCCCCGGACCGAATGGTCCGGGGGCCTTGACTATGTGCTGCCGTCGGGGCGAGCTCAGTGGCTGTGCCCGTGGTGGCCGTGGTCGTTGGCCTCCTCGGCCGGCTTGTCCACGATGGCACTCTCGGTGGTGAGCACCATCCGCGCCACCGACGCGGCGTTCACGACGGCGGAGCGGGTCACCTTGACCGGGTCCACGACACCATCGGTGAGCAGATCACCGTAGGTGAGAGTGGCGGCGTTGAAGCCCTCCTTGCCCTCGGCGACCTTGCTGACCACCACGGCGCCGTCCAGGCCCGCATTGGTGGCGATCCAGAACAGCGGGGCCTGCAGCGCGGTCCGCACCACCTCGACGCCGACGGCCTGATCGCCGGACAGCGAATCCCGCAGCTCGACCAGCTTGGCGGCGGCGTGCACCAGGGCGGTACCGCCACCGGGCACGATGCCCTCGTCCACGGCGGCCTTGGCCGCGCTCACCGCGTCCTCGACCCGGTACTTGCGCTCCTTGAGGGCGGTTTCGGTGGCCGCGCCGACCTTGATCACCGCGACGCCACCGGCCAACTTGGCCAGCCGCTCCTCGAGCTTCTCCCGATCCCAATCGGAGTCGGTCGCCTCGATCTCGCGCCGCAGCTGTGCGCCACGGGCCGCGATGTCCTCGGCGGTGCCCGCACCGTCGATGATCGTGGTCTCGTCCTTGGTGACCACGACGCGCCGGGCCTGGCCGAGCACGTCGATGCCGGCCTCGCGCAGCGTGATACCCAGGTCCGGGTTGATCACGGTGCCCGCGGTGACGACGGCCAGGTCGTCGAGGAACGCCTTGCGGCGGTCACCGAAGAACGGCGCCTTGACCGCGACGGCCTTGATCGTCTTGCGGATGGAGTTGACCACCAGGGTGGACAGCGCCTCGCCCTCGACGTCCTCGGCGATGATCAGCACGGCCTTGCCGGACTCGGCGATCTTCTCCAGCAACGGCAGGAAGTCGGGCAGCGAGCTGATCTTCTCGCGGTGCAGCAGGATGAAGGCATCCTCGAGCACGGCCTGCTGGCTGTCTGCGTCGGTGACGAAGTAGGGCGAGAGGTAGCCCTTGTCGAACTGCACGCCCTCGGTGACGACGAGCTCGGTCTGCAGCGTCGAGGACTCCTCGACGGTGACCACGCCGTCCTTGCCGACGGTGGTCAGCGCCTTACCGACCATCGCGCCGATCTCCTCATCGCGCGAGGAGACGGTCGCGACCTGCGCGATGGCCTGCTCACCGGAGACCGGGGTGGCCAGGGCCAGCAGCGCCTCGGAGACCGCGTCGGCGGCCTTGGCGATGCCGATGCCGACGGAAATCGGATTCGCGCCCGCGGCAACGTTCTTCAGTCCGGCCCGGACCAGCGCCTGGGCCAGCACGGTGGCGGTGGTGGTGCCGTCACCCGCGACATCGTTGGTCTTGGTGGCGACGCTCTTGACCAGCTGCGCGCCGAGGTTCTCGAACGGGTCTTCCAGCTCGATGTCACGCGCGATGGTGACACCGTCGTTGGTGACGGTCGGGCCGCCGAAGGCCTTCGCGAGCACAACGTGGCGACCGCGCGGGCCGAGGGTCACCTTGACGGCGTCGGCGAGCTTGTCGACACCGCGTTCCAGAGCCCGACGAGCCTTCTCGTCGAACTCGATCTGCTTTGCCATAAGTCCTTTTCCTTGGATAGGGCCAGAACGGCACTGCCCCGGCCCCGCTGTAGGGGAACCGGGGCAGTGTCGTTACGACTCGATCCCGGCCGGTCGGCCGGGAAACGCGGTCACTTGCTGACGACAGCCAGCACGTCGCGCGCGGAGAGGATCAGGTACTCCTCGCCCTGGTACTTGATCTCGGTGCCGCCGTACTTGCTGTAGATGACGGTGTCGCCCTCTTGGACATCCAGCGGAATGCGCTTCTCGCCGTCCTCGTCCCAGCGGCCGGGGCCGACGGCGACAACGGTGCCTTCCTGCGGCTTCTCCTTCGCCGTGTCCGGGATGACCAGGCCGGAGGCCGTCGTCGTCTCGGCCTCGTTGGCCTGGACGAGGATCTTGTCCTCGAGCGGCTTGATGTTCACGCTCGCCACGTTGAGCCCTCCACTTTCAGGGGATTTACGGTCGTCCGGAACTGTTGTCCCGGACCATCGATTCGGTCACGGTGACTCTGTAGCGTTAGCCCCGTCGTCGCGGGTGCCGGGACCCCTGCTCAGTAGTCAAAGCTTGGCACCACACATCACACAGTGCCGACTAGCACTCTATACACGAGAGTGCCAGCGCTCAAGGGCGGGCTGTGCCAATGCGTGTCGACCATCCATCGCGCACCGGAACCGCCCACAGCCGCGCGGCCATTTCCGTCGCTTCCGAGGACGTCCGACACCCACTGGACAGGGTGGGTCGACTCGGCCGATGAGGACTTCCTATTACTTCGTTGAATCTGTAACGTTCGGGTAACGGATTGTGACAGTATTGACGACGGTCGTTGTCCGGCAGCCGTGTTCGTCACGAACAGGCGTCGTCGGGAGCGCGGTCGGCGTCACGAAACAGCGAGCTCAGCGTCACATCCGGGACAGCGTCACCAGAAGTTTCACCAGAGGGCAACTCCACACGTGATCGAAGGCCGTTCCCCGCGACCCACCCGTCCAACGGGTCGGCCGGATTGCGAGTCCGGATCGCTCGCGAACCACGCGACGGTGCGGCAGTCCATTCGAGATGGTCGGCGACACCATGACCATCCGCTCGAAGGGAGGTGAACATGCGAACATCCCTCGGCATCTCGGCCGGGAACGAGGTGGTGTGCTCGGCGCTGGTCGCTACCGCGCCGAACGGGGCTCAGAGTTTCGACTACCGCGTCGTCTCCGCCGACGCGGCCCACTCCGATCTCGGGGATCTGGTCGCGTCCTCGATCGAACTGATGACCACCCAGCTGCCGACCAGCCAGCAGATCACCTACGACATCGCCCACTCGATCGGCGCGCGCTTCGCGGGCGCGCAACCCACCGGTCGTGACGCCGCGCCCACCAGCGTCGCGGTGGCTTACCGCAGCAAAGAGCAAGCGCAGGTGATCCGTTCGGCCACCGGCAAGCAACGCGACCTACGGCTGGTTCCGGAGGGCACGGCCGCCCTCACCTACCTGCGTCATACCGGACTGCTCGACCGCTACGAGACGGTCGCCATCGTGGATCTCGGCGCTTCGGGGCTCAGTGTCACCGTCGCGGATCAGGCCGACGGCACCATCCTGCGCTCGGAACGCACCACCGCGGTCAGCGGCAACGCGATCGACGACCGCATCTACCACCATCTGGTCGACCTGCACTACGCGCGCCGCGGCACCAGGCCGAATCGCGGCATGCTGACCAATCGCGGCCGGACCGCCAAGGAGCACCTATCGCTCTCGCCCGCCGTCACCATCGACCATGTGGCAGGCCGCCCGCTGAAACTGACCAGGGCCGATTTCGAGGAGCTCATCACCGACCTGCTCCGCGAGACGGCCGTCTTCACCGCCGCCGCATTCGCCAGGGCGCCGAAGTTCCCACAGGCGGTGGTGGTGATCGGCGGCGGAGCCAACATTCCCGCGGTCATCTCCACGCTCTGCGACGCGCTCCACGTGCCGGTGCACACCGTGGACGACCCGGAAGCCGTCATCGCCAAAGGCGCGGCGCTGGTCGCCGATTCGGTTCAGCCGTCGGTCTTCCCGGTCGCGACACTCGCCGCGGACGCGCCGGTCGGCACCTTCACCAAGGTCGTCGGCACCCTCGCGGGAGCCATCGTGGTGGTCGGATTGGTCATCGGCTACGGCGTGAAGACCTTCGCACCGACGGCGGGCGACGATGTCTCCCCCGCGGGCACCACCAGCAGCGCGCAGCAGCAGCCGAGTACGCCGGTCAGCGTGGCCCCACCGACCGGCGCGGGCACCGCCACCGGTAACAACCGGGAGAGCACCAACCGACCCAGCGGCAGCAGTATCCCCTCGGTCACCCAGGACAACACCCAACCGCCGACCCGCACCGGCACCGTATCCACCACCCCGCCCCCGACGACGCCGCTGTCGACGCAACCTACGCTGCGTCCGGACCCGAATCTGCCGTCGATCCCGTTCCCGGAGCTGCTCGGCCCGCTCTTCGGTAATCAGCCCGCGCCATCCGCCGAATCCGCGGTCGACCCCGAACACGGCCGCATCGGCATGGGCACCGAAACCCCCTTCCCCACAACCGTTCCGACGCCGAACGCGGTGCCCGTCCCCAGCTAGGCACCGGCGCAATCGCGAATCCCGTTGCCGCGGGCCAACTCCGGGTCGGCGCACACCGGCGCGACGGGCACACTTCAGTTCACCGAAGCGGACTGACGCCCACCGCATCGCCCGGATACGGCAGCGGGGCGACTCGGTCGAACGACGACCACGCCTTCGCCGATCGGCAGCCGACCAGACTTCGAGCAGCACACCCCAGGAGTGTTCTGCAACGGAATGGGCCTCGACCACACCGGCTGCCGCCATTACGGCGATCGGCAGATGTTCCTGCGGCAGGTTGTTCGGGTTGCGCGGCAACCGGCCCGCCGGGAAGGGTCAGCGAGAGGCCAGGATGGCGAGTTCCGTCCCGAATCCGACTGCCAGGCGCCCGTCCGGCGCCACGGCGACCGTGTTCACCTTTGCGGGGAACACCAGTTCCGCTCCGATCTGTTCACCCGTCATCGCGTCCCACACGCGCACCGTGGCGTCCCAGCTCCCGGTGACAGCGACCGGGCGGCCGTCCACCGTGCCCAAGGCCACCGTGCACACCACATCGGTGTGACCGCGGAGAGGTTCACCGATCCGCTGACCCGTGGTCAGGTCCACGATCCGCGCTGTCTTACAGTCGCTGCCGATGATCATGATCGGGCGGCCTTCCACCACCGCCGTGGCCACTGCCCGCACCGTGCAGTCGAGGTCGGTCAGTGGTTCACCGACCTGCTGCCCCGTAGTCGCGTCCCACACGCGGACTGTTCGATCGTCGGCGCTGGTCACCGCGACCGGCCGACCGTCCACCGATCCCACCGCCACCGCGATCACCTTGTCGGCATAGTTCCGGCGGCGGCCGGTGGGGAATCTGCCGATCGGCTTGCGCGTGGCCAGGTCCCATATCCGCATGGGCTTGCCACTGCGGTGGCCGCCGCTGGTGACGGCCGCGAGGCGGCCGTCCACCGATCCCATGGCTCGCGCGATCGTCCGTCCGTCCGGGTCGGTCAGTGGTTCACCGATCGGCTCACCCGTGGCCGGGTCCCAGAACCGGAGTGCGTCGTAGCCACCGGTGACGGCGATCGGGCGTCCATCCACCGAGCCCAAGGCCACCGCGCACACCACATCGGTGTGACCGCGGAGAGGTTCGCCGATCTGTTCACCCGTGGCGAGGTCCCACAGCCGGGCCGTGTTGTCCCCGCTGCCGGTGAGGGCAACCGGCCGACCATCCAGCATCGCCGTCGCCGCCGCGACCACGATGTCGCTGTGCCCAGCCGACGGTCCGTCGATTTGCCGACGCTCCTGCGGGTTCCACACACGGACGGTGTGGTCGGTGCCGGCGATCTCAGCGGCGGTGACCACGACAGGGATGCCGTCCACGTTCGCCACCGCCACGGCGCCCACCCGGTCGGTGTGGCCGGTCAGCGGATCGCCGATCTGCTCACCCGTGGTCAGATCCCACAGCCGGGCCGTGTTGTCCCCGCCGCCGGTGACGGCAACCGGCCGACCGTCCAGCACGGTTGTCGCTACGGCCAGCACTCTGTGGGAGCCACTGGTCGGAAGGTCGCCGATCGGTTCGCCAGTGGTGAGGTCCCATATCTTCGCCGTCTTGTCACTGCTTCCGGTGACAGCAACGGGCCTGCCGTCCACCACGGCCGTTGCCACCGCCAGCACCTGATCGGTGTGGCCGGTCAGCGGGTCACAGGCAGGCTCTCCGGTGCTGAGGTCCCACACCCGGACCGTGCCATCCCAGCTGCCGGTGACGGCGACGGGACGGCCGCCCACCTCAGCTGTTGCCACCGCCACCACCCAGTTGCCGTGGCCTGCCAAAGGGTCGCCGATCTGCTGTCCGGTGCTGAGATCCCACACACGCGCCGTGTTGTCGGTACCGCCGGTGACGGCGAAGGGGCGGCCGTCCACCAAGGCCGTCGATATCGCCAGCACCCAGCCGTCGTGGCCGGGCAGGGGCTCGCCGATCTGCTCATGGTCGATGAGGTCCCATACGCGAACCGTGCCATCCTCGCTTCCGCTGACGACAACGGGACGCGCGTTGATCATCCCCGTCGCGACCGCCCGAACCAAGCCGTCGTGGCCGACCAAGGGCTCGCCGACCTGCTCGCCGGTCTTCAGATCCCACACCTGGAGTGCCCGGCCGTTGCCGCTGCCCCCCGCCGGGCTCACA
Organism: Nocardia sp. NPDC050710; assembly: GCF_040654375.1. NCBI lineage: Bacteria > Bacillati > Actinomycetota > Actinomycetes > Mycobacteriales > Nocardiaceae > Nocardia > Nocardia sp. NPDC050710. The sequence goes on along the minus strand of NZ_JBFAHV010000002.1, from coordinate 297,931 downwards.
GCGACGGCGCGGCCGTCCACCACGACTGTCGCCACAGTCCGCACGGCAGCGCCGGTCAGGGTGTATCGAAGCCGAGAATCGACCTGACCGGCAGTGGCCCATTCCACCCCCCACCGCGCGTGCTTTCCCTCGGCCACCGGCACGGTGGTGATCCGGGCGGCCAGCTCCCGGTCTCCGTACCGGGCGGCGTCCAGCGCCAGCAATTGCCGACGCACCACGGGCGGAGCGTCCCGGTGCAGATGTGCCGAGGCGCGATACACCGCCGCTACCACACGGGCCTGAGCGTCCGGCGCCGAATCCAGTAGCCCCCACACAAACTCGAAATCGCCGCGTACCAGCAGCGCCGGATCTGTCCACCAGACATCCTGCCGGACCGGACCGGCGCCCGAACCGCCGTCACGCACAGCATCAGACATGATCAGCATCGTAGGCGCCCCCACCATCGACATGACGATCCTGGGGCTTTCGGAGCGAAGTTCGACACCAGCGTCCGGTTCCCTTGCGGCGCAAGGCAGTCGGCGTAACGGCCGGTCGACCGGTCGCGATTCGATCAGCAATGAGCCACCCGGCAAGGGGGACATGTGGCTGCCGCTTATCGGTCGGCGCGACGCCGACGTTTTCAGCCGTGGTGGCTCTGGGCACGTATGACGCTCGGGGTCGCGGCGGCGCTGTTGCTCGTCCTGCTCGTCCTCTCGATCTCATTCGACGAGGGTCCGGCGGTGCGCCCGATCCCGCCGGTTTCGACACCGGCGACGGCACCCGTCAGCACCACGCTGCCCGGTGATGCTCGGCCCTGATCCGTGGCATTCGCGCGATGCACATCCGACGGCGGTTCGACCTCGGCACAGCGGCATTCGTCACCACCCGGGTCGTGCCACGATCGGCGGACGATCTCGGGTGGACCGGTCAGAAAACCTGGCTGGTGGAGACCGCCAAGCCCGGGTCGGTGGCGACGGTCAGGTCCGAAGGTGTTGCGCCACCGGCGATGACGTGGGCGCCGAGCGCCGCGATCATGACGCCGTTGTCGGTGCAGAGCCGGGGTTTGGGCACCCGCAGCGTCAAACCGGCTGCGGCGCAGCGCTGCTCGGCCAGCGAGCGAATGCGGGAGTTGGCGGTGGCGCCACCGCCGAGTACCAGGGTGTCGACGCCGACATCCTGGGCGGCGCGAATCGCCTTCATGGTGAGCACATCGGCGACCGACTCCTGGAACGAGGCCGCGATATCCGGAATCGGCAGCTGCTCCGGGGTGATGCCCTGCCGCTGTGCCGCCTCGACATGGCGGGCTACCGCGGTCTTGAGACCGGAGAAGGAGAAATCGTAGCGAGGATCGCGGGGACCGGTCATGCCGCGCGGGAACGCGATCGCCTTCGGGTCACCGCTCTGCGCCGCCGCGTCGAGCGCGGGTCCGCCGGGGTAGCCGAGGCCGAGTAGCCGCGCCACCTTGTCGAAGGCCTCGCCCGCCGCGTCGTCCACGGTGCTGCCCAGTTCCACGATCGGTGCCGACAGGTCGGTCACATGCAGCAGGTGGGTGTGCCCACCGGAGACCAGCAGGGCGACGCACGGCGGCATCGGCCCGTGCTCGAGCGTGTCCACCGCGACATGCCCGCCGAGGTGGTTCAGCGCGTAGAACGGCACATCCCACGCCGCCGCATAGGCTTTCGCCGCCGCGACACCGACCAGAAGTGCTCCCGCCAGACCCGGACCGATGGTGACCGCGAGCGCATCCGGCTTCGCGATACCCGCGGCGGACAGCGCGCGGCGCATCGCGGGGACGATGGCCTCCAGGTGGGCGCGCGAGGCGATCTCCGGCACCACGCCGCCGAAGCGGGCATGCTGGTCGACACTGGAGGCGACCTCGTCGGCGAGCAGTTCGCAGGTGCCGTCGCTGTTCCAGCGGACGATCCCGACTCCGGTTTCGTCGCAGGAACTTTCGATACCCATGACGATCACGACAAAACCTCGTCCGGCTGTGTCACACGCCATGCCCGCCCCTCGGCGCTCAACTCGGGCCTGCGCATGGTGTAGGCGTCGGCGCCGCTGGGGTGATAGTAGTTCTTGCGCAGCCCGATGATGTGGAAGCCGTGCTTGGCGTACATCGCGATGGCGGGCTGATTGTCGGTGCGCACCTCGAGGAATACCGGGCCGCCGCGCTTGCCCGCCTCGGCGAGCAACGCTTCCAGCAGCAGGGTGCCGATACCGCCGCGATGGCAGGTCGGGTCGACACCGATCGTGTGCACCTCGGCCTCAGGGTGTTCGGCGTCACCGAGCAATGCGATGCCGGCGTAACCCACCATTCGCCCTTGCTCGTCACGGGCGGCGATATAGCGGTTGTGCGGGGCGGCCAGTTCCGAGCGGAACGCCACCGCTTGCCAGGGGTCGTCCTCGGGGAACAGCAGCTGCTCCAGTTCGACACAGCGCTCGATATCAGCGAGGTTCATCGGCTCGATGCAGATGTTCACGTTTCGGGGGGCTCCGTTGTCCACCGGTGTCACGCTCCCGTCCGGTCGAGGGTGCGATAGCTGTTTTCGACCGCGTCGGGCCTGCGCAGATATAACGGCACCAGCTGTTGCGGCACCGCGCGCGCGAGCAGTTCGGCCACGGCGACGCGCACCAAACCGGCGGGTGACGGCGTCTCCACCGGCAGCACGGGCAGGTCGAAAAAGTCGACGTGCGAAGCCGATCCGGCGATGACACCGGCCTGCGCCGGATCCAGGTCTGCGGGTTTGGTCACATCCGGCCCGGCCACGCGAACTCCGTCACGGTAGCGAGCCGAGTACACCTCGCGGCGGCGAGCGTCGATCACCACGAGCAGTTCGCTACCGGGCGCGAGGTCCGGAGCGGCGTCCGCGGCGATCGCGTCGAGGCTGCACACCCCGTACACCGGAATGCCCAGCGCGTCGCCGAACGCCGCGGCGGTCGCCATGCCGACCCGTAAACCGGTGAACGGGCCGGGGCCGACGCCCACCACGACCGCGGCGATGTCGGTCCTGGAACGGCCTGCCTCGGTGAGGCATTCGAGGATCTGCGGGGTCAGCACCTCCGCATGCGCTCGGGGGTCCACCCGAACACGCGAGGCGACTGTCCGCAGCTCCGCCGCGGTGGCCGCACCGGTTGCGGCCTGCTCCAGTTCCACCAATCCCGCTGTAACGGCGGGTGTCGCGGTGTCGACAGCTAGTACAAGCATGATTGCCCCCACGATACCGGGTGGTACCTGGCCGCGGTGCGGAGCTACCGGGTAGCAACGGACGCGGCGCGGTCCTCGTTTCGGCGGGAACCCACGAGTGTGATCGGCGCTACTCGACCCACTCCCAGACCGCGGTCCGCACATCGGAATCCGGCTCCCTGGACAGCCGCACCCGCAGGTGCCGATCGGACAGATGCTCGACCACCCCGAGCCCCCACTCCACCACGACCACCGCGTGCTGCAAATCGGTGTCGAGATCCAATGCGTCCAGCTCATCAAGATCGCCGCCGAGCCGGTACGCGTCCACATGCACCATCGGCACCGCGCCCGCGCCCGCCCCGGCCCGATGCTGACGGGCAATGATGAAGGTCGGCGAGCTGACCCGCCCCTGCACCCCGAGCCCCGCCGCGATCCCCCTCGTCAGCGCGGTCTTGCCCGCGCCGAGCGGACCGTCCAACACCACCAGATCGCCGGGCGCCAACTCGGCGGACAGCTCCCGGCCGAGCTCCTCGGTATCCTCCACCGTCGGCAGCACTCGCCGCTGTTGCGCCACCGCCGCCCTCCGATCCCACACATGAGTACTGACGTCGGCAGCGTACCGACGCGCACACTCCGCTCCGCCACCAGCCGACACCCTCGGCCCCCGATATCTCCGGACATCCGCGGTTCGCGGGGCAGCGAGTCGGGACGAGGCCGGGTGGATCAGGTTCCGGTGGCCTCCGGGCTGGGCCGGTCCGCGATGACGCCCGCGCGGAACAGGAGGCGGTCGAGGGCATCGTTGACGAGGTCGGGGAATTGCAGATGCGCCATATGGGCGGCGTGGTCGAGCCGGACGAGCTCGCTCTGGGGGAGCTCGCGATGCAGTGCGCGGGAGTTGCGGAACGGGATCACCAGATCGTGGACACCGCCGAGGACCAGCGAGGGAAGATCGGCCAGGGTCGGCAGCGCGGCCGATTCATCGTGCAGCTCAAAGGCCTTCAGGAACTTGACGATGGTTTCGACCGGTGTCTCGTCGATCATGTGGGTGCTGAAGCGCGACAGCGTCGGGCTCACGTGGCCGTGATAGGAGCTCACATGCAGGATCGGCGTGATGATGTGGCGCACCGTACTGCGCCCGGCCTGAACCAGGGTGGGCGCGGTGTGCACCGCAAGCCGGAAGCCGTCGATGGCGGGGTTGCGCAGCAGCTGGGTGATACCCGCGGCGGTGACCTCCGCCGCCGCGGTGGACAGCAGCCCGACACCGACCACTCTGGCGGCGAACAGTACCGGGAATTGCGCGGCGGCGGCCAGTATCGCCATTCCGCCCAGCGAGTGGCCGACGAGCGCGACCGGTCCGGCGGGCGCGGTGGCCTCGATCACGGCCGCGACGTCGCGGCCGAGCTGGGCGACCGTGCAACTCTCGGTCGTAGGCGTACCGGAGCGACCGTGCCCGCGCAGATCGAAGAAGACCAGGCGTACCCCGGTACCCCAGCGTTTTTCCAAATCGCGGCGCTGGAAATGGAAGGTCTCCATGCTGTTGCAGAAGCCGTGCACGAAGATCACGGTGACCGGGGCATCGACCGGCCCGCATTCGCGGGTGGCGAGCCGGACACCATCCTCGGCGAGGACCGCGCCCGCACGGTCGTGCTCCAGTAGCGCGAAATCCTCGTCGCGATACTCGTCGCGCAGGGCAGGCCACAGCACCCGCGCACCCGCCCGGCGCAATGCGTGCGCACCGGCCAGCGCACCGACGAAACCCGCGGTCGCCATCCCCCCGCGCAGCACTGTGCTGCGATTCGAACGTCGCGAACTCATCGGAACCCTCTCGGATAACGGCCTAGCACCACGAGTCGACCACACGGCCGCGAGGTGGACAAGTTCGGGTCGAACACGCGCGCGTCAGGCGGGTTCGCCGACGTATCGACGGACGACCCGGCCCTTCGGCGCGCAGACCACCTCGTAGTGGATGGTGTCCAGCAGGTCCGCCCAGTCCTGGGCGCCGGGTTCGCCCGCGCCGCCGCCGAACAGTACGGCGGTGTCGCCCTCGACCACGCCCGCCGCATTGTCGCCGAGGTCGACCACGAATTGGTCCATGCAGACCCGGCCGATGTTGGGTCGGCGCGCGCCACCCAACCAGACCTCGAACCGTCCACTCATGGTGCGGAATACCCCATCGGCGTAGCCGGCGGGGATCAACGCGACGGTGGTGTCGCGTGGGGCGAGCCACTGATGCCCGTACGAAACGCCCTCCCCCGCCGCGACGCGTTTGACCAGCGCCACCCGGGCCTGGAACGTCATCGCGGGGCGCAGTCCGAAGTCCGGTAGACCCGGCACCGGGGACAGCCCGTACACCGCGATGCCCGGGCGCACCATGTCGAAGGCCAGGTCGGGGCGGGTCAGCGTGGCGGCCGAATTCGCCAGATGCGTCAGCTCCGGCTCCAGGCCGTACTCCTTCGCGGCGGCGATCGCCTCGATGAAGCGGTCGCGTTGCACATCGAGGAATGGATGTTCGGGTTCGTCGGCGTGGGCGAGGTGGGAGAAGATCGCGCGCAACCGCACCACGCCCTCGTCCACCAATGACCGAAGAGTCGCCAGGACCCGCGGATATTCATCCGGCGCGATGCCGTTGCGATTGAGCCCCGTATCCACCTTGAGCGTCACGATCGCGGTGCGCCGTATCCCGCGGGCCGCCGCCGCGACCGCCCGCAGGTGATCCTCCGAGGGGACTCCGATCTCGATATCCGCCGCGACCGCCGCCGCGTAATCGGCGTCGGAATTATTGAGCCAGCACAGGATCGGCGCGGTGATCCCCGCCGCCCGCAACCGCACCGCCTCCGCGACCGTGGTCACACCGAGCTCGGCCGCGCCCGCCGCCAAAGCCGTCCGCGCGACCTCGACCGCCCCGTGGTTGTACCCGTCGGCCTTCAGCACCACCATCACCGCGGCGTCACCCGCGTGTGCGCGCAGTATCCGCACGTTGTGGGCAATGGCTTCCAGGTCGATAACGGTTTCCACTTGGGCATTCACGGCTAACGATCCTGCCATCCCTGTCCCGGCCCTACTAACGCATTCCCCTGCTCGTGACCGCCAGGCCCACCGCGGAGGGGTCGGTTGTCGGATAATTCACCCGGGCTGGTACAGGAGGGCCGACCAGCGGATCGGCGTCCACGGGAGGTGGGACCACGGCCGCACGAGATCCCACCGCGCACGCAGTTCGAGAGGCCATCCGTATCGACAGGCATCCGTAGTCGGTCGCCGCACAATGCCGTCGAGTCGGGATAAGCCGCACCGCCGGTACGCGCGGCCCGTGTCCGCGGCCACAGTCAGTCGGAGAGGGCCCGCAGGGTGCGGATGGCGGGGCGGAGGTGTTCGAGGAGCGGGCTTGCGGAGATGGGAGCGGCCGAAGGGTGATCGGCGTGGGCGGCGAGGTTGGCGGCGAGGCTGTGGACTCGGGCGGCGGCGGCCGCGGACCAGGCGGGGTCGTGGCCCGCGGCGAGGAGGGCGCCGATAATGCCGGAGAGGACATCGCCCGCACCCGCGGTGGCGGCCCAGGAGCCGCCCGCCTCGTTGACCAGGGTCGGGCGGTCGGGGGCGGCGACCAAGGTGGCACGGCCCTTCAAAAGGACGGTGAGCCGCCAGGATTCGGCGAGTTCGCGAACGGCGGCGACCCGGTCCGGGCCCACTTCGTGGCCGGTCAGACGGGCGTATTCACCCGCATGCGGGGTCAGGACAGTGGGCGCGGTGCGGGCGCGGACCAGATCCGGGTCGGCGGCCAGGAGAGTGAGACCGTCGGCGTCGACGACGACCGGGAGATCGGTGGCGAGGACTTCCGCGAGGCGCTTGGCGGCGTCGGAGTCCGTACCGGCGCCGGGGCCGAAGACCCACGACTGGACCCGGCCGGTTGTCGAAATCGATGGGGCAGCAACGATTTCCGGAAGATGGGTCAGGACCTCGGCCGATCCGTCGCCGGTATAGCGCACCATGCCCGAGGTAGCGGCGACGGCCGCGCCGGTGCAGAGCACCGCCGCGCCCGGGTAGGTCGCACTGCCCGCGCACACGCCGGTGACACCCTGGGTGTACTTGTCGTCGCCGGGCCCGGGCACGGGCCAGCCGGCACCGATCGCCGCCGGTTCCAGCGCCGCCAGATTCGGCTCGGGCAGTCGTAAACCGATGGGCACCAGATCGATTCGGCCACACCAGGGCGCCGCGAGCGCGTGCACGGGTTTGAATGCGCCGAAGGCGACCGTCACATCGGCGCGCACCGCCGGACCGGTGACCGCACCGGTATCGGGATCGACACCGCTGGGCAGGTCGGCAGCGATGATCGGAACATCCAGCCCCGCAACGATTTCGGCGGCACGCGGGCGCAACGGTCCACGTCCGGAAATGCCGACGATGCCGTCGATCACCAGATCCGGCGCGCCGGCCTCGTCGCGTACCCGCCCACCCGTCTTCCGCAGCGCCGCAAGCCCCTTCGCGTGCGCGCGTTCGGGATTCAGCAGCACCGCCGTCACCGCGACACCGCGACGGCGCAGCATCGATCCGGCCCACAGTGCGTCGCCACCGTTATCGCCCGACCCCACCAGCAGGGTCACCGACCGTCCCGCGATCCCCCCGGTCCTGGCTCGCAGCTCACCCGCGACCACCGTCGCCAACCCGTGGGCCGCCCGCCGCATCGGCACCCCCTCGGGCACCCGGGTGAACAACTCGGCCTCGGCCGCCCGCACCTCGTCGGCCGTGAAATAACCCCGCTGCGTGGACATATGCGCATCGCCTCCACTGCGTCGATCCGGCACTGCCTTCCCGGCCCGTTCACCCCAGGCATCCCGGACCCGATCCGACCCTACTCGCCACGCACCCTCCGCCGTCGACACCGCGACGCGGACTAGGCTTGGCCACCATGTCGATCGGGAGCCGCGCGAAGTCCACCGGGGTTGCGGCCGGGTTCGTACTCATCGCGACGTTATCGCTATCCGGCTGCGGGTCCGATGATTCCGGTTCGGCCGCGACGTCCACGACCGGTTCCACGCCGTCGACCACCACCGGTTCCCAGGTTCCCGGCGAGCGGAAGTCGGCGGCGGTCATGGTGACCGTGGACGATATGAAGTTCTCCCCCGAGAATGTCACCGTCAAGGTGGGTGACACCGTGACCTGGAAATTCACCGACCGCTTCCCGCATTCGGTGCAGGGCATCGGCGATAAGGCGATGGGCATCAACAGCCCGATCCTCGACAAGGGCGAGTGGAGTTACACCTTCATCGCACCCGGCTCCTACCGCTACCTCTGCTCACTGCACCCGCAGATGCGCGGCACCGTCACGGTCGAGTAGATCCGGGTCCGCACAGGACCACCGCATCCGCGCACCGGCATGACTCCGGGCCGGGCACTGTGTCACCTGCCGCAGTTCACTTGCCCGCCGACCGGGGCCCTTCGCCGTCGCGGTGGCCGATCGGCGCGCACCTGGACCGGTCCTACTCCACGGTGACGGACTTGGCGAGATTGCGCGGCTTGTCGACGTCGTACCCACGGGCCTGCGCCACCTCGGCGGCGAAGATCTGCAGCGGGACCGTCGAGAGCAACGGCTGGAACAGCGTCGGCGCCGAGGGGATCTCGATGAGGTCGTCGGCGAACGGGCGCACCGTATCGTCGCCCTCCTCCGCGATCACGATGGTGCGGGCGCCCCGCGCCTGGATCTCGCGAATATTGCTGAGCAGCTTCGAATGCAGCACCGCACGACCCTTCGGGGACGGCATCACCACGATGACCGGCAGCCCGTCCTCGATCAGCGCGATCGGACCGTGCTTGAGCTCACCCGCGGCGAAACCCTCGGCGTGCATATAGGCGAGCTCCTTGAGCTTGAGCGCGCCCTCCAACGCCACCGGATACCCGACGTGGCGGCCGAGGAAGAGCACGGTGGGCACATGCGCCAGCTCGCGAGCGATCGCCCGTACCTGCGGCCCCGTCTCCAGCACGCGCTCCACCAGCTTCGGCATCGCCTCCAGCTCGGCGAACTCGCGGGCCACCTCGTCGGGGTACTTGGTGCCGCGTGCCTGTGCGAGGGCCAGCCCGACCAGGTAGTTCGCCGTCACCTGCGCCAGGAATGCCTTGGTCGAGGCGACACCGATCTCCGGACCCGTGCGGGTGTAGAGCACCGCGTCCGACTCCCGCGGAATCTGCGCGCCATTGGTGTTGCAGATCGCGAGCACGCGCGCCTTCTGCTCCTTGGCGTGGCGCACGGCCTCCAGCGTGTCGGCGGTCTCACCCGACTGGGATATCGCGACCACCAGCGTGGAACGGTCCAGAACCGGATCGCGGTACCGGAACTCGCTGGCCAGCTCGACCTCGACGGGCAGCCGGGTCCAGTGCTCGATCGCGTACTTGGCCAGCAGACCCGCGTGATAAGAACTGCCGCACGCGACGACGAACACCTTGTCGAATTCGCGCAGCTCCTGATCGGCGAGGCGCTGCTCGTCCAGCACGATCCGGCCGCCGGCCTCGTCGTGGGTGAAATGCCCGATCAAGGTATCCGCGACACCCGCGGGCTGCTCCTCGATCTCTTTGAGCATGAAGTAGTCGTGGCCGCCCTTCTCGGCGGCGGCCAGATCCCAGTCGATGGTGAACGGGCGGGTCTTCCCATCCACATCGTTGCCGTCGAAGTCGGTGACGTGGTAGCTGTCCGCGGTGATCACCACCGCCTGATCCTGTCCCAGCTCGACAGCCTCACGGGTGTGCTCGATGAACGCGGTGACATCGGAGGCGATGAACATCTCGCCCTGACCGACGCCGACCACCAGCGGTGTGGAGCGACGAGCCGCGACGATCATGTCCGGATGGTCGGCGTGGGTGAACACGAGGGTGAACGCGCCCTCCAGCCGACGCAGCACGGCCAGCGCGCTCGCGACGAAATCGCCCGCGGTCGGTCCGGCGGCGTAAGCGCGCGCGACCAGGTGCACCGCGACCTCGGTGTCGGTATCGCTGCGCAGCTCGACCCCGGCCTGCTCCAGTTCCTTGCGGAGCGGGGCGAAGTTCTCGATGATGCCGTTGTGCACCACCGCCACCTTCTCGGTGACATCACGGTGAGGATGCGCGTTGCGGTCGGTCGGCGCGCCGTGTGTGGCCCAGCGGGTGTGGCCCATTCCGGTGCTGCCGACGAAACGAGCGGCGCCCGGTTCGTCGAGTTCAGCCTCCAAATTGGCCAGCCGCCCCGCCTTGCGTTCCACCGCCAACGCACCCGAACCGTCGAGGATCGCGACACCCGCGGAGTCGTACCCGCGGTATTCCATGCGGCGCAACGCGTCAACAACAACGCCGAGCGCGTCCCGGTACCCGACGTAGCCAACGATTCCGCACATGGCTCCCCAGAGTACTTATCGGATAACGTTCACGTCGTGTCGGCGTCTGTGAAATCGCTTCTGAGCACCCTGACCAGCCGTGGCCCGCACCGGGTTCTGCGCGGGAATCTGGCTATCGCGGGCCAGCCGGGGGTCGTCTATACGCCCGAATCGGGGCTGAACCTGCCCGCCGTCGCCTTCGGCCACGGGTGGCTGACCGGCGTCGGCAACTACCGGGAGCTGCTCGAGCATCTGGCGTCGTGGGGTTTCGTGGCCGCGGCCCCCGATACCGAGCGCGGGCCGATTCCGTCACATCTCGGCCTGGCCACCGATCTGCTCACCACCCTGGACATCTGCACCGGGGTCCGGCTCGGCGACGGAGATATCAGCGTGCACCCCGACCGCCTCGCGCTGGTCGGACACGCCATGGGCGCGGGCGCCGCCGTCATCGCCGCCAGCCAGCGCAAAGTCGCCGCCGTGGCCGCCCTCTACCCGGCCCCGACCGCGCCCTCCGCCGAGAACCTGGCCTCCGATATCGACACGCCCGCCCTGATCCTGGCCGGAACCTCCGATATCGACGCGGTCAGCTCCAACGCCATCCCCCTCGCCAGCGCCTGGGGCGGCCGTACCATCCTGCGCGCACTCGATGGCGCCTCCCACAACGGCATCGTCGAAGGCCGCCGCGCCCTCGGCGCCCTCGGCGCGGGCAGGCACGAAGCCAAAACCGCCCGCACCACCCGCGCCCTCCTCACCGGCTACCTGCGCCACACCCTCCTCGACGACAAGACCTACAAACCCTTCGCCGACCCCGAAGCCGTCATCCCCCACACCCAGGTGATCGACCCCGAAGCCCCCCGCGAAGAGGAAAAGCCCAAACTCTCCATCGGCACCGTCGCCTCGCTCCTGCGGAAGTAGCGGGACTCAGCCGAAACGACGCTGGCGCATCCATTTCGTCATGATCCACTTCTCGCCGGCCGTCACCGGCGCCCCGCAATGCTGCGTGAGGGGGTCGAGCTGCCCAGCGCTATTGCAGTAGCGGAAATAGAGGGCCCCGCCCTTCTTCGGAGCAACCGAGAGACCAGCCGCCGGGAAGGCGGTCGCACCGCCGCCTTCGACCTCATTGAGGTAGACGATCAACGTCGCTACCCGTTGGCCAGGGGCTGTGACATGCCGCCAACTGCCAGGATCTTTCGGGGGGAAGAAGTCGAAGTGTGGCTTGAACTCGCCACCGACGCCGTAGCGCAGAATCTGCAAGCCTTCCCCATTCTCCAACGGCCAGTTCATCAAAGCCGACAGTCTGCGGTCGAGGCGTTCGATCAGTTCGTCCTGGCAGCGTCGGAATTCCGTACCTTCGCTGGTGCGGTTGGCGATGACCTCGTCAGCGCCCGTTTCGCCATTGACGGTCGTCGATCGCGCGAGTTCGGACCGCGAACGCTCGATCATCTGGTCGCACTCTTCGTCCGACAGCACGTCGGCAAAGAGAATCACCTGCGGTTCTCGAACACGCATCACGACTTTGATGTCGCGGTCATACGCGTGGATGAGATTCCCCTCGGGAACAGGGCAATCGTCGTAGGTGTAGGTGGAGTTCGCTTCTCGCACCACAGGTCGTGCGGTCTCGCCCGCCAGCGCGCGTTTTACGGCCTCGCTGGCAGCATCTTCGGTGAAACCGGCACCAACCATGGAACGGACAATCGTCTCCGCAGTGCAGCCACGATCGACGTTCTCTGCCAGCCAGTTTCGCCAGTCACTATCCAACTTCATTAGACGAGCCAGCTCTTGCGGCGGTAGTACTCGGCTTCGGGATCGTCGTCATCATCGACGGGGTAGACAACATCCTTCGACTTGCGGGCGGCGACGGAGCGGGCGACGGCTTCGCGCTGTTCGCGGGCTTCGGCCATGAGGCGTTCCTGCTCGGCGCGAGCCTCCATCTCGCCTCGTTCCTTCTCCTCGGCTTCGGCTTCGGCCTTCGCGATCTCTTCGGCGTGATCCTCGAGCAGCTGCTGATACGAGGCGTTTGTCCGCTCCTGGAAATCACGCTCACGTTCAGCGCACCGACGCTCGATTTCCATGAATTCCTCGCTGAGCAGTCTTGCCTGACGATCGTGCTCCTCGAAGATCAATTCGATCTCTCTGACTGGGTCGGCCATGTCAGGCTCCTCCGTCGATAAGTTGCGTCACAGTGGGCCTGCCTCGGCCAGTTCAGCACCGGTTGGGACGGGCTCCTGCTGCTGCTCACCGGTGACCGGAAGATCTTTCGGGGTGTGTTCGCCGTCCTGTTCCCCCTTCTTGGCGCCCGTTCCCGGCACGGCAGTGGTCGGCGTGCCCGCCGCCGGTTGCTGGGTTTTGTCCTCGGACTTGTTCTCTTCCTTCTTCTCCTCGCCGGACTTCTCCACGCCGGAGATGATCGGAGTGCCGTTCGCATCCAGCTTCACGCTGTACTCGTGAGTCTTGCCGTCTTTGTCGGTCTCGACCAGCTTCGGCTGGCCGTCCGCACCGACCTCGAGCTTGTAATGCTTACCGGCGAGGTCGAATTCGGTGGACTTACTCTCCTGCTTCGCACCATCCTTCTTCTCCTCACCATCCTTCTCCTCGCTATCCTTCTTGCCGTCGTTGTCCTTGTCGTCGTCCGTCAGGTCCTCGATGCCTGCGGTGATGGCAGTGGTCAGGGAGGACAACCCGGTGGTCGCGGCCGTGGCGAGGGTGGTTGCCGCCGTGGTCAGCGCCGAGGCAAGCCCGGATGCCAAACCACTCAGTGCGGTATCGGTGGACGACGGCGTACCGGTGCTCGGTGTCGGAGTCGTGCTGGGTGTCGGCGTATAACTCGGTGTGGGTGTCGTACTCGGAGAAGGCGAACTACTCGGGCCTGGACCCGGGCCTCCCGTCGGTGACGGTGTCTGCGAACTCGGCGCCGGCGCAGTACTGGGCGTGGAGGTAATCGTTCCGGCTGGTCGCGGATAAGGATTGCCATCCAGCGCCTGCATGGCAGAGGTCAGTGCGGGGTACGCCTGCTTGACCGCGGTATCAGTCGAGGTGCATTTGTCATAGAAGTTCGTCAGTTTTTCGTCGAACTCTTTTTTGAAGGTGTTATTCAGCCAGTCTTCGCAGCTATACTTGTTCCATGTGTCATAAAGGCCGCTGGCACCAAAGGTCACACCGAGCGCAACTGCCTTCCCGAACTTCGTCCAATTCCCCTCCTTTCCCTGTGCCGTCTCGATAATGTCGTCGATATCATCCGGCGTTTTGTCGTCGACTTTTACCTCGGAAGACTTCACCAAGTCTTTGACGTGAGTCTTCTTGCTTTCCACCGCACTTCGCAACTTAGGTATCGCTGATTCGATCGCCAACAGCGCCGTGACGGCCTTGTCGCGATCCTCCTGCGCCATGGCCAGCTGCTGCACGAACATCGTCGACGCCGCGGTCGCCGCATCACCGGTCCAAATAGTCGGCAGCTTGTCCTTGGCAGCTTTTTGGGCGGTCAACTGCGCATCTGCCTCCCCCAGCGTGGCGCGCATTGCAGTGGCGGTATTCGCCAGCTTTTCCAGATCCATCCCGCGCTGCTCGTCGTACCGCTGATAGATCGTATTGATCTCGATATTGGCGCCGAATGCCCGGTTATAGCGCTGATAGAGCTGCGTAAAATATTGCAGACCCGTGGCCCCGTCATCGAGCATGGAGTCCACGTTTGCGCCACCGAGATTGGTTGGCGCAGAACCTAACTCGACCATGCGGCAGGCCTCCCAGAATCAATCGTCATCGCAACCGGCTAAACTTTTTGGGTTTGCGCGGCTGTGTTCTTGGCAGCCTCGGCATCGGTGTTGGAATAGGCGACACTGGACGCACCGATACCGTCACCAATGGCATTCGCGGCATCACCCCATGCCTTCAACCACTTGAGGACATTCTCGAGCCCGGCGTAGATCTGTTTGCCCTCGGTAACGTAATTCCGCCCGGCCTCCGGGCCGTGGCTGTTCGAACCATTGCCGAACATGTTGTCCGAGACCCGCTTAGCGCTGTTCGTCACAACGGCGGCCGAGATCATGATCTCGTTGCCTAACGCATCAAGCTCACCAGTCTTGACGCCCAGCGTGCTGCTGGCCATAGCGCAACCCCTCCATCCCTACTTCGTCCACTCCCCCGATCGCGAGTCCCTTGCTCGCGCCGAGTGCTGCCCTACTTCCTTCGACGCACGTGGGCGGCAATCGGTTCCATCGGATCCTGGGCCGTCCGGCTCGAGGCGTATGCCCGAAATCTACTGGGCGGGGCCAGAAGGTTCAATCGCGCGGGAGTGGTCCACAGCTGCCGGACAGGGCAGGCCACGCGGGGTCTAGCGCGCCCACTTCTCGATCATCACGGTGCCCGATTCGCGTGCGTCTGGCTACGATCGGCGCGTGTCGGTGAACCACGCGCCCTCGGAGCGCAACCGCTTCCTCATTTGTTCGACTGTGCTGGATCCTGGTCCGGGCTATCGGTTTTGGATCGACTTTCATCTCCGGCAAGCCGATCTGATCATGATTTACCTGGACGATCCCGGTAAACGCTCGCTGTTCGAATCGCTGGTGGCGGACAGGCGGGTCATGTTGCTGGCCGGTGCGGGCGACCGGAGTGACAACACGCCATCTGCCGTGATGAAACGAATAATGGCCAATACTCGAGCCGCAGTCTCTTATGCGCTCCAGAACGACTACGCCTGGGTCGCGGCTGTGGACACCGACGAGCTCCTCTACGACGAGAGCAATGGCGCCTGGCGGGCGCAACAGCACGTGGGTCAGGTCACTTTCGCGAATCAAGAAGCGGTGCCGGTGGATCACGAGCCGGAGAATTGCTTTGCCGAATGCACTCTGTTCCGACTCAATGGCCGGACCGACTTCATGGCGTATGGCAATGGGAAGAGCGCTGTGCGGGTGTCACCCGGGGTGCGGGCGGGAGTTCACGAATTCCACGACTACGTGGGTGAGCATCACATGGCCGTGGGGCCCGTGATCCTGCACTATCCGAATCCGTCGTTCGAGAGCTGGGTGGCGAAGTTCAGCAACCATGGTGCGTTCTCCAATTTCTGGTGGGACGACCCGGGACTGCCCATCGAGCTGAAGTTCATGCTGCGGTCGCGTGACCTGGTACACGCGGGGATCGAGAGTGGCGATTGGAGCGAGGCGCGAGCTTACTTCAGGTCGTGGATTCCTGACGACGAGACCAGGGACCGGATGCTGGAGGCCGGGGAGTTGCGGGTCTACAGCCCCGTGACGGAACTGCTGAAGTCGGATCCCGATCGGCTGCGTGCGGCGTTGCTCGCCGTATTGGCTCAGCGCTCGTAGTGAAGTGGTCCGCAGGTTCCGATGATCCGCACGGGAGTGCGCGGATCATCGCAGCCTGCGGCCGGGGCTGCCCTCGAAGGAGCGGGAGTGCGGGGACCGTTGACGCGAGTGTAGTACGGCCCGAGTCGAATCCGCAGCGGTCACACCCTAGGATCGACCTGCTGCACGTCGGGGAGGAGACGGAATTGTCGAATGGTGGACGGCCGCTCGGTGACCGGAGGGTTGCCCTGATCACGGGGGCCGGAGGGCTGCTCGGCAATGCCTTTTGCCAGGCGCTCTACACGGAGTACGACATTGTCGCCGTACATCGCGAGCGCACGCCCGGGGTGCCCACCCAGTACGAATGGTTTATCGACCCGTTCGACCCGCAAGCCGAACTGCCGGAGAACAGGTCACAGGTCTACCTGATTCGCGCCGACCTGAACGAGAAGGGCGAGGTGGAGCGGGTCATCGATCTGGCGCTCGCACGGTTCGGCACGGTGGATCTGCTGATCAACAATGCCGCACACATGACGTGGCATGGGCACGGCGTCGTCGACGGTGATGCCGCACTCGACGACTTCGACAACCACTTCCGGACGAATGTCGGTGTGCCGCTGCGGTTGGCGACGCGCCTGGCCCAAAAGAGCTGGCTGCATGATCGCGATCAGAACCGGGCGCGCAATCGCAATATCGTCAACGTTTCCAGCCTGGCGGGCACCGGGGTCTATCCGGGTGGGCAGGCGCTGTACGGCTCGTCCAAGGCGGCGCTGAATCATCTGACGCGACATATGGCGGTCGAGTTCAAGGAATTCGGGGTACGGGCGAATGCGATCGCGCCCAACAGTTTTCCCGCGATCGTGCCTATCGAGAAGGTGCTGCTGTCGATCCTGGAGCTGGACCGCGGCCGCATGACCGGCGGTGTGTACGCGATCGACGCGGATCCCCCGCTGGCCACGACGCCCACGCCGGAGCTGGCCACCACACCCCCGCCGAACTGAGACGTCGTCCCGCCGTTTCGCCGGGACGACTCAGTTCTATTTGCCGAGCTTCCCCTGGTCCGTGCGGACCCAGCCGGAGGTTCCGTCGGGATTGTGGTGGAACTCCCAGGCGGCGTAGTCGCCGTCTTTTTCCACCACGGTGACGTGGTCGGCGAGGCCGTCGTGGTCGTAATCGGTCCAGACCTGGGTGGCTTCTTCGCCGGTGGTGGTGACGCTGTCGAGGATGCCGTCGCCATTGATGTCCTGGGTGGGATGATTCAGTTCCACGGCGCCCAGGCCGTCCAGAGAGGAGGACGCGTCGACGTGGGGTAGATCCAGGCCTGGGAATTCGCCCGAGGTGATAATGGCTCCTCCTCGACGGGACTCGTGTGGTGGTACGGCGACTCCCACGAACGTGCTGGGATCACCCCATCCTGTCATCCACGAGTCCCGGGCGCAGCCTCTTATCGCGTTGGGGTGATCACTTTTTCGGGATGATCAGCCACAGCACCAGGTAGAGGATGAACTGGGGGCCGGGGAGCAGGCAGGAGAGCACGAACAGCAGGCGGACGACATTGGCGTTCCAGCCGAAGTATTCGGCGATGCCTCCGCAGACGCCGGCGATCCAGCTGTCGGTGGTGGAGCGGGTGAGGCGGCGGGCGGGTGCGGTCATCGGAGTTCCCTCTCGGTGTCGTTCGGTATGCCATCAACTCTGCTCGAGAAAGCGGTGTGGCACATCGGTCCGATGACCGATCCCGACCCTGATTTCCGTGGGGTCCGGGCTCAGGGTGAAACCCTGAATACGACGGCGTTATCGAGCCGAGCCGCTCGCCGGAGCCGACCGGGTGCGAACGTCCTCGCCCGTACACGGCAGACTTCTCCAGGTGAGCACCACTCTGTATGCGCGCGGGCTGTCCGCGGGACACGGCGAACGCACCCTGTTCGACGACCTCGAGCTGACCCTGGCGCCGGGCGATGTGATCGGCCTGGTCGGGGTGAACGGGGCGGGCAAGTCGACACTGCTGCGGATGCTGGCCGACCGTAGCGCGCCCACCGGCAGCATCACGTTGAGCCCGCCCGATGCGACGGTGGGTTACCTGGCACAGGAACCGGAGCGCATCCCCGGCGAGACGGTGCTCGAATTCCTCGGCCGCCGGACCGGAGTCACCGCGGCGCAACACACCATGGATGCGGCGGCGGAAGGGCTGGCCGACGGCGGCGAAGACGACTACACGCCCGCGTTGGAACGCTGGCTGGCGCTCGGCGGCGCGGATCTGGAGCCGCGTGCCGAGGAGGTGGCGGCCGACCTCGGTCTCACCGACTCGCTCGTCAACGGCCTCGACACCCCGATGACCGGACTGTCCGGCGGGCAGGCGGCGCGGGCCGGGCTGGCGTCGGTGCTGTTGTCCCGCTTCGACATTCTGCTGCTGGACGAGCCGACCAACGACCTGGATCTGGACGGGCTCGCCCGGCTGGAGCAGTTCGTCACCGGCGTGCGGGTGCCGCTGATGGTGATCAGCCACGATCGGGAGTTCCTGGCGCGCACCGTCAATCGGATCGTAGAGCTCGATCTGGCGCAGCAGCGGGTCGATATCTACGACGGCAGCTACGAGTCGTATCTGGCGGAGCGCGAGATCGCTCGACGGCATGCCCGTGAGGCCTACGACGAATACGCCGATACCAAGGCGGGCCTGGAGGCCCGTGCTCAGATGCAGCGCAACTGGCTGGAACACGGTGTGCGCAACGCCCGCCGCAAATCGAAGACCGACTCGGATAAGGCCGGACGCAAGATGCGCGCCGAGTCCACCGAGAAGCAGGCCGCCAAGGCCCGCCAGACCCAGCGCCGCATCGAGCGCCTCGACGTCGTGGAGGAGCCGCGCAAGGAGTGGGAGCTGCGGATGTCGATCGCCGCGGCGCCGCGCAGCGGTTCGGTGGTCGCCACGCTGTCGAACGCGACCGTCACCCGTGGCGAGTTCACCTTGGGACCCATTACGACCCAGGTGGACTGGGCCGATCGGATCGTGCTCACCGGCGCGAACGGTTCGGGCAAGTCCACGCTGCTGGCACTGCTGCTCGGCAAGATCCGGCCGGATACCGGCGCGTCCGCGCTCGGTTCGGGTGTCGAGATCGGGGAGGTCGATCAGGCTCGCGGCTTGTTCCGCGGCGGCACGCCGCTGGCGGAAACCTTCGGCGCCGAGATGCCGGAGTGGCCGGATGCTGAGGTACGCACCCTGCTGGCGAAATTCGGGCTGCGCGGACCACATGTCACCCGCGCCTGCGAAACCCTCTCCCCCGGCGAGCGCACCCGGGCCGCGCTCGCGCTGTTGCAGGCGCGCGGGGTGAATCTGCTCGTGCTGGACGAACCGACGAACCACCTGGATCTGCCTGCCATCGAACAATTGGAGGAGGCGGTCGAATCCTTCACCGGCACCTTGCTTCTGGTCACCCATGACCGGCGCATGCTCGACTCGGTCAGCTCCACCCGCCGCTGGCGGATGGATAACGGGCGCCTCTTCGAGGATTAGCGCACCCGGGACGGACGCTTCGGCGGTACGAACCGACCGGACGGACCACCTATAGTGCTTGCAGCGCAGCGCGACCCCGCCGAGGCACCGGGGAAGGCCGGTGCGCCTGCCAGTCAGGAGAGCGATGAGTACCGAGCAGCCGACCTTCGAGATGATCCGGGTCGATCTCGGTATCGACACCCGGATCACCTTGCTGATCACCGGCGCACTCTTCCTGGCGGCGCTACTACTCGGCACCTGGAAATACCACGGCATACGCACCTCCCCGGACGGCGCCGCGCACATCTACGTCGATATCGCCCACCGGGCCGCGCTGATGTACTCCTTCGCGGGCATCCTGCTGGCGGTCTTCACCGAGCTCAGCGGCTGGCCCACCGCGGTGAATCTGGTTGCGGACCTGGTGATTCTGGCGTTCTTCAGCGCCGCCATCGCCACCTACGCCTGGCACGGATGGCGACGCGACACCATCAACCAGTTCCACGGTGATATTGATGCCTCGACTCGCTTTGCCATGCTGGGGCTCATCATCGGCGAGGTCGGCGGCTTCCTTGTCCTGTTCACCGGCTTCGTGCACGCCCAGTTCTGACCTGCCTTCCCGATCCGGCCCGGCGATATACCCACCGCCCGACCTGAACAGCCCGATCAACTCGGTGGCCTGTCCGTGACCGCGTCGCCCACCGTGCCGCTGTACCTCCAGCATCAGCCGCGCGGGTGAAATCCCCCGGTGGATAGCCGCTTCCAGGGTCGCGAGCGCTACCGCGCGGCTCGCGGTTCGCGCCACATCGACCGCGGTTCGGACACCGCTCGTCGTCAGCGTGCCCCGGATCAATTCGAGCTCCGCGGCATCGACGCGATCGCGATGCACCAGCAACTGTCCGGCCCGCGAGGCCCTGGCACCGATCACATGGGTGATTCGTCCGTCGTGGACCGAGAATCCGTGCAATTCGGCGGCGGTGTCGTACGCGGCGGTTACCGAGGTCAGCCCGAGCGATAGCCGGGCCGCCTCCACGCGCAATTCCGGGACGGGCGGGGTGCCGCGCTCGCGGTACACACCGCGGAAGACCCGCACCCATTCCCCGCGATCCACCAGCATGCGCATTTCACCGCGGGTGTACTCGCACAACACCTGCCATCCGGCGAATACACCGAATTGCTTATCTCGTGCCTGTTCCAGTCCTGGTCGCATGTGGCAAGCATCGTCCGGCGCGCGGCACAGGCCCCGCCGCCGACCTGGGCGAACAAGAAGTCTGTGGATAACTATGAGCCTGTGGATCAGCGATCGACTTCGTCGGATTCGAGGAGCTTCTCGAGTGCCCCGGATCGCTCCGATGACCGGCGCTCGATTACACCGATGCGACCCGCTTCGCGAGATCATCGGCCAGCTGCCGCGCCTGCACCGGATCGGTGGCCTCCACCATCACCCGCACCAGTTGCTCGGTTCCGCTGGGCCGCAACAGCACTCGACCGGTCTCCCCGAGAATCCGTTCGGCCTCGAGCACCGCCTCGCGCACCTCCGGCGCCGCGGCGACCAGGGCCTTATCGCTGACCGGCACATTGACCAGCACCTGCGGCACCGTTCGCAGTACATTCGCCAATTCGGCCAGCCCGCGCTTCGTCGCGGCCATCCGGGCCATCAACTTCAGTCCGGTGAGGATGCCATCGCCGGTGGTGCCGAACTTCGGCATTACGGTATGCCCGGACTGCTCACCGCCCAGCGTGTAGCCGCCGCGGCGCAATTCCTCCAGCACATAGCGGTCGCCGACGGCGGTGGTGCGCAGGGTGATTCCGGCCTCGCGCATGGCGATATGCAATCCGAGATTGCTCATGACCGTGGCGATCAGCGTGTTCTCGGCGAGCTCGCCCGCCTCCTTCATGGCGATGGCGAGGATGGCCATGATGGCGTCCCCGTCGACGATCGCGCCATCGGCATCCACCGCGAGGCAGCGGTCGGCATCCCCGTCGAGCGCCAGTCCGAGGTCGGCGTCGTGTTCGCGCACCGCGCGCTGGATCTGATCCAGATGCGTCGATCCGCAGCCGTCGTTGATATTGAGCCCGTCCGGTTCGGCATTGATGGCAATCACCGTCGCACCCGCCTCGCGGAACGCGGCGGGCCCCACCTCGGCGGCGGCGCCATGAGCGCAATCGACGACCACGGTCAGCCCGGTCAGGTCCTGCCCGGTCGCCTCGACCAGGTGTTCCACATACCGCTCGTGCGTGCCCTCGACGCTGTATTGATCGGGAATGACCAGCCCGTGGTCGCGCGCCCCCGAGGCGTTGAGTACCCGGCCGATGTTCGCGCCGGTCGGCCGCAGCGGGGCGCCCTCGGCGATCAGCGCCTCGATCTTGTCCTCGATCGCGTCGTCGAGCTTATGTCCGCCCGCGGCGAAAATCTTGATGCCGTTATCCGGCATGGGGTTGTGCGAGGCGGAGATCATCACGCCGAGGCACGCGTCGTAGAGTCCGGTGAGGTAGGCGACGGCGGGCGTCGGCAGCACGCCGACCGAAAGCACATCCACCCCGGCCGCGGTCAGGCCCGCGATCACGGCGGCCTCGAGCATCTCACCGGAGGCCCGCGGATCGCGGCCGACGACGGCGAGCGCCCGCTCCTTTCCTCTGCTGAGAATCTGTGCCGCCGCACCCGAAACCCGCAGCGCCAGTTCCGGACTCAGTGACTCATTGGCAAGTCCACGGACACCGTCGGTGCCGAACAAACGTCCCATACCTCGCCCCTCATCGGTAGATCCGCGGCGTGCGCGCCGGGCCCGGAGGCGGCAACCCGCGCAATTACGCAGGGCACCGCGAATGCCGCAAGTTCAATACAGCACGAGAGCAGGCAACCAGCGGAGCTGGGAGCCTGCTCTCGTACAGCTGCCGCCGACCATACCGCCCCCGACACCTCCAGGGTGCCGGATGGCGGATGTCGGCGATGCCAAAATCAGCGCTTCGAGTACTGAGGCGCCTTACGCGCCTTCTTCAGACCGTACTTCTTACGCTCGGTGGCACGCGGGTCACGGGTCAGGAAGCCGGCCCGCTTCAGGGCGGGGCGGTCATCCGGGGTGACCTCGATCAGCGCGCGGGCGATGGCCAGACGCAGGGCGCCTGCCTGACCCGACGGGCCGCCGCCGACCAGGCGGGCGTGGATGTCGAAGGACTCGGTGCGCTCGACGGTCACCAGCGGGGACTTGACCAGCTGCTGGTGCACCTTGTTCGGGAAGTAATCCTCGATGGTGCGGCCGTTGAGCACGAAGTTGCCGGAGCCGGGGAGCAGCCGAACGCGGACGACGGCCTCCTTGCGGCGGCCGACGGTCTGCACCGGACGGTCGATGACGACCGGGGCGTAGGCGGCGGGCTCGGGGTCGTAGCCGTACTCTTCCTCGACGACCTCGGCGGTGCCTTCGGCGTCGAAGGTCTCCTCGACGGCCTCTTCGGTGTATTCCTCGGGAGCGGTCACTGGGCCACCTGCTTGATCTCGAACGGAATGGGCTGCTGGGCGGCGTGCGGATGCGTCGGGCCCGCGTAGACCTTCAGCTTGCCCGCGATCGCGTTGCCGAGCTTGTTCTTCGGGATCATGCCCTTGACGGCCTTCTCCACCAGCCGGTCGGGGCGCGACTCCAACACCTGACCGACGGTGCGCGACTTGAGGCCGCCCGGGTGGCCGGAGTGGTGGTGGATCAGCTTGTCCGCCTTCTTGTTGCCGGAGATGGCAACCTTGTCGGCGTTGATGATGATGACGAAATCGCCACCATCGAAGTTCGGAGCGTAGGTCGGCTTCGTCTTGCCACGCAGCAGATTCGCTGCCTGGACGGCGAGACGGCCGAGCACTACGTCAGTGGCGTCGATGACGTACCACTTACGGGTCACGTCACCCGCCTTGGGGCTGTACGTAGGCACAGTGCTTCCCTGTCTGTCGTCGGTGTTGCCAGCCTGTGGCGTGCGATCGAGGTGATCCCGGCGGCCGGTGGAGACCCGGGCCTCGGTGGTGCCGCACGCCAACGAGCCACGATACCAGGAGGGTATCGCCGCCGAAGAATCCGTCTCAGATCTCGACCGGCGGACCCGGGTCGATCGTGCCGGGCGGACCCGGCACGACGTAGCGCAGGGTGTCGACGCCGGGCTGCGCGCATTCCGCGTCCGCCATCCGGCCGCGGGCCGAGGCGATGCCCGGCTCCCGCTCGGGGTCGGTATGCGGGGTCAGCGCACAGGCGATGGGCTCGCCGGAACCTGCCAGCTCGATCCGATCCGCACCGGAGGGCATCGCGACCACGGCCAGCGCCACCGCACCGATCACCGTGTGCGCGCCGAACAGGTTGTCCTTGATCTTGTTCCACCGCTTGCCCTTGCGCGGGTGGCCCTCGTCGTCCTCCTCGGCCGAGGAGGACTGGTCGTGCCAGTGATCCGGTCGCTCCTGATGGCTCGGCGGCGGATAGGGCGAACGAGGACCGACCGGAGCGCCCGGGATCGGGCCCGACGGCGGACCGGCCGGACCGGGCGAGCGGCCCATCGCGGTGGCCTGCTGGTCATCGGGGTGACCCGGCGGCCGAGTGAAACGACTGCCGAGCTCGGCGAGGTTCGGCGGCAGCCCGCGGGACAGTTCCTCCCGGGTGACCCGGGTGGTCGGCTCCTCGCTCGGCGCGGGCTCCTTGGGCACCGTCGGATATCCGGGTCCGTAGGTGACCACCGGCGTGGCGGGCGGTTCCGGCCGGTGCGGCGCGGCCTGCCGCGGCGCGGATTCCGCCGGTCCCCGGGCCGCATCCGGATACGGCGCCGGACTCGGCGCGGTACCGGGTTGATCCCGGTTCATCGGCGATGGCGCCGGTTCCGCGTACCTGCCCGCGGATTCGGGCTCACCCGCATCGGTGTCGGTCACCAGCAGATGCGTTGCCCCCAGTACCAGCGCGTGCATCGGATGATCGGCGACCTGGAGCCGGTGTCCGAGATGGTTCTGGAAGGCGAACCGCAGCGCATCGTTGAAGCAGACATTGCCGCAGAGCAGCACGGTCGAGGTGTCCGCGCCGATCGAACGGGCCGCGGCCATCACCTCGATCACCACGTTATCCGCGGAACGCGCATCGCGCATGGCCTCGGTGGTCACCGGGACGTCCACCGATTCGGTCGGCTGTTCGTCGTCCCCGTGCACCGCGACCACGAGCATGGTGCGGCCATCGGAGTACACGCCGGTCGCGCCGATGCCGCGCGGATTGCGGTCGTCGGGGGAGCGCACCAGGCCGAGCGCCCGCACATAACCCGACAGTGCCACGCTCTCCGGCAGCGGCTCAACCACCACGTCGAGCTGCTCCACCAACTCGGCGTAGACCTCGACCTTCTCGTCCGGCCAGCCGTCCGGAAATGGCAGCGCCACCACGTCGGGCTTACCGCGCAGATATTGCCCGATGGACGCCAGCGGGTTGTACATGCGGGCACGGAACACCAGCTCCGCGGGCCAAGTGGCCCCCGCGATCACGATCTGCGGGTGCCCGAGGATGTCGCGCACGTCGGCGATCGCCATCCCCAGATCCGGTCGTTGCCGTTCCACACCCGCCGTGTGCAGCCGGCCCGACGAATCGGCCAGCAAATACGCCGGCGGCGTATACGTTCCTTCCACCTGCACCGGGCGTATCGGCGTACTGCCACCGCCCGCGGCCACGGACACCACATCCCACCCGAGATGTACCGCCCCTACTCGCACCGTCACAGGCATAAGTGTGCCTGGTGCGTGACCGACACGCTCGCGATCCCGGTCATCCCCGGGCTCCCGGACCGCCCGAATCCACTCACGCCGCGGACTTCTTCAGTCGCAACTTGCGCCAGGTGATGAGGGCCAGGATCACGGTGATCACCAGTAGCACGGACACGTCGAGTGCCCAGACTTTCGGCTCGTGATCCCACAGCCCATCCGGTTGCGCGTTGACGAAGATTTCCTTGATGTTCACCGTCGACGCACCGGCCGCATAACCCCAGCGCGAGGGGAACAGCCAGGAAATCTGCTCCAGACCGGGCCGGTCGGTGACCGGGATCAGGCCGCCCGCCATCACCAACTGAACCATGATCATCACCACGAGCATGGGCATGACCTGCTCATTCGATTTCGCCAGGCTCGACATCAGCAGACCGAACACCACACAGCAGACGGCGGTCAACGCGATATCGACGTACAGTTCGGCGCTGCCGGAGGAGATCACCGATCCGGCCCCCGGCGCCTTCTTCCCCACCAGCGTGATCGCGACGAGCACCGCCGCCTGGAGGAAGGCCGTGATGCTGAACACCGCGATCTTCGCCATCAGATAGGCCGAGGGCAGCAGTCCGACCGCGCGCTCGCGGTAGAAGATGGTGCGCTCGCCGACCAGGTCACGCACGGTCAGGGTGGCGCCCATGAAGCAGGCGCCCAGGATGAGTACCACCAGCAGCTGCTGGGACTCGGTGCCGCCGGACGGGACGATATTGCCGCTGACCGGGTCCTGTTTCAATCCGCCCGCCGTGAAGCCGTTCTTGCCCGGCACCACCAGCGATAGCGCACCCAGGATGAACGGCAGCACCAACAGGAATGCCAGATACCCACGATCGGCGAAGATCAGCCGGACCTGCCGCCGGGCCAGCGTCGAGAACTGTTTGAATCCGCTGGCATGCGGCGGACTGCCCGAGGTCCCCGGCCGTGCGGGTGGCGGCGGTGGCGGCGGTGGCGTGAACGCCTGCCGGGACCGATAGGCCGCGAACGCCTGGTCCGGGTTGGCCGCCACATTGGCGAAGATCTCGGCCCAGTCGCTGGTACCCATCGCGCCACCGACCCCGGCCGGGTGGCCGCAGAACGCGGTCTTGCCGCCGGGCGCCAGCAGCAGCACCTGATCACACATATCCAGGCAGGCGACCGAGTGGGTCACCACGATGACGACGCGGCCCGCGTCGGCCAGCTCACGCAGCATCACCATCACCTGACGGTCCAGCGCCGGGTCCAGCCCCGAGGTGGGTTCGTCCAGGATCAGCAGCGACGGACCGGTGAGCAGCTCCAGCGCCACCGAGGCGCGCTTGCGCTGTCCGCCGGACAGCCGGTCGACCCGGGTGTCGGCGTGCTCGGTGAGTGAGAGTTCTTTCAGCACGCCGTCGATCACCTTCTGGCGATCGGCCTTGCTGTTATCCGGCGGCAGTCGCAGCTCGGCGGCGTAGCCCAGGGCCTGCCTGACGGTGAGCTGACGGTGGAGCACGTCGTCCTGCGGCACCATGCCGATGCGGGAGCGCAGCGCCTCGTATTCGGCGTGCAGGTTGCGGCCCTCGAAGGTGACCACGCCGCCGGAGGGCTGGGTGGAGCCCGCGATGAGCTTGGACAGGGTCGACTTGCCCGCGCCGGAAGGTCCGATGAGCGCGGTCAGCGTGCCGCGTCCGGCCTGCATGTTGACATCGACCAGCAGCTGCTTATTGCCCTCGACGGTGAATCCGACCCCGTGCACGTGCAGGCCCTGCTCGGCGACCGGCTTCTGCCGGTGCACCAGGGTGCCCTGCTGCACCACGAAGTCGACATTGCCGATGGTGACGATGTCGCGCTCGCGCAGCACCGTGCGCTGCTGGCGGGTGCCGTTGACGAAGGTGCCGTTGGCCGACCCGAGGTCCTCGATGGTCAGCCCCTCTGTGGCGGCGACCAGTCGGGCGTGTTTACGCGAGGCCAGCGGATCGTTGACGACGATCTGATTGTCGGTGGTGCGGCCGATGGCGAGGCCGCCCGGCGGCAGCCGGTCGGCACGTGCGATCGCCGAGGTCGAGGCCCGGGCGCGCAGCGGCGGCAACATCGAGGTGTCGGCCTTGGTGGTCATACTGAAGTTCGGCTGCTGCGGCGCGGACTGGGGCGGCTGCTGCTGCGCGGACTGCTGCGGCGCCGGCTGGGGCGGCTGCTGCTGCGGCGCCGGCTGGGGTGTCGACGGAGGCATCGGCCACTGTGGCGCCGGGCGCTGCGGCTGCCCGGGTGCCGGACGGTTCGGATGCTGATAGCTCGGCCGTTGCGGCACCTGGTGCTGCGGTTGCGAGATGGGCGGCGCCATCGGGGTGCGCGCCGGCCGGACCTGCGGCGCCGACGGCAGCAGGTGCAGCAGCGGACCGCTGATCGCGTCGCCCAGCCGAACCTGGGTCGGACGGTCGATCGACACCGGCTGGGTCAGCCGCCGCGCATCCACGAAGACACCGTTGGTGCTGCCATTATCGGTCAGTACCCAGCCGCTCCCCTGCCAGGCGATAATTGCGTGCACCCGCGATACCAGCGGGCTGTCCACGAATAAGGTGACCTCGGGCGCGCGCCCCATGGTGATCTTCTGACTCGAATCGAAGACCCGTTCGGTTCCATCATGGCGCACGGTGATGGTCTGCGCCCCCGGTGAAGACATGTTGCGGATACTATGCCATCACCCGGACATCGGCGGTGCCCCCGACGCGCCTTTTGTCCGATCCGGCAACCGATGTGAACAATGTACCGGCCGACTTAGGGGGAGACTTGCCGAAACTCCAAGCGACCGCAGTCATTACGGTATTGCTGTGCGCGACAGCTCTGATAGCGGGCTGCACGCGCACGGTGGAAGGCCATGCTGTTTCGGTCTACGCCGATCCGTTCAAGGTGGCGGGCCTGCCCACCACCAGCGGGCCGAGCGGCCCACGGCAGAACGTTCCGGACAGCACCCTGACCGCCACCAACGGCGACGGTGGCGCCACCGACAAGCTGGCACTCAATGCCGTCGAGGACATCCAAACCTATTGGCGCGGGGAATTCGCTACCTACTTCGAGGGTGAATTCACGCCGGTCGATCGCCTGCTGTCATGGAGTGCCAAAGCGCCGCGCAGCGAGGCCAAGGAGTTCTGTAAAGAGACCACCTACCACCTGGTGAACGCCGCCTACTGCCGGCTCGACAACTCCATCGGCTGGGACCGGGAAGTGCTGCTGCCCACCATGGAAGAGACCTTCGGCAAGATGGCCGTGGTCATGGTGCTGGCCCACGAGTACGGCCACGCCATCCAGAACATGGCCAAGATCGTCGGGACCAAGGATCCGGTGATCGTCAAGGAACAACAGGCCGACTGCTTCGCGGGCGCGTTCATCCGCCATGTGGCCGAAGGTAAGTCGAAGCATTTCACTATCAACACCTCCGATGGCCTGAACTCGGTGCTGGCCGCCACCGTCGCCATCCGGGACTCCGACCCCGACGATCCGGAGAGCGTGCACGGCTCGGCCTTCGAACGCGTCACCGCCGTGCAGATCGGTTTCACCGATGGCCCCAAGGGCTGCAAGGGCATCGACATCGATGAGATCAATCAGCGCCGCGGCAATCTGCCGCAGTCGTTCCAGGGTCAGTCCGGCGAGTACGAGATCGACAAGGCGTCTCTGATCGAGCTCAGCAAGGCGCTCGCCGCGATCCTCCCGGTCAAGAACAGCCCCACCTACGACTACTCGGGCGCGAAGATCGACTGTCGCGACGGCGTGACCACCGAACCGGTCTCGTACTGCCCCGCCAAGAACATCATCGCCACCGACATTCCCGAACTCGCCAAGCGCGGCACCCCCACCAGCGACGACGACAATCCGCTGCCGCTCAAGGTCACCGGGGATTACAACGGCTACGTCGTATTCATCTCCCGATACACGCTGGCGGTGCAACAGAGCCACGGTCAGTCGCTGGTCGGCGCGAAGACCGGGCTGCGGGCGGCCTGCCTGGCCGGGGTGGTCACCGGCAAGCTGGCCGACCCCAATCGCTCACGCGCCCAGGGTGATATCAGCCTCGCCGCCGGCGACCTGGACGAGGCCGTCTCCGGTCTGCTCACCGACGGCCTGGCCGCCAGCGACGCCAGGGGCAAGACCGTGCCGAGCGGATTCTCCCGCGTCGACGCATTCCGCGCCGGTGTCCTCCAGGGTGAGAACACCTGCATGTCGCGGTACTCGTAGGCGCGTAGACCGAGACGGCCTCAGCCGCCGAAAGGCGGTGGGGCCGCGGGCTCGAAGCGCAGCACACGGTTGCCGATCATCACCTCGGTGCCCTGCACCAGGATCATCGGCTGGTTCGGGGTGAGCCGGACCCAGTCGCGGTAGCCGGGCAGACGGGTGCGGGTGCCGTTGGTGGAACCTCGATCCACCACGGTCACATCCCAATTCACCATGTGGATCTCGGCGTGCGCCCGCGACATGCCACCGGAGGAGTCGTCGATCTTCAACGGAATCAGCCCGCGCTGCGCCGCCTCCGAATGCTCGGGATCGCGACCGAGCACCGCGTCCGCGGCCAGCATGTAGGTCATGCCGTCATCGAGGATCAGCATGCCGAGGGGCGGGCGCACTACCTCGATGACCGCCTGTGTCTGATCGACCGGCATCCCGCAGACGGTGCAGAACGCGGATCGCGGATCGCTGGGATGGGCTCGCGCGCACTTGAACCCCAGCACCTTGACGGTGAGAGCGGTCGCCTTCGCGGTCGCCTCCAGACGGCGTTGCAGATCGGGATCCGGTCGCGGCGCCGGATTGGTGCCGCCGACCTGGGTCAGGGCCTGGTGCGGATCCGGTGGTTCCGCACCGGAATCCAGCATCGAGGTCGGGGCCTCGGTCGCGGTGACATGCGGGGTCGGTATCGGCTCCGGCCGCGGTTCGAGGCGCGGTTCCGGATCGATGCGCGCGGTAGGCAGCGGGTGCTGGGCGCGCTGCGGCGCGGCCTCGCGGGACGGGGCGCGCTCCGGCGTCCGGGCCCGGCCGCCGTCGGACCATACGATCGCACCGCTCGCCTGGGCGATGCCCTCGACAAGCCAGCCGATCCCACGATCGGCGGGCAGTTCGGGAACCCGCCCCTCGGCGTCGTCGATGAACAGCGCTACCGCGCGCCCCGGCGCGGAGGCGACCCGATCGACGGTGAAGGCAGCGTCACTGCCGCGGTACCGCTCGATGCGATCGGCCCCCGCCAGCACCGCGGTCACCGCGCCATGCAGGAAGATCGCCACCCCGCCGTGCTCGGCCGCGGACAGGATGCCGAAATCGATCGGCACCCCCGGACTGATCTGCTCGGCATGTTTCATCAACCAGCGCGTCGCGTGACGAGCCACCAGCGCGCCGGGCGCGTCCGGCTGTTGTTCGGCGGCGTCGCGCACCAGTTCGGCCAACGATTCGAGGGCGATGACGGCGGGCGATTCCGCGGTCGGCTGCGCGGGCCCACGATGCGCGACCAACACCACCGCGCCCGCGACCCGGGCAACGGCATGATTACCGACGACGACCTCGACCTGCCGATCCTTCAACGGTATCGGCCTCCACCGGGGGTCGTGTCCAGGATCGTCGCCATACCCAACAGGGTAGTGCGCACTCGTGGGCGAAGTATGTGTTGGTCGAGATCCGTCACGGCACGACGGCACGCCCGGTCACGATGCGATCCGGGCGCTATCTGTCGCTCTCCCCGGTGTCCGTCCGGTAACTTCGAATGCACACACGGGAGGAAACGAGGGGCCTGTCATGGTTCGGACTTCGCGCATCGCGTTTGCCGCGACCTGCGTGCTGGTGACCGGGGTACTGACCGCGTGCGGCGGTATCAGCGGGACCGCCGTTCCCGGAGAGTTGGACGTCCGGAAGCTGGAGGTCGGCACCTATCCGGTCGACGCGCACAAGTACGACCAGGATGCCTCCGGTAAGGGCGCGCTCCTCGAAGGTATGCGGATGGCCGACGCCGTGGTGCCGACCATTCAGATCGATTCGACATTGAAATTCGGACGCGGTAGCACCGTCCTCGCCGACGCCACCGAGGCGCTGGACTTCCTCGCCAACGTCTCCAAACCGGTACTGGACAACCGCAAGTTCGTCACCGGCTTCGCCGCCAGCGGTGCGGACAAACCCGATCCGGCCGGTCAGACCCGGCCACCGGCGGATGCCACCGCGATCACCGATGTGCTGCTGCGCTTCCCGGACGAGGCCGCCGCCAAGCTGGCCGCGCGCGAACTCGAGGACGCCGATCTCGGCGTCTCCCCCGAGAACCGCAAGCTGCCCTCCACCAAATATCCGGACGCGTACGTGCACTGGCGGCCGGGCGTGGCGAATGTCGGCGCGTTCTACGCGTACCACGAGTTCGTCATCTCGCTGTTCATCCAGCGCCCCCGCGCGGATAGCACCGACCTGCTCAACTGGGTCGACCGCACCCTGGCCGCGCAGATTCCCGCCTTGGACGGTTTCCGTGCGACCCCGGTGAACCAGATCGACAGTCTGAAGGTCGATCCCGACGGCCTGCTGGCGCGCGTCGCCGTCGCGGACCGCAAGGGCCACTCCCCCGACGCCGATTCCTTCGCCGTGTACGGCCCCAACCACGGAATCCACTCCGCCGACGACGAAAGCGTCACCCAGAAGCTGTTGACCGATACCGGCGCCGAGAAGATCGCGATCGTCGACGCCAGCTCGGTCACCCGCGTCCGCGACTTCGACGCGGCCAGGAAACTGGTCGACGGCCTCATCGATACGGTCGGCGATCAGTTCGATCCGATCACCGCCCCGAATGACGTCCCCGGCGCGAAGTGCCTGCAGCTCAACAGCAAGGGCGACCCGGAGCGGGAGTACAAGTACCGCTGCTATGTGCCGTACAAGCGGTATGTCGGCGTGGTGACCAGTGACAAGGAACCAGATGTGCGGCAGAAGGTGGCCGCGCAGTACGCGCTGCTCGCCAATAGCCTCTAACGAACGCTGAAGTGGCACACCCCGTTTGCCACCGGGTAGCATCCCGGAGCAGTTAGCTCGGCAAGAAGGGGGAGGGACGTGGATCTCGCCGTGCGATCAGTGGTTCGAGCCACCTGCGCCCTGCTGGCCGCCGCGCTGCTGACCACCGGCGCCGCGGCGTGCGGATCGGAGATCTCCGGTACGCCCGCGCGAATCCAATCCGATGTGGCGCAGCTCGATGTCGGCAACTACCAGACCAAGCCGCGCCAGATCGGTAATGCCAAGAACGACAAGCAGGCTCGGGCGCGTGAGGCACAGCGGCTGGCCGACTTCGTGATCCTGCCGTACGAGGCCGATCCCGCCTACGTCGAGGACGCGTGGTTCTTGCGCTCGCACGTGGTGCTCAACCGGAAATCCCTGGGCAACCTGGTCATCAACGACACCTTCGATGATGTGGCCAAGGATCTGGTCGCCGGGTGGGCCAATTCCTGGTCGACCGGCGGCGCGGACAGCGACCCCCGGCGCACCTTGAATATCGCGGTGCTGATGTTCCCGAACGCGCAGACCGCGGCGCAGGTGGGACCGGCGCTGGAGCACGACGACTTCACCTACAACCGGGAGAACCAGCCGGTCGCGATCACCAAACACCCGAATACGGCGTCGCATTGGCGGCCCGGCTACTCCTCCATCGGCTCGTGGACGGTCAAGGACCGGTACATCGTCTTCATCAAGGTGGTGGACGATACCGCCGAACCCGACCTACCCGCACTGGTCGGCCACGTCGAGCGCGCACTGGATGTGCAGCTCCCGCTACTCGACAAGTTCCAGCCGACGCCGTCGGCCGATCTCTCCCGCATCCCGCTCGATCCGCTCGGTGTCCTCGGGCGCACCCTGCCCAGCGATCCGGAATCCCCGTTACGTGCCGAACCCGACGGCTTCTACACCGGCCGCGGCTCGATCTCACTGCTGGACGCGAACCCTGATTCACTCCCGGAACTCGAACGCGCCGATGTCGACGCGGTGTCGTTCGGCGATGCCGTCGTATTCCGCAGCCGGACCGCCGGGGGCGCGGCGAAATTGTGGCACGAATGGCAGCCCTCGACCCATCTCGACGCGGACGAAAAGATCGTGGATGCCCCCGCCGGAATCGACCGGAACGTCGAATGTTTCGCGAAAGTGGTGAAATCCGGCGACACCGAGACCCCCGCCTACTACCTGTGCGTCTTCCAAGTGGACCGCTATACCGTGCAGGCCAACGGCCGACAGCTGCAGAATCTGCACCAGAAGATATCCGCGCAGTACGCCCTGCTCACCAGCAATTGAGGACGATCGAGCGATGAAACGACTCCGTATGGTCGCCGCACTCGCCGTCACACTGGTGGTCGGCGCCGGATGCGCCAACTCGATCAACGGAAGCCCGCAGCCCGGCCTGGCTCCGGTCGATCTGGCGGTGCTCAAAACGGGCGGCAATGTCACCGAGCCGACGCCCTTCAAGCTCCGGCTCAGCGACGGCGCGAGGAACGTCCGCATGATCGAATCGCGACACCTGCTGAACTATCTCGTGCACCCCTTCGATGTGGACTCCGATCTCACCGACCTCGGCAATGTCAGATTGATCGCGGATCCGTACAGCATGACCGCGGACGGCGCGTTTCCGAGGACGTACAAACCGATCGCCGAGAAGTACGACATCCTCGCGGGCGCCTATGCCGGACGGACGAATGGAAGTCTGCGCGCCACCAAGAAATTGATCGTCTCGATCCTGCGCTTCCCGACCGAGGCGGTCGCCGCGAGCGCCGCCGACGAATTCGATCGCATCACCGGGGAGGCACAGCAGCGATATCCGATTCCGATCGACGGATACCCCCAGGCCCGCGCCACCTCGTCCGACGAGCAGTCGATCCTCTCGTTCCAGCCGCACGGGCCATATGTGATCGTCTCCAATGCGTCCCTGCCGCAACCGAATCGGGACCAGCTCGCGGGCATGGTGAAGAAGACGCTCGACCTCCAGATCGCCCAGCTCGATAAACAGCAGCCGACACCACTGGACGATCTGCTCGATCTGCCCATCGATCCCGACGGCATCATGCGCCGCACCGCGCCGAAGTCCAAGGAGTCCAACGACCCTTTCTTCGGCTTCTTCGAGGACGACTTCGGCACCTTCCAGGCCGCGGGCATCCTGCACTATCTGCGCAACCCGATCGAGGTGCGCAAGGTCCTCGAGGAGGGCGGTGTGGACCTGGTCGGCAATCGCGCGAGCACCGTCTATCGGACCCGTGATCTGGCCGCGGCCGTCCGGTTGCAGACGGCGCTGACCCGGCTCACGAAGAACGACGAAACCCTCGATCCACCCCCGGGTTTGATCGATGCCACGTGCGTCCGGCTCGATATCCTGGATCCGAACCGGAGCTTCACCAGCTTCTGCGCGGTCGTCTACCAACGCTACGTCGCGATCGTCATCGCCTCTGCGCCCCAACTCGCACGGGTGGATCGTGCGTTGCAGGAACGGACCGCGGCACAGTACTCGATCCTGGCGAAGAGCGAGTGAGCCGATGATGCGACGAACTCACCGCTTGTCCGCCCTCGTCCTCGCCGCCGCGCTGGCGGTCGGAGCCTGCGGCGGCAACGACGATCCGTCGTCCGTGCACGCCGATATCGACATCAGCGCACTGGATTCGGGCAATTACCCGACCACACCGATCGATATCGAAAAGGCCAGGACGGTCGATTCCGGCGCGATCCGCGAATCCATCGCGATCGGCGCCGCGATGCCGCTCCTGATGGATATCGATAATCGGTTCATCTACAACTCCCGCTCCGCCTCCAGCCGCATGGTCACGCCGGCCGTTCCCCCCGACTTCTACATCGCGACGGGGATCGATACGAAGGAATTCAATGCGATCGTGCCCGGCGTTGTGGCGGGCTGGTACACCTTCGGGCAGCGGCGCGAGGATATGTCGATCGGCCGATCGGCGGAACTGTATGCCGTCCGATTCACGAATGTGGATACGGCGAGCGCGGCGTCGCGGATCCTCGGCGACCGGACCACCGGCACCGACTACCGGCTCCCCGATTACCCGGGGGCGATCAGCAGGGTCCGCGACAAGATCGACTACCGCTCCGCCACCATGAATTCGTGGCTGGCCCATGGCGATATGCTGCTGCACCTGCGGATCGAAGACCCGCTCAGCGTCCCGTTCGATCCGGTGCCGCTGGCCGAGCTCACCAAACGGGCATTCGACAAGCAGATCGACATGCTGAAGAACTACACGCCGACGCCGCTGGACAAGATCGCCGCGCAGCCCCTCGACGTGGACGGGTTGCTGAGCCGCGTACCGACCTTCGCCAAGGAGCACCTGCCGGTCAACGGCGCGAATCCGTGGGGCGTCTACCCGCTGCGGTCGACAGTGCATTCGGAATCCCATCCCGACATCGCACGCGCGGCATACGAGGATGCGGGCATGGACTATCTCGTCGTCGGTGAAAAGGTCATCATCTATCGCACCCGCGACAGTTCGAGTACGACCCGGCTGACCGCGGCGATGCAGGAGCAGGTCGCCGACAAGGAGACCTACAAGAAGACCGACAGCCCACCGAATTTCCCGTCCGCGCAATGCTTCGAGGTCAAGCCCGGTGTGTCCTCGGCCTATCAGTACCACCCGGTGTGCTGGTTCAGCATCGACCGGCACGTCGCCCAAGTCCACGGCCGCAATGTGCAAGACGTGCACCAGCGCACCGCGGCGCAGTACAAACTCTTGGTCGCAGGCCATTGATGAGGGGTGTCTTCGGCTGCCGGGCCGGGTTGTCGCCGGTCGAATACACCGCATGGGCTTGCTAGATTTCACCGGAAGGCTCGAGGGACCGGGCATTCCACATCGTTGAGGAGGACCGAATGGCGTTGCGGCCCGGAGCAATCGTGGGCGGCTATCGCGTGCTCAGCGTTCTCGGCAGCGGTGGGATGGGCACGGTCTATCTCGCCCAGAATCCGATTCTGCCGCGCCGCGACGCGCTGAAGGTTCTCAGTTCCGAACTCTCCACCGATCCCGAATTCCGCGCCCGATTCGAACGGGAGGCGAATCTCGCTGCCGGACTGGATCATCCGAATATCGTCGCGGTCTACAACCGCGGCGAGGAGAACGATCAACTGTGGATCGCCATGCAATACATCGACGGGACGGACGCCTCGGAGGAGGCGAAGAAGGGCCCGAAGGTGATGACCCCGCAGCGGGCGCTGCGCATCATCGCCGAGGTCGGTAAGGGACTCGACTACGCGCACCGGCGCGGTCTGCTGCACCGGGATGTGAAGCCGGCCAACTTCCTGCTCTCGGCCGTCGACGGGGATGACGAAGAGCGGGTGCTGCTGACCGACTTCGGCGTCGCGAAGTCCGCAGAGGACGGCCAGGACCTCACGGGTACCGGCAATTTCATGGCCACTGTGGCCTATGCGCCGCCCGAGCAACTGGTCGGTACCAGCCTGGATCCGCGAGCCGATATCTACAGCCTCGGCTGCGCCTTCTTCAAGCTGCTGACCGGGCAGAATCCGTATCCGTCGACGCTGCCCGCCGTGGTCATGATGGGCCATATGCACGAGCCGCCGCCCACCCTCAGCGCGGTGCGCCCCGGCCTGCCCGCGGCGCTCGACGCGGTGATCACCAAGGTGATGGCCAAGGATCCGGCCGATCGGTACGGCACCTGCCGCGAATTCGTGCAGGCCGCCGAGGCGGCGCTCTACGGTGCGGCCCAGCACTATCGAGCGCCCGTCACGGATCCGCGGATCCCGTACGCGGCGCCGCCGACGGACCCGCGCGGCGTTCTCCCCCCGCCGAACACCGATCCGCGTGCCACGATCCTTCCGCACCCGACCGAGCCGCGGGTCGCCTTCGCCGCCTACCCCCAGTACGTCGAACCCACCGACCAGAGCCTGGTGGCGACGGCACGCAACGGCCAGTCGGGCGGACCGTCACGAGGCCGAAAACTGCTGGTGCCCAGCATTATCGCGCTCGTCGTCGCGGTGGCCGTGGCGGCGGGCACCTACTTCCTGGTGAACCGGGATTCCGGCGAAACCGGTACCGGCGGCGGGGATCTGCTCGCGCAGGTCCGCAGCGCCAATCCGCAGTTCAGCGGAAAGACGGTCACCGCCTTCAATTACGGCAATTCGACGCTGTCGGTCGTTCTGAATCCCAGCTCGCAGGCACAATTCCTGCAAGACATCGGATTCCGGTACAGCACCGAATACAAGGGCGTCGGCGACGAGAAATCGCCACGACCGCTCTCGGTCAATGCCATCTCCGCGAAGGCCGATACCGATGTCGTCATTATTCTGCGCACCGACAGTCAAGCCGCCAACGGCGGGCTGGGCGGCCTGCCGGGTTTGCTGTTGAACGGCTCGGGCAAGTACGTGGTGATCGATGATCTGGCCACGGTGCAGGCGTTCCAGGTGTGGACCGAACAATCGCAGAACACCCTCGCGGACAAGATGGTTCCCGTCATCGCCAAGATCGTGCCGAAGAAGTAGTTCCGCACGGCTCGGTCCGCCCGCCGGGCCCGATTTGCGGCCGCTGAGCGCGTGTCGCGCTGGTAGCGCTCCGGCAGCCCATTCGGTAGGGTGATGCGCAGCCAGCCCACTCGCCAGTTCAGGTGGTAGCGAGCAGGGGGAAGGAGGGGAACGAGCGCTGGCGCCGACCGATGCGACAAGCACCGCGGTCGAGATAGTCGAGATATCCGGGGGGATCTCATCCAGACCCCTGTCCTCGGTGTAGCTGGTCGACAACGCGCAGGTGGCGATACGTGACTACCCACCACCAGATTTTTTCGAACTGGATGGAACCGATCGCACCGAAGACGCGTCCAACCATATGAACAGGTCAGCTGGGCACTCCCGATGTTGACCACGAACAGGAAGAGGAGCCGCAATGGCAGGGCAATTGAAGGCGGATAACGCTCTCATCGGCCAGAAGGCCAAGGAGTTCCAGGAGCAGCACAACAACCTGATGCTCGCCATCCGTCAGCTGAAGACCGACGAGGACAACGTCACCAACGGCGCCAACTGGCAGGGTATGGCGCGCGACGCGTTCAACGCCTTCATGGAGCGCTACTACGTCCAGGCGGACAAGCTCAACGACAAGCTCATGGAGACCTCCGAGAAGCTGATCAAGGCCGGATCCTCCTACGAGGACCAGGACACCGACTTCGCGCAGAAGGTGCAGGCGCAGGTCTCCAGCCTCGACCTCCCGGCCGTCTAAATCCTTCCAGAATTCACACAGCACAAAGGAGCCTGAAATATGAGCGGCAAGCCTATCTCCGCGAATTTCGCGGGTGTCGAACAGGGTGCCAAGGACATCATCCGTCGCGCCGAAGGTATTCGGGACGAGCTGGAGCGCTTCCACAAGAACGTGGAGCAGTTCGTCGCCGAGCAGTGGGAAGGTGACGCGAACGAGGCGTTCGCCGAGATGCAGCGGCAGTGGCAGAACCACGTCACGCAGCTGAACACCACGCTGAACGGCGCTGCCACGCTGGTGAGCTCGGGCAACTCGGAGCTGCAGAGCACCGACTCCGCGCTGGCGGGCCTCTTCTGAGTTCGACTCGGAACCATCGTGCCCCCGGCGAATTCGCCGGGGGCACAATGCGTTTCATGGGGCGGTCGGCAGTGATGCGCCGATGACGGGCGGCAGTTCGAAATCTGCCGTCACGGTCAGGGCGTGATATGCACCGCGGCGGCGAACTTCTCACACGTCGTCGCGATCGCATCCCATCCATTGCCAAGGTATTGGCAGCCGATGCTCACCTGGGTGCCGTGCTCTACCAGCACGTGCCAGTTGACCGTGGAACCGCCCTCGGCCCGTTCGGTATAGGCCAGTGTGGACCGGCCGCCGAAGACTACGTCGCGCTTCAAATCGCTGATCGACGGCTTCTGCTTCATCTGCGCTTCGAGAGTCTGTGCGATCTGCTCGTATCCGGCGTTCGGAGCTACCGGGGTCTGAATGACCGTAATCCGTTGCTTGCTGCCATCCACCGGGACCAGATCGATGCGGGAGGTCGCCGTCGCGGGCATCGTCTTCCAGCCGTCGGGGACCTGAAAACGGATGCGCCCGAAGGTTTCCGGCGGCGGACCGGGAGGACTGCCGGGCGGGGCGGCCGGGGTCGTGGGCGGCGCGGTGGCGGCCACGGGGGCCGAGGTGGTTGTGGGCGCGGCGACGGGTTTTTCGTCGGAACCCCCCAGGGCGACCACCGCGCCGACGGCCGCGGCGGCCACCACCACGACCGCGGCCACAGCGCCGAGGATGTACATCATCTTGCGCCGTTCGGGGGCCTGGTGCGCGGCCGCGCGCTCGCGCAGCGGCTGCATCCATTCGTTCGACGGCAGCGCGGGCGCGGCCACGGGCCGGATCTCGGGTTCCGGCTGCGCCCCGCGCACCAGATCCACCCCCGAGATCGAACGCAGCTCGGCCTCGGGACCGCAGATCTGCCGCACGGTCGAACGGATCAGGTCCAGCTTGGCGGGATCGGAAACACCCATTACCTGAACAATATCGGCGGGCCGACCATCCAACAGCCTGCCCAGCACCGCAGACAGGGTCTCGGCCGCTCGCAGGTCCACACCGAGCTCCGCGCCCGCGAGATCCGGTTCGAATTCGCAGGATTCGAGGTACAGGCCCTGGGGGCCGGGGACCACCGAGGTGGCGGTGGTAGTGATCGGACCGAACTCCAGAACCACCGTGCGTCGACCGCGGGCCGCGTCCGCGTCGGCGGTCACGGCCCGAATCGCCATATCCTCGAAGACCACATCGTCGGCGAAGCGCCGAACCGCGGCGTCGACCACGGACCGCCTGCGCCCGCCCCATTCGGTCGGGCAGACGACGGTGACGCGTTCGGCGGGCACCACGACACCGAGGTTCTCCAGGACGGTGCCGACCACGGCCGTCATCGCCTCGCCGACCGCGGGTACCCGCGGCAGCAGCGCGATCCGCTCCGCCGGAACGAACTGGACCGCGGAACTGACCTGGGTCGGCGGCGTCAACGACTCGCCGACCACCAGATTTCCATTGCTGCCCAATACGACCGAGGGTGGTACGTCCCAGTGGGTGGCCGGGCCAACGGCCCAGACGCGCGTATCCGTCAGGACCAGTTCGATGGTGGACATCACTCGGCCGCCGGCATCCAGCCCAGCTGGATCAGTTCCTGGGCGTTACGTGTGATGTAGGTACCGCGGCCGGGCGGCTGCGGGCTCGGGCGCACCGTACCCATCAGCACACCTTCGTCCTTATTGCAGCTCATGATCAGGCCAGCCGAGCCGAGGTCCTTCATGCGCGCCATGGTGGCCTCGTACATGGCCCTGGCCGCGCCGCCGGAGCGCCGCGCGATGATCAGGTGGAAGCCGAGGTCTCGGGCGTGCGGAAGGTGTTCCACCAGTACCGAAGTGGGGTTGCCCATGGAGGTGGCGACCAGGTCGTAGTCGTCGATGATGACGTAGAGCTCCGGGCCGCTCCACCAGGAGCGGTCGCGCAGCTGCTGCGGTGTCACATCGGGACCCGGCGTGCGCTGGCTGACATAGGCGGCCAGGTCGGCCATGTTCTGGGTGAACTGTGGCGCCGTCGAACCGTAGCCCGCGAGGTATCCGTCGGGCACCAGACCGAGCATGCTGCGCCGGTAGTCGCCCATGATGAAGCGCGCCTGATTCGGCGAGTTCGAGGCCGCGATGCCCTCGATGAGTGAGCGCAGCAGCGTCGTCTTACCGGACTCGGTATCGCCGATGATGATGAAGTGCGGGCTCTCGTTGAAGTCGATGTAGACCGGAGCGAGCTCGGATTCGTTGATACCGATCGGAATTCGCATGGACTTCAGGTTCTGATCGAGCTGCGAAGGCCAGTTCCCGGCGAGCGAAAGCAGCTGTTCGCGCGGCAGCACCTCGGGCAGCATACGGGCTGCGGGCGCCGCCCGGCCCGGGGTAAGGCGGGCGATGGTCGACACCGCGTCGACGACGGCCTGGCCCAGGGTGGCCGGATCGGCGCTGCCATCGATGCGCGGCAGGCCGGTCAGCATGTGCAGGCACTCCGGCGTCATACCGCGGCCGGGGCGGCCCTGCGGCACCAGCGCGGCGAATTTGCGGCCCAGGTCGGAGTCCATCGGGTCACCCAGGCGCAGCTCGATGCGGGTGCCGATCTGGTCCTTCAGTGCGGGGCGCGCGGCGGCCCAGCGGTTCAGCGCGATCACCACGTGCACGCCGTACGAAAGGCCGGTCACCGCAAGGTTCATGATCGGCTGCTCGAGCGCGTCGAAATCCTCACGAATCGAGGCGAAGCCGTCGATCACCAGGAACACGTCGCCGAACGGGTCCTCGTGCGCACCGGCGGCGGCCGGGCTGCTGGACGGGTCGACCGAACGCAGTCGCCGGAACTCGGTCATCGACTCGATGCCGAGCGCCCGGAAGCGGGCCTCGCGCTGGCGCACGATAGTGGCCATCTCGGCGACGGTGCGCCGCACCTTGTCCTCATCCAGCCGGCTGGCCACCGAACCGACATGCGGCAGACCCTCCAGACTGGCGAGCGTGCCACCACCGAAGTCGAGGCAGTAGAACTGCACCTGTTCGGCGGTGTGGGTCATGGACATCGCCATGATCAGGGTGCGCAGCGCGGTCGACTTGCCGGACTGCGGACCGCCGACCACCGCGACATTGCCGCGGGAACCGGACAGGTCGACCACCAGCGGATCGCGCCGCTGGTCGTACGGACGGTCGACGATGCCGATCGGGGCGCGCAGCGTCGCCAACGGCGAGTATTCGCCGGTGAGGATCGAGCGCGGAATGAGCTGATCCATGGTCGGCGCATCATCCAGCGGCGGCAGCCAGATCTCGTGCGCCGGACGGCCGTACCCGTGGATGCGGGAGACGAGCATGTTCAGGTTGGAGATCTGATCGCCGTCCTCGGAGTGATGTTCCTCCGGCTCGTGTGTGGGCTCCGCGGGCAGCGGAATCCGGTCGGCGGCCCGGAAATCCACGTGGTGCGCGGTGAAAGGCCGTGCCTTCACATCGATCTCGCCGCCCGCGATACCCGCGCTGGTGACCTCGCGCTGCGAACCGCCACCGACGTAGGGGCCGGATACGTAGGAAGCCTGGAAGCGCTGGATCTCGCCGGAATCCGACTTCAGGTAACCACCACCGGGGACGCCGGGCAGGTTGTAGGCGTCGGGCACACCGAGCACCTGACGGGATTCGTTGGCGGAGAAGGTCTTCAGACCGATGCGATAGGAGAGGTGGCTCTCCAGACCTTTCAGCTTGCCCTCTTCCAGGCGCTGTGAGGCGAGCAGCAGGTGTACGTGCAGCGAGCGACCCAGTCGACCGATCATTACGAACAGTTCGGCGAAATCCGGGTGCTGGGTGAGCAGTTCGGAGAATTCGTCGAGCACCACGAACAACGCGGGCAGCGGGTCCAGATCGGCGCCCGCGGCGCGTGCCTTCTCGTACTCGGAGACATTGGCGAAGTTACCCGCCTGACGCAGAACTTCCTGGCGCCGGTTCATTTCACCGGCCAGGGCGTCGCGCATACGGTCGACGAGGTCGGCTTCCTCTTCCAGGTTGGTGATGACGGCCGCCACATGCGGCACCCCGTCCAAGCCGAGGAATGTCGCGCCACCCTTGAAGTCGACGAGAACCAGGTTCAGCTGATCGGGTGAATGTGTGGCCAACAGGCTGAGTACCAGGGTGCGCAGGAACTCCGACTTACCGGAACCGGTTGCGCCGATGCACAAACCGT
This sequence comes from Nocardia sp. NPDC050710, assembly GCF_040654375.1. Classification (NCBI taxonomy): domain Bacteria; kingdom Bacillati; phylum Actinomycetota; class Actinomycetes; order Mycobacteriales; family Nocardiaceae; genus Nocardia; species Nocardia sp. NPDC050710. The sequence goes on along the minus strand of NZ_JBFAHV010000002.1, from coordinate 255,253 downwards.
GCGGACCCATACCGCTCTCGGCGGCTTCCTTGATATCGAGTTCCACCGGCAGTCCGTCGGCGCCGACGCCGAACGCCACCCGCAGCCGCTCCCGGCCGTAACGTGGCCGCCAGGCGTGCTCCGGGTTGAACGTGCCGATATCGCCCAGGTTCATCAACTGCGCCCAGGTCGAGATCACCTCGGTGTCCTCGGTCTCGACGTCGCTGCTGCGCTGGGTGGCCGCGCGGTACGGCGCGAGCCGTCGTGCCACCTGCTGAGCCTGCTGGCTGCTGATCCGGTCGATCAGCGCGAAACGCTCCTGATTGCCGGTGGCGCCGCGGCCGACGCATTCGCCGTTCTCGATCACCATCTTGATGCCGCGCGATACCGCCAGCCGCGGCGCGTAGCCGCACAGGTCGATAATGGTGACGCCCTCGAACCCGGATTCACGCAGCTGATCGTCCTCGGCCTCCAGCAGACCGCCGTCGACGACGATGACGATATGCACCAGGTTGGCGTTGGCCGGCTGGTTACGCGAGTAGCGAACGCGGTTGGCCAGCAACGGATGCAGGCCCGCCATCGCCTCCCGGATCGAGCCGTAGAACATGCGCTGGGTGCCGATACCGTCCTGGGCATCGGGGTGCTGGGTGTGCGGGAGCCACTTCGTCCACTCCCATTCGCGTGCCGTATCCGGGCCCGCGACGACGACCACCAGCACCTGGTCGGGCGCCTGGAACATGCATAGCTGCAACAGCATTGCGCGAGTCATATCGCGCGCTTCGCCGCGGTCGCCGTCCAGTGCGATGGTCGCGAAGCCCTTGACCGCGATCGCGGTCGGCAGGTCGGGCACCGTGGAGTGGGCTCGCACGAAGCGGCGCAGCGAGACCGCCGCGATCGGCTCCAACTCTTCGACCGGACCGGTTTCGGGGGCGACCAACCTGGTGGCCAGGCGCTGACCGCCGATGCCGATGCGCGCGTGGCAGAAGTCCTTATCACCCGCGCGCCGCTCCCACATCCGGCTGGTCCCGGCCAGCATCCAGATCAGGGCGGGTTCGGGGTGGCTCCACTCGACGGACGCGCGCTGCTGCGCGGCGGTCTCGTCGACATCCTTACGTACCTGGTCCAGATAGCGCAGGTAATCCTTGCGATCCTCGTTCGCCTCGGCCGCTTTCGCGCCCTTACCCCCACCCTGGCCCGCGAACATGCCGATCATGGAGAACAGCATCATGACCGGGAACATCATGCTCATCGGGTTCGACGCGATACCGCCACCCTGGGTGAACATCAGCGCCATCATGCCGAGCATGCCGATCACCATCACGAGCGGCATCAGCTTCATGAGCAGATTGCCCGGTGTCACCCTGGGGATTTCGGGCGGCGGCTGTAGTGTGACCTCGCCGCCGGGGGTGCGGGGCATCTCCCGACGGGCACGGCGTTGGAACCGGACGGTACTCATCGGACGAGAAATCCCCCTTTTGCATGCTGCAACTTTCGGCCTCAGTGTAGAGCGCACAGCCGACATGTCGTACAGTTCGACCAGCATTCTGCTGTCCGGACGCCAGGGTTCGCAACCTCGCCGCCCACGGCGCGCGTCAGCGGAAATACGAGGTAGAAGACCGAGTTGGGGGAAGCTTGACGCACGCGCGCCTTGACCACATCGACGAAGACTCCTCTCGCGGGATCGTTCGCGCGCCGGATCTGGCCCGGGTCACCATTCTGGCGAAGCACACCCAGGTGGATATGGCGATCCCGGTCGACGTGCCGGTCGCGCTGGTGATCCCGAGTGTCGTCGATATGGTCGCCCAGCACAGCCGCACCAATGATTTCGACAACGAGGGTGAGCGTTTCGAACCCGCCGAATGGGTGCTGGCCCGAATCGGCCACCCCCCGTTCTCCAATTCGCTCAGCCTCGGTGAGCACGGCGTGCGTGACGGCGAGTTGCTCATGTTGGAGAGCGCCTCGCATATCGCGCCGACGCCGCTGTTCGACGACATCATGTACAACGTCGCGATCGCCGACGCCGACCACTACCGCAGCTGGACCCCGAAGATCGCGCGGATCACCGGTTCGGTGCTGGCCGCTGTCACAATGATCGTCGGCTGCCTCGGGCTGCTGCTCTCGCCCGGTTCGTTGCCGGTGTGGGTGAGCGGCTCCATCGCGCTCGGCGTGGCGATCCTGCTCGTGGTCGCGGGCATGGTGCTGAGCAGGATGTACGGCGATACCGCCACGGCGCTGGTACTCGGCGGGTGCGCGCTACCCCCGGCCTTCAGCGCCGGAATGCTCTACGTCCCCGATGATTACGGCTGGGCGCACATTCTGCTCGGCGCCGCGCTGCTCGGCGCGACGGCGATTCTCGCCTGGCGCGTCACCGGCGTCGGGCTCGCGCTGTTCATCGGCGTGGCCACCCTCGCGGTCTACGCCGTCCCGGCGGCGTTGGTCGGGCTGCTCACCGACCAGCCGCTGAAGGCCATCGGCGCGGTCGCGGCGGCGCTCGGCCTGGCCGGGCTGTCGCTCTCGCCACGAATGTCCATGCTGCTGGCCAAATTGCCGCTGCCGCCGGTGCCCTCCCCCGGCACCCCGATCGACCCGACCGAGGACGATCCCGACGATCACCGCGCGCTGCCCACCATGGACGCACTGCGGGTGAAGTCGGAACGGGCCCGCATGTACCTGGCCGGTCTGGTGTCGGCCACCACGCTGGTCACCGTGGCGGGCGCACTCTGTGCCACCGACCCGGAGTCGAAAGACCCTTACTGGCAGGGCATCGCGCTCGCGCTGGTCTGCGCGGCGGTGCTGATGTTCCGCAGCCGCACCTATGCGGGCGCCGAGCAGGCGGTCGTGCTGATCTCGGGCGGCGCGTCGATCGTGCTGATCATGTTGGTGGGAGCCGGTTTCGAAATGGAGATGCCGCTGGCCGTCTTCGGCGCGGCCATGTTGATCCTGGTCGCGGCGCTGATCCTCGGCATCATCATTCCGAACCAGTCGGCCACGCCGCCGATGCGGCGCGGCGTCGAACTGCTCGAATACGCCTTCGTCGCCGCCGTGCTGCCGCTGGTGTTCTGGGTGGCCTCGCTCTACTCACTCGTCCGCGGGCTGTGAAAGCGGGACTGCGCGTCGCCGCGGTCGCGGTGACACTCGGGCTGAGCTCGTCGTTCGGGCTGGGCTCGGGTCACGGTGTCGCACATGCCGATCGCCCGCCCGCGGTGAATCCGGCGCTGCGCCCGGCAGGTGATCCGGCGGCGCCGCCCCAAAAGACCGAGCGGCCACCGAATTCCAACTGCGCGGACATTGTGACGGGCGGCGACGGGCCCACCATCCCGACCGCCCAACGCTCCCTCGACCTGGAACGGGCCTGGAAGTTCTCCAAGGGTGCAGGCCAGGTCGTCGCGGTAATCGACACCGGGGTGGCGCGCCATCCGCGCCTGCCAGGTCTGCGGGCCGAGGGTGATTTCGTGGCCAACGTGGGCGATGGCACCGAGGACTGCGATGGGCACGGAACCTTCGTCGCGGGGTTGATCGCCGCCTCCCAGGAGGACGGCCAGGGGTTTGCCGGGGTCGCGCCGGAGGCACAAATCATGACGATTCGCCAGACCAGCAAGATGTATCAGAAGGAAGGTCGATCCCAGGAGAAGTCGCCCGACGAATTTCCGGACAGCTACGGCAATCTCGGCACCATGGCGTCCGCGATCGTCCGCGCGGTGGACAAGGGCGCCACCGTCATCAACATTTCCGAGGTCTGGTGCGGACCGGATAAGAACGTCGACGGTGCTATCGGAGCGGCACTGCAATACGCCGTCGACCGCGATGTTGTCGTCGTGGTCGCCGCGGGCAACGCCGAGGACGCCTGCAAAACCGAGAACCAAGTAATCGATCCGCTGGATCCGACCGCCGACCCATGGAGCAACGTCACGGTCAATGTTGTGCCCGCACGATGGGACGAGTACGTCCTGTCGGTCGGTTCGATCGATTCCAACGGCGCACCGTCGAAGTTCACGGTTGCGGGACCGTGGCTGAGTGTGGCCGCACCGGGCGAGAATATGGTCTCGCTCAATCCGCGTAGCGACGGCACCGCGGTCGGCGCCGTCAATCAGCGTGGTGAGCAGGGCGCAATCAGCGGCACCAGCTTTGCCACCCCGATCGTGTCCGGGGTGGTCGCGCTGGTTCGTGCGCGCTTCCCCGAGCTGAGTGCGCGCGAGGTGATGAAACGCATCCAGGCCACCGCGCACGCCCCGGCCGAAGGGTGGAACAAGTACATCGGTTACGGCGCGGTCGATCCGATCGCGGCGCTGACCGAGGAGGTGACCGGGCCGCTGCCACCCAAGACCCCGACCCCGTCCAAGAGCCAGCAGCTCGCGGTGCCCGTCGCACCGCCGCCGCCGGACAACCGGGCCCGCGATGTCGCGCTGATCGGCACGAGTGTCATCGCGGGCGCGCTGATCCTCGGATACCTCGCCTCTTTCCCGATCCGTCGCCGCTTCGGCGTCTCCGACGACGATATGTGATAGCAGCTGGGTCCAGACAACACGAAGGGTTCCGGTGACTCGCACCGGAACCCTTTCACGCTATCCGCAGGGCAGCAGCCCTAGCTGTTGACGTACCGCACGCCGACCACGTAAACCTCGTTGCCCTGTCGATCGCGGTGGCTGACATAGCAGTAGTACTGCGGATACGTGGCATGGGTTGCCGTCGGGTCCTGGCGAGCATCGAAGTTGCGCTGCTTCTGTGCCGCCTCGACGTTGCACTCACTCTTCGTCAATGCGTTCGCCGCTCCGGCGGCCACGACCCCGGCTGCTCCCAGTCCCACACCTGCCGTAGCCACCACCGCGAGCGATGCGACGGCCCGGTAGATCCTGTTCATGTTCCGCTCCTCCTGTTGATCATCTGGACGGCTGATGCCATCCCAGACGAGTCTCGCCTCGGGGCGGCAAGAATCTCCTTGCGCTGCAGCAGGATTCGCCGTCGAATTCCGTCGGCGCCCAAACTCGACCCGTCAATATGGTTGGACGTCCGCCGACCAAGATCGGTTCCATGAGTTCGCGATTTTCCGGCCTGATTCGAACACCGATATTGTCCGTGGCAGCGGACCTGTAGCGTCGACGACCCGACCGGCGGATCCTGAGTCCGCGCGTTACGAGCGCCTCGGGTTGGAAGTGTCAACTGCCAACCCGAGGCTTCTCCGCATCGCGACATCCCGATACTGATCTACGAGGTGCTGGTAGAAGCTGTTCTCTGGAGATTCCAGCGAAATGGCCCGCAAGCCGAGGGTGATCTTCCGGTCCACTGCCGTCGAGTATCCGTCCTCGTCGATGCCGAGGTCCTCGGCGACCGCCAGCACCAGTTCGTCCAGCTCGTCATCGGTCACATAGACGGCGAGACGGCATTCGACTGGGACGCGCGCCGGGTCGTACGCGTCCCCCCAAGCGCGCTGAGCGAACTCATCGAACGCGGCGACCGGCCCGAACGCGGTGTAGCACGGGATACGGTTCACTCCGCGGATCCGATGGGCACTCTCTTCGAGCGCCAGCGCAATCGGGTGAATCCCGTCGCCGTCAAGGGAGCCGGGCCCGGTCGCATCGGGGAGCCCGAGTCCCACCGCGAACTCCCACACTTGGTGTTCGTCGTCGTCCACGGACAACCCTCCGGTCATTTCTTCGATTTGCTGGCGTGAGGATCCTGCTCGCTGCACACCTGTAGCGTCGACGACCGAACCGGCGGTATTCCCTTTGCCGCACCCGATCGACACAGGTAGTCCGATGGCCGAAACACATCCGATACTCACTCGCAGGCAGTCCTGGGAGCGAGCGACCAGCATCCCGATGTTGGTGCTGGCCGTACTCTTCCTCGGCGTCTACGCCTGGCATGTGCTCGATACCGGTGCATCGCCACGGCTCGATGCCTGGCTCACCAGGATCGACGTATTGATCTGGGTGTTGTTCGCGGTGGATTTCGCGACCCGGCTGTGGTTGTCCGGGAATCGGTGGCGGTTCGTGCGCACCCATCCGGTGGACCTGCTGATCGTGGTGCTGCCACCGTTTCGTCCGCTGCGACTGCTGCGGGCCGCGATGCTGGTACTCGGCACGCTGAATCGCAATACCGCGACCCGGGCCCGGCTGTCGGTCGTCGTCGGGGCAAGTTCGGTGCTGGTGCTGGTGCTGTGCAGCCTGGCCTTCTTCGATGCCGAATACGGTGCCGCCGATAGCAAGGTCCACAATTTCGGTGACGCGCTGTGGTGGTCGATGGTCTCGGTGACCACCGTCGGCTACGGCGACGTGTATCCGGTGACGACCCAAGGCCGGTTGATCTCGCTGATCCTGATGACCTTCGGCATCGGCCTGATCAGTTTCGCGATCGGCACCACGACCAGCTGGGTCATGGATCAGCTGAAGTCTGTCGAGGCCAATGTCGAGAACACCGACAGGGAGATCGGCGTACTGATCTCCGAGATCCGCGCGCTGCGCGCCGAGGTCGCCGCACTGCGCGAGGCGGAAACGAAATCCGTTGGTATGCCGGGCGATTAACGCCCGGCCCGGCTACTGCTCGTGGGCCAGTGCGCCGCTCTTAGGGTGGTGGTGAAGGCCCCGCACGGGAGGCCCGGGCGTGCCCTGGACCGGACTGCTGCCGTTCGATGTACTGCCGCAGCACCGAAATCGGGGCACCACCGACCGATCCGGCGAAGTACGACCCTGACCACAACCGTTGAACACGCCAGTAGTGCCACATACCCTCGAGTGAGTTCACCAGTTTCGACAGCGCGTCCTTCGGCGGGAAGTTCACGGGAAGATGCACATGGTCGGACTTGCCGTTGAACGCGATGAGCTCGCAATCGAAGTCCGCGCGCACGGCTCGCATGGTCTCCTCCGTTCGTTCCAGGTGCCGGGCGGTGAACACTCGATGCCGGTACTTCGTCACGGAAAACCAAGCGTGCGTGAAGTACGAAAATGCAGTGTTTACCAGTGCGAATGTCGCTGCGCTGCCATAGGCCACCGATACGATCTGGGAGTGCACCTGCGATATCGGTTCCGTATCTACCCGACACCGGGCCAACAGGTCTTGTTGGCGCGGGCGTTCGGGTGCGCACGGGTGGTGTACAACGACGCGCTCGCCGCACGGGAAGGTGCACGCCGGGCCGGACTGCCGTATGTGACCGATGCGGAGTTGTCGCAGGCGTTGACGGCGGCGAAGCAAACACCGGAGCGGGCGTGGCTGGGTGAGGTATCCAGCGTCGTGTTGCAGCAGGCCCTGGCTGACTTGAATACCGCCTACCGCAACTTCTTTCGGTCAGTCTCCGGGAAACGCAAGGGTGCCACGCTCGGTCTGCCCCGGTTTCGGTCACGCCGGGATAGTCGACAGTCCATCAGGTTCACTCGCAATGCCCGCTTCGCGGTCACCGATGGCGGCAGGCTGCGGTTGCCGAAGATCGGCGAGGTGAGGGTCTCGTGGTCGCGGGAACTTCCGTCCGAACCGTCGAGCGTGACGGTGATCAAGGACAGTGCGGGAAGGTACTTTGCGTCGTTCGTGGTCGAGGTCACCAACGAGGCACTGCCCGAACGTGTTACGGAGGTCGGTATCGACCTGGGGCTGGTGACGTTTGCGGTTTGCAGTGACGGGAAGACTATCGCATCGCCGAGGTTCCTGCGGCGCGCCGAACGTAAACTCCGCAAGGCCCAGCGGAGCCTGTCGCGCAAACAGAAGGGATCGAACAATCGGGGCAAGGCCCGGATCAAGGTGGCTCGGGCGCACGCCGAGGTGGCCGACATGCGCCGCGATTTCGCGCACAAACATTCCACGGCGATCATCCGCGAAAACCAAGCGGTGTATGTCGAGGACCTGTGTGTGAAGGGGCTTGGGCGGACCCGCCTGGCGAAGTCGGTGCACGATGCCGGATGGTCGATGTTCACCCGGATGTTGCAGGAGAAAGCCGTCCGGTACGGGCGGTACTTCGCCAAGGTCGACCGGTTCTTCCCCTCGTCGCAACTGTGCTCGCGGTGCGGGGCGCTCGACGGGCAGAAATCTTTGTCGGTCCGTTCGTGGACGTGCCGGTGTGGCGCTATCCACGACCGGGATGTGAACGCAGCACTGAACATTCTCGCCGCCGGGCAGGCGGAGAGACGAAACGCTTGTGGAGCGCAGGTAAGACCGGAACCTGTTCCGGCGCAGCGTGGCGAAGCAGGAACCCACCGAGAGCGCCGCACGGCGCTGGTAGGAATCTCCGGCCTTTAAGCGGGAGAGGATGTCAATTCGAGCTGTTACCCACCGTCTGCTTCGCGGGCGACGGGTCCGGTGCGACGCCGTCGTGGGCGACCATGGCCTCTTCCCTGCCCAGCGTGGGGCCGGAGGCCAGCAGGCCGACGATCGGCCACGGCGCGGGCTCCGGTTCGACCCCGGACTCGCTATCCAGCCCGAGCGCCTTCTGCGCATCGGCGTTCTTGATGCCGTACCGGACACCGGTGTCGGCGATGTAGAACATGCTGTCCTTGCGGCGGCTGTCCGGTTCGATGCCGGTGGTCTGCACGAAGGCGCCGGTGCCCGGCGGGATGTACGCCGAGTCCGCGTTGGGGCCCGAACCGTCGGCCTGCGCCAGCGGCACCAGCTTGGCATTGTCCGGAATCGGCAGTGCCACACCGGCGATCACGGACAGCTCGGCGGCCCGGCCGCCGTCCTTGTTATCCGCGGCGGCCGGAATCGGCTTCCACGACAGGCAACTGATCGGCTTGTCCTTGATCTCGACGATCGAGGGCGCGCGCTCCGGGTAGTCGGCGACCTTCAGCGCCTGCGAGACCGGGGCGTAGGTGCGGTCCGCCTCGCCGATGCGGGTGTTCTCCGAGGGCGTGCGATTCGCCGCGTTGCGGATGATGTCGCCGGTGAGCCGGGAGATCTCCTGCAGACCGTCCTGGAGCACCACGTAGTACTTGTCCGGTTCCGAGGGCACCTGGACCACGTCGGCGATTCGATGGTTGTTGACCTGATAGCTCACCGAACCACCCGGATTGACGATCTTCGGCGGCTCGATCGCCGGTACCTCGGGAATCGTGTTGAGCATGCCCTCGCCGACCGGACGCGGGGTGGCGCCGGTGATGCCGAGCGCATCGGTGACGGCGCGGTTGGTCATATCGACGCGCGCCCGCTTCTTGTCGTAGACCAGGTAGACGGTGTCCTTGGCCTTGACGAGCAGCGCCTGGTCACTGCCGAGCACCGAGGCCTTCTCGCCCAGCTGCGGATTCCCGGCCAGCACCGAGGTGGTCAGATCCTTACTGCCGTCGACCTTCAGCACATCGCAGACGGTCCAGGCCCGGCCGTTGCCATCCTTGTCGTAGCGCAGTGCGGCGGGGGCTCCGGGGATGCCGATGAGCTGACCGCGCGGCTTCTTCCCGAGCTCGGATTCCTTGACTATCACGGCCTTACCGGACTCCCCCGAGGCCAGCCGGGCCGAGGCGAGGTTCAGCGCGGGGTGTACCACGTCGTCGATCACCACGTAGACGCCGCCGGACTCCTTGCCGATCAGCAGCTTGTTCTGACCGATCTTGTCTTGCGGGCGCAGGAGCGCGAGAATGCCACAGCCTGCCAGCACGACGCAGGCCAGCACCAGCCCGGCCGCGTAGGCGCGGGACTGCGAACGCATGGGGTCGTGCAGCATGCGTACGTCCCGGCGCACCAGGGCATGCTCCATACGGCGGACCAGAAAACGGTAGCCGCTGACTTGCCAGCGTGTAGTGGGTTTTGAAGGCATTTTCTCTCCCCCGGACAGTGCTCGCGTTCGCGGAACACAGTACAGTTCCCGAGGACTCTTGTTCAGCTCGGCCGGTAGGAAGCGGTCGATATCGGGTACTTGGGGGACGATGATGGCCGAAGCCACCGGAGCGGGGCCGCGCCCACTCTTTGGTCGCATCTCACTGCAAAATCTGCTGGTAGGGCAGGTGATTGGGCTTTTCGCCGGACTGTTCGCGCTGATCGCCGGGCTCGGAGAATGGCCGTCGCTCGCCATCGCGGTGTTCGCCGCGCTGCTGCCGCTGATCCCCATCGCGAAGCGGACCATGCTGGACTGGATCGGCACGTGGTGGCGTTATCTCACTCACCGCGACTACGAAATCGGCGACACCATCGACTTCCGCGGCCCCGACGATCGTTCGCTCGGTCTGTACTGGGACGGCAGCCGGGTCGTCACCGTGGTCGAGGTGCTGCCCCCGCGCGGCGGACTGACCCGGATCTCCAGCAGCACCGTGCACGCCTCCCACCTGCTGCCGCTGCCCGAACTCGCGAAATGCCTCAGCCAGCACGACATTCTGCTCAGCGGCATCGACATCATCAGCCACGGACACCGCAGCCGTGCGGGCACTCCCGCGGGCAAGATCTACGAATCGCTGCTCGGCCCGCTGCCCGCCACCGCCCACCGCGCGGTGTGGCTGGCCATCAGCTTCGACGCCATCGCCTGCCCCGAGGCCGCGGCCCGGCGCGGCGGCGGCAGCGAGGGCGCCTCGCGCGCGGTAACCATTGCGACACAACGGGTTATGCGGGCGCTCGAAGATGCCGACTGCAGTGCGCGCATCCTGACCGCGCCGGAGATCCGCAAAGCGGTCCTGCAGATCACCTCGGGTTTCGACCCGCGCACCCTGACCCAGCGCTGGCGCTATGCCGAGATCGGCAATGCGGTCAATATCGGTAGCGCGGTCGACCCCAAACAACTCGGTTCGGATCTGCTGGCTCAACTGTGGGTGGCGCCGTCGCGCGGCACCACGGTCGCGGTGCGGCTGCGTCCCGGAAGCTCTGCCGAATCGGTCAGCATCGGCGCGGCCTGGCGACTCACCGCCCGAGAACTACCGGAGCGCGGCAGCCTCAAGGGCATGGTTTCGATGGCCGGACGGCATCGGGACGGATTGCTCGCCCACCTGCCGCTCGCGGTGCCCGGTGTCGACGAGACGGTGCCGATGACCGAGTACCCGATCGACGTGATCGGCGCGCTGCATCTGCCGTCCTCGGGGTGCGGCCAGTTGATCGGCTCGGACGAGGAGAACCAGGGTGTGGCGGTCCGCATCGTCGGCACCGGTATCTCCACCGTCTACGTCGCGGGCGAGCTGTATCTCGCCCAGCAGCTGGTGTTCCGGGCGCTCGCGGTGGGCGAGCGGATCCTGATCCGGACCGACCGGGCGCATGCCTGGGAGAACCTGGTGCAGACCATCGGGAACCCGGAGCGGCTGACCATCGCGGTCGAAACCCACCAATCCGACGCGGGTTTCACCGCGACCGTGGTGGACGGGGTGCTGGCGCCCGCGCCACACGCCGGTGTCACCACCATCTATGTGACCGGCGATCCCATGGGCTGGCCCGCGACCCGGCCGGATCTGTCGATCCACCAGCCCGGCGCGATCGGCAACCATGTGGTGCTGCGCACGGGCAGCGCCCAGGTCGACCTCACGCTGGTCTCGATTCCGCGCGAGGCCACCTACATCGGACATCCGCGCGGACGTCGCGTCATGCAGCCGCAGTAAGTCCAACTCCCCCCGCGCCGCCGCCGGTGGCGATATCAGCCGGGATAGGGATCGGTGGTCCGTGCGGTTCGCAGAGTACGAGCCCACCAGGCGAGTTGGCGGAGCATGCGGCCCGCGGCGTCGATGGCAGCACCGTCCTGTGTTTCGCCCGCGGCATCGAATGCGCGCTTGGCCTGGTGGAAGCTGACGGTTTCGCGGACCGAGACCATGTGGACCTCGGCGACCACCTGCCGGAGTTGTTCGACCGCGCGCAGACCACCGGACAGCCCCCCGTAGGCGACGAATCCGATGGGCTTGGCGCGCCATTCCCGCTTCGCGCTGTCGATGGCCGTCTTCAACGAGGCCGGGTACCCGTGGTTGTACTCCGAGGTGATCACCACGAACGCATCGGCGGCCGCCAACCGCGCCCGATAGGCCGCGACCACCGGGGTGTCGGTGAGGTTCAGCGGCAGCGGGGTATCGATGAGATCGATGACGCCGGTATCGAATTCGGGATCCGCCCGGACGGTACGCAGGAACCAATCGGCGACCACCGGGGCGAATCGCTCCGGGCGCACGCTGGCGATGATGACCTCGAGCCGCAGGGGGGTGTCCACGGCGCGAGCCTAGTCCGATATGGCAGCCGACATCGAGATCCCAGGCGGCCTACAGTGGCGGGCGGGTTGTCGGTCGCGGTGCCGGGTGGGCCGCGTTTCCGCCGAGCGCCGGGCGGCCGCTGACACCAGGGCGTGTGCGTCACGCCGAATCACCTTGGCCATCAGACGAGTTCGGGTGTCGCGGATAAGGAGAACGGGATGATTCTGGTAACCGGGTCGACCGGGAATATCGGTACAGAGCTTGTTGCCGAGCTGAGTGAGTCGGGGCAGCGGGTGCGGGCGCTGGTGCGCGATCCGGCGCGCGCGGCACTGCCCGCGGGGGTCGAGGCCGTGACCGGCGATCTGAACAAGCCTGAGAGTCTCGTCGATGCGCTCGACGGTGTGGACGGCATATTCCTGATGCCCGGCTACGCGGATATGGCCGAGACACTGGCGCTTGCGAAAAAGGCCGGGGTGCAACGGATCGCGCTGCTCTCCAGCGGGTCGGCGGCACTGGAGGATTTGGATAACGCGGTGTCGCGGTATATGACGCTGTCCGAGCGCGCGGTGCGGGAATCCGGTATGGCGTGGACGTTTCTGCGGCCGCGGTCGTTCATGTCCAATGCGCTGCGCTGGCTGCCGCAGCTGGCGGCGGGCGACCGGGTCCGGGTGCAGTTCCCCGGTGTCGCGGTGGCGGCGATCGATCCGGCCGATATCGCGACGGTGGCCGCCGTCGCGCTGACCGAGGGCGGGCTCGACGGCCGCATCCTCGACCTGACCGGGCCACGGGCGCTGCGCCCGGCCGAACAGGTCGCCGTACTCGCCGAGGTGCTCGGGCGGCCACTGGTCGCCGAGGAACTCACCGATGCCGAGACCAGGGCGGAGCTCGAGGCCACGATGCCGCAACCGTATGTCGACGCGTTCGTCAGCTTCTTCATCGACGGCAAGCTGGACGAATCGCAGGTCTACCCCACCGTGCGCGAGGTGACCGGCCGCGACCCGCATACCTTCGAACGGTGGGCCCGCACCCACGCCGCCGCGTTTGCGCACTGATCCAGCGGGTAACCGAATGCGCGGTGCCGCGCTGTGATAGGCGCGGCTTCGTCGCCTGCTCACCTTCGGATCGGGCACCATATGCACCGGCTATCAATGGTGCGGTACTTCGAGCTCGGGATGGGGTGCAGGTGAATATCGGGCGCTGGGCGCTGGTCGAAACACTCGGGCCGGTCGGGACCTGGTCGCTGGTGTGGGCCGGGACCACGCCGAAGTCGTGGAAGTCGTTCGACAGGGCGATTCCCGCGCGGCTGCGGCCCATCGTCGAGTCGGCGCACGCTTGCGGGGCGGTCGTGGACCGCACGCTGCCCAGGTCCCGGCATGCGTGGTCGGAGCAGAGCGCACGGGCGGTGCCGGTGACGGGGCCGGACGGGCGGGTGCACGCGGTGAAGTTATGGGTCGGTGGGGTGGCCGCGCCCGAACCGGGGGTGGCGCCGTTCCGTGTCGACACACGGGACCGGCTGTTGGAGACGCTCCCGCGGGCACTCGGCCCGGATTTCGAGCGATTCCGCACCCGCTGGTTCGGCGCCGAACCCTTCGAATCCATCGAACGTTTCGACGGGGCACTGGAATTCATCGCCCTGATGGCCCGCTCCGAACCGGGTTCCCGCTGGCTGGGCACCGCCACCGTGCGCACGGCCGCGGGCCTGCGCTCGCTGCTGCTCGTCGCGCGCAACGCCGACGCCGACCGCGCCGACTGGCGGGGAGTGGCCGTGGATGTCACCGACAGTGTGCCGCCGCAACGAAAAACCTTCGAGGCCAGCACTATCGACCTACTGCGCCGCACTACACCCGACCTCTATCTCGCCATCGTCGATATCGCGCAGGTCCGCCTGATCCGCTGGGTCAGCGAACCCGTCCCCGGCCTCTTGTGGTCCGGCGGTATCGACGAGCGCACCCTGCCCCACCCGGCCGACCGCGCCCGAATCCTCGATGCCCGCACCGCGATTCGGGACGGTGCGGGCGCACACGCCCTCCCCGCGGTTCGCTTCGCCACCGAATCCGGCGCCTGGATGACCGCCGACGTGGAGATCTCCCCGCTCCCCGGCGGCACCCCCGGCGCACAGATCCCCGAGTTCGCCCTCGTCCAGCTGACCGTCCTCCGCGACCCCGCATCCCACGAATCGAATGCCTAGCCGCACGCGGCTTCGGTCAGGTGGCGGCGGGTTCGGTGGAGGGCGCGGCGAATTCGGCGAGACCCTGGGCCGGGGTGATGGCCGCGGTGAAATCGAGGGCGCGTTTGGCGCGTTCGGGGTCGGCGACGAAGTGACGGACATCGGCCAGGAGGTATTGGCCGGTCACGATCGGCGCTGGTCCGCCGCGGGCTCTGGACATGATCGAGGCGACCTGCCACAGACTGACCGGATGGCCGGAGGCGATGTTCAGGGGGACGAAACCGGGCAGCGCGCGCTCCACGGCGGCGACGGTGGCGGCGACGACATCGTCCACGTGCACGAAATCCCGCATCTGACCACCGTCCTCGAAAACCCGCGGTGCGAGGCCCGCGGCGAGGGCATCCCGGAAAAGGGCGGGCAGGCCGAAGTGTGCGCCCGGGCCGTACACCTGGTGGTATCGCAATGCGGTCACGACGGCGCCGGTGGCCAGACCCCAGGCGAAGGCATAGTTTTCCTGCGCCACCTTGCTCGCCGCGTAGAAACCGCGGGGCCGCAGGGGCGTTTCCTCCCCGACCGGCTCCCAGGTGAGCACCTCACCGGTGCGCGGCGCCCGATGGTCGAACATGCCGCGATCCAGGTCGGCGCGCAGCCGCAGTCCGGGGAAGAACGGCCCACCGTGCACCATCCGGTAGCGACCCTCGCCGTACACGGTGATCGAGGACCCCAGCACCAGACGCCGGATCCCGGCCTGACCCATGGCCGCGAGCAGGACCGCGGTACCGAGATCGTTATGCGCCGCGAACTCCGCCGCGCTCAGTCCGGGCTCGAGGCGCGGGCCCATCCCCGGGCGTGAGCCCGATCGCGCCGCCGGACCCGAGCCGGGTTCGGCGCGCTGGGGGGCGCTGACCCCGGTCACCGCGGCGAGATGGCAGACCACCTCGACCCCGCGCAACAGCGGCTGCAGCGCGACCGTATCCCGTACATCGATCCGCGAAACGCCTTCCGGCGCTTGCGCATCCACTCCGTGCACAGCGGGGTGCAGCAGGTCGATCGCGACCACCTCGTGGCCCGCCCCGATCAACGCCCGCCGCATATGCGATCCGATGAAACCGGCCCCGCCGGTCACCAGCACCTTCATGACATCCATACCCCGCGTTCGCGCCGCGCCCGAGTTCCCGCACGGCTCGGGGAACTCCCTAGTTCACGGTAGTTCGAACGGCAGCGACACCCCGGTATGGACACGGCAACGATCGCAGGTGTCGGTCCCGGTCACCGCGGAGACCGAGCGGCGGATCAACTCCTTGAACGGTCCCAGGTTGCGCTTGAATTCGGCGAAGACGTCGACCGCGTGCACACCGGCGCCCTCTTCCAGGCCCGCATCCAGGTCGGTCACCAAAGCGACTGCGGCGTAGCACATTTCGAGTTCGCGGGCGAGTACGGCCTCCGGGTGACCGGTCATATTCACCAGGTCCCAGCCCTGCCCGGCGAACCAGCGGCTCTCGGCGCGGGTGGAGAAGCGCGGGCCCTGCACCACAACCATCGTGCCGCCCGCCTTCAACGGCAGCTCGTCGATTTCGGATTTGATCGCGGCGGAACGGAGTTCATCGCAGTACGGGTCGGCGAAGGACACATGCACGCCGCCACCGTCGAAGTAGGTCTGCGGACGCCCCGAGGTGCGATCGACCAGCTGATCCGGCACACCTACGGTGCCCGGCCCCCAGTCCGCGCGCAGGCTGCCGACCGCGCACGGCGCGAAGATCCGGCGCACCCCGAGCGACCGCAGCGCCCACATATTGGCCAAGTACGGCAGCGTATGCGGCGCGTACTCATGTTGCCTGCCGTGCCGCGGCAGGAACGCCACCGCCCGCCCCTCGACCTCGCCGATCGCGATCGGCGCGCTCGGCTTGCCGTACGGGGTGTCGACCTCGACATCGGTCGCGTCGTTGTCGAAGAAGTCGTAGAAGCCGCTGCCGCCGATGACGGCGAGCGCGGGACGGGGAAGCGAACTCATGCGCTAGATTCTCCCGTCCGCCCGTTCGGCTCACGCGACGGGCCCTCGACGCGCGCCGTCGAGTGACCCGGGTCACGGATAATCCCTCGGCCGGACCTGCCTTGCGGTTCGGCTGACCGGCGAATCGGCGGGAACCGGACGGTGTCGCCGATCCCGTCGAGCGGCGCGCCGTTCCCGGTGGCATTGTCATGTTGCCGCTCGGCGAATCGACGGCCCCGATTCAACTGCCGGGCGGTGTGGTGGTGATCGGCGGCATCGTCGCAGCCCGGCGGGGCGCCGAACGATGGCTGGCGTGACCGAACGGTGTCACGGCGAGCCCGGCACAGACCTGACAACACAATGGAATAATTGTACCCTAGGGGGGTATTGAACAGTAGGTCCGATACCCCGGCAGGCAGTGAGGAGAGATTCGGTGACATCCCCCGGAACGAGCACCACCCAGGACCAGTCCTGCCACGACGACCACGCCGCCCACGGCTACATCACCGCCAAGGACGACTACCTCAAGCGTCTGCGCCGTATCGAGGGACAGGCGCGCGGCCTCCAGCGGATGGTCGAGGAGGAAAAGTACTGCATCGACATCCTCACCCAGGTCTCCGCGATGACCAAGGCGCTACAGGCGGTCGCGATGGGTCTGCTGGAGGACCACATCAGCCACTGTGTGGTCGACGCGGCGGTCGTCGGTGGCCCCGAGGCCAACGCCAAGATCAAAGAGGCCACCGACGCCATCGCCCGCCTGGTCCGCTCCTGATTCGCTAGCGGACGGCGGTTCGTCCGCTCCGCAGCAGGGCCAGGGCGAAGCAGGCCAGCGCCGCGGTGTTGGCCAGCGCGCGGGCGATGTTCCAGCCGACCCAGGGGTCCTCGAAGTCGTCGCGCACCACGGCCGGATCCGCCAGGGCGGCCGGATCGCCCGCGGCGGCAAGTTGGTCGTTGAGCGGGACGTTGGCGCCACTGGTGATCAGGAACATCACCAGGTAGCAGGCGAAGCCGGCGATGGCCCAATACCGCACCCGCGGATCGCCGGTCTTCCAGTTCGTGACGACAGCGGCGAATGCCGCCGCCAGCCCGCCCGTGAAGATGGTCAGGAATACCGGGTTGAGGATGACGGCGTTGATGTTCTGCATGACCTCGACGTAGGTGCGATCACCGCTCCGGCGCAGGCCCGGCATCACCGCGTAGGCGAATCCGGCGAACAGCCCCGCGGTCAGTCCGGCCGTGACCGCCGCGATGATCAGCGAGACCGAGCGAGCCGCTCTCACGGCGCGTCCCAAATACCCGTGGCAGCAGCAGTTTTCGCGTACTCCGCGAAGTCCCGCGCGGGACGGCCGAGTGCGCGCTCGACGCCGTCGCTCACCTGCGCGTTGCGGCCGTCGAGCACGGTGGTGAACAGGTAGATGAGGAAGTCCACGAACTCGGCGGGCACACCCTCGTCGGTCAGCGCGGCGGCGTAGTCCTCGGGTGACACCTGCACGTAATCGATGGAACGACCGGCGGCCGCGGCCATTTCGGCGACCGCCTCCGCGAAGGTGAGCAACCGCGGACCGGTCACCTCATAGACCTGACCCGCGTGCCCGTCCTCGGTCAGCGCCACCACCGCGACCTCCGCCACATCGTCCACGTCGATGAACGGCTCGGGCACCGCGCCCACCGGCAGCACCAATTGCCCGGCCCGCACCGGCTCCAGGAAGTTGCCCTCGCTGAAGTTCTGCGCGAAGAAACTGGACCGCACCACCGTCACGTCGGCGTCCAACTCGAACAGCGCCTGCTCGGCGGCCCGCGCCTCCTCCTCGCCGCGACCCGACAGCAACACCAGCCGCCGCACCCCGGCCGCGACCGCCACCTCACCGAAGGCGCGCACCGCCTCCGGCGCACCCGGCACCGCCAGATCAGGCTGGAAGGCGATGTACACGGCGGTGATTCCGGCCACCGCGGGCGCCCAGGTCGGTGCGTCGTCCCAGTCGAAAGGCACCTCGGCCGCCCGTGATCCGGCCCGCACCCGTAGGCCGCGTTCCCGCAATCGCCGGGCCACGCGGGCCCCGGTCTTGCCGGTCGCGCCGAGGACGAGCACGTGCTCCGGAGTCTCACTCATCAACAAATCCTTATCTGTCGGAAGACAACTGCGCGTGCCCGGCGGCTGAACCGGGCACTAGCTAGAGGATCGGCAGTGCGACGCCGCGGAACAATGGCGTCTTCGGCAACGACCGTTTAGATTCGCTCAACGTTCGCGAGTTCGGCCCGGCCAGGAACAAATCCGGGGCCGCGGCGGTAGATACGAGAACCTCGAGGTACGAGGCGAACTGATCGAGACGGAGCAGCAATGGAACGGTATGAGATCGAAGCCGTCCTGACGCTGGCCGACGAATTGCACTTCGGGCGCGCGGCCGAGCGTTTGCGGGTGTCGACGGGCCGGGTCAGCCAGACCATCCAGGCCCTGGAACGGCGCATCGGCGCCCCGCTGTTCGAACGAACCAGCCGCAGAGTGAGTTTGACTCCCGTCGGTGCGCAATTCGCCGACGAACTCCGGCCCGCATACGACCTGATTCGGCAGGCGATCGAGCGCGCCACCTCCGCGGGCCGGGGCATACCGGGCGTCCTCGAGGTCGGGTTCACGGGCGCGGGCGCGGGCCAATTCGTGATGGAGGCCGCCGAGACCTTCGGCCGCAAGCACCCGGGCACGGAGGTGCGGATCCGGGAGCTGCCGCTCTTCGAGAGCGTGGCCGCCCTGCGCAACGACCTGGTCGACGTGGCGCTGGTGTGTTATCCCGTCGCGGATCCGGATCTGACCGTCGGACCGGTATTGCGGGCCCTGCCGCGCATGCTCGTCCTCCCGCTCACCCACCCGCTCGCCCGGCGCACCGCACTGACGCAAGAGGATCTGGCCGACATCACGCTGATCGGCGCGCCCACCGAACTGCCCGCGATCGTGCTGGACGACCGCATTCCGCAGTTCACCCCGAGTGGCCGCCCGATCCGGCACGGCGAGCCCGCCGACACCTTCCAGGAGGCGATCAGTTTGGTCGGCGCGGGCAAGGGCGGTTTCATCGTCGGAGACGAAGGCTCCTGCTTCCGCGGCTATCCCGGCATCACCTACCTGCCCATCGAAGACGGCCCACCGCTACAAGGCCGACTTACCTGGCGCACCTCCCGGGAAACAGGCCGCATCAAGGCCTTTCACGAAGCGGCCCTGGCGGTGAGCCAAAGCCATTGCCGTACATCGGAAGTAGAGACGATCAGTGGCTGATGGACGCAGTAGTGGCGGAGGTCAACGGTTTCTAGTCGTTGATGGTGCGGCCTTTCCTTCGGGCGGAGGCCGTTGCGGGGCCCACGATCTCATCCATGAGCATTCGGAGAGTCAGCGAATGTTTTTCGGGTGGTAGCGCGTCCAGCGCCGCTCGCGCCAACTTCACACCCTCGGCCCGATCGCCGTCGCGAACCAGCATCAGCCCCTGGTGCATGGCCAGGTGCGTGCGGAACCGTGGCAGCGACTCCGGGAGGTCCGCCCTCGCGGCCTCCTGCGCTGCCACGGCAACCCGTTCGTCGCCGAGACGCGCGGCCAGCAATGAAAGAAAGACGTTCACCCGCCACCAAGGGACCGCGTAGTCGCTGGCTTGATCGTCGGACCCGGAGCGGTCGAATTCCCTTCGGCCGGTGTCGATCAGCCCGCGTGCATGTGCTTTGTCACCCTGGAGCGCGGCGGCATGAGCCTTGCCCCACAGGGCGTTGAGCCGCCCCGAACTCGGGCGATCATTGATAGCCAAGGCCTGGTCGGCGAACTGGTGCGCCGGCAGGGCCGCACCTTCGTAACCCAGCGCAATCGCGGCGCGTCCACGGACCCATACCCGGATATCTGTGTCTTCCGATCGATCGGCCGCTTCGGCGGCCATCGAATACCAGTTGATCGCCTTGCGGCCGTCGCTACCTGGAAAGGTCTTGGCGTACAACGTCATCAGCCGCGCAGCTATGGCCCACATCCGTGGTGTGTCCAGTTGTTGTTGCAACACAATCATGTCGGCCGCCAACCGCCGTTGGATCTCGGCGGCTCCGGCGCTCATGTAGTCGTGGCCGTACCTGACGAGTCGGCCTTCCCATTCCTCGATACCCGGTGCCGAAGGCCGCAGACGAGCGGAGAAACCTTGTGTGAGCAGGTCGGACGCGACTACAGGTGCGATGGTCGTGGCGGCTAGGTGGCTCAAGAATTCGCGCCTGTTCACATTTGCCTCCAACAACTCGGTTGGACAATCCAGCACCGCCGCGAGGTGACGCATCCAAAAGCCCGAGGGTTCCGTCAGATTGGACTCCCAGCGGCGGGAAATGTACTCACGACTGATGTTGGCACCGGATGCCTTGCACAATTCATCGGCCAACCGTCCCTGCGACCAACCCTTAGCCAAGCGAAGGTGGCGGATAAGATCGCCGGTCCCGCTGCTCATACTTCGATCATTCCCCGCCCGCAGCGGGGAGGAAAGCAATATGGCCCTCGCCCGGCACGGATGCCACCCCCCATGCCACTACCCGGCAGTTTCCGCTGCGTGAGAACGAAGTCATGCGCGATGCCACGGCTGTTGCCACTGCAACGCACGAGGTACCGGCGACATGGTTGTAGTCGGTACCCGGTGCCGGGCTGGCCGTCCAGGAGTGGGCCGATCGGACCGCGCCCCCTGAATCGTCCCGATGCCGGGGTGTCGAGTCCTCCGGCATCGGGCGCACGAACGACGAGGTGGTGTAATGCAGCGAGATCGGTTGCGCGCCAGCGAATCACCGGATGGACGGAAGATCGCTACCTGGCGTCTGAGGCACCGCGATTGCCAGGTGCTCAACTTCCAGAACCGGGCGGACGCATCGATGGCCTACCGGTGGCCGAGCGGGATGGCATTTCCGTCGGCGCTACCGGGCCTCGTGGTCCTGGACAGTCTGCCGAACTTGTGGGAGGTGCGTGATGCGTTCGCCGGTCACGTCGATCTGTGGGACGCCGTCCGCGCGGACTACTGGGCTGCCTTGTTGGATGGGACAGACCCTTCGTCGACCTCCGCAGGGCATCGCTGTGATGTCTGAGATCGAGCGTGGGCGAAGGCACGAGATCGCGCCGGAAGTCCGGGCGATGCCCGGAGACCGCCAGCGATCAACCATTTTCGCCGAGCTCTGATTCGACTGTGCCGCGGGAACGGCCGGACCGGTGCGAGAACCGCGACCGCTCAGCCGTGTTTGCTCCGGTAGATATCGGCCGCGCCGGAGTGGAGCGGGACGGTGCCGGTGCCGATGAGCGAACGGGTGTCGAGGAATTGGGTGCCTGCGGCTTCGGCGGGGACCAGTGCGTCCACGCGGGTGACCAGCAGGTCGACGATCGCGGCGGCCGCAGCATCGGGGAGTGCGGCGGTGGCGAGGAGGAGGTTCGCTATGCCGATGGTGTGTACGGCGGCGGTGTCGGGGTAGGCGTCGGTGGGGATCTCGACGCGGTCGTATACCTGCCCGAAGTGTTCGCGCAGTGGCCGGGCCAGTTCGCCGAGGTCGATGAGCCGCATCTTCAACGGCACCTCGAGCGCCGCGGTCGGCACCCCGCCTGCCCACAACAGGGCGTCGACGGCGCCGGAATCCAATGCCGCCACCGCCTCCCGCAGTGGGCGATGTTCGATCGTCACGTCCACCGCCGGATCCAGCCCGGCCGCGCGCAGGATCCGCTCCCCGGTCAGCGCCGCACCGGAACCCGTGGCGCCCAGATTCACGCGGGCGCCACGTAGATCCGCCACCCGGCGGATCGAGCTGTCGGTCCGCACCGCCAGCTGCAGATAGTTTTCGTACACCCGACCGAGCGCCAGGTAGGTACCGGCCGCCCCGGGCACCGAATCCGCCAGCGCCAGTGCGGCATCCACCTCACCATTGGCAAGCATGGCCAGATTCGCCTGCGACCCCGAGGTCGCGACCGGCTCGATCCGCACCGTCCCCGCTCGCGCCGCCACCTCCGCCAACAACCGCGCGAACGCGTGATAAAGCCCGCCGACCTCCCCCGACGCCAACCGTACCGTCGCGATCCCCCGATCCGCGCCACACCCCACCGCCGCGGCCGCCACCCCACCGACCATCAGCCTCAGAAACCCGCGCCGCCCCGTCATCGCCCTACGCCGCAAAATCGATACGCCGCACGCATTTCCGCCCGCACCACATGATCCGGCCAGGGGGACGCCCGCATCGCACTCCGCGGCGCACACGCCACCGACTTCGCATCGAGACCGGACGGCCGAAGCCCGGCCAACACGAGCGCGGCACGCCAATCCGTGCGCGCCATCGATCCCCTGTATGCAGCCGGTGAGCGATGGCGGATCATGAGCGGCCTGCTGCGGGAAAGCGCATGGTGACCGAAAGGCCCTGCGGGGAAACGGATTCGATGTGCAGAGTGCCGCCGCGGGATTGGGTGAGAGCGGCGGCGATGGGTAGGCCGAGGCCGGAGCCGCCCGGGGCGGCGGTGGCGCCACGGAAGAATCGCGTCGTGAGCTGATCGATTTCGGTGGGGGCGACGCCCGCGCCATTGTCGCGGATGGTGATGGTGATCCAGTCGGGTTCGGCGGTCACGGTGATGACGGTTCGGGCGCCGAGCCCGGCGTAGCGGCAGGAATTGCTCAGCGGCACATCCAGTATCTGCGCCAGCACGTCGGCGGAGACGGCTGTGTCGGCGTGGTCGGCGGCGGGTTCGGTGCGCAGTTCCAAGCCCGCGGCCTCGTAGGCGGAGTGCCACGCGTCGGCGCGGTCGGCGACCACCTGCACGGCGTCGCAGTGATTTTCGGTGTCCTCCGCGGCGAAGGCCGCGGGTGTTTCGGCCACGGCCAGGGCTAGTAGACCGTCGAGCAGCGCGGTCAGTCGCTCGACCTCGGCGCTGGCACCACGGAAGGTCGACGTGGCGCTTTCCGGTATTGCGGGTTCGAGTGAGTCGAGGCGAATGGTCAATGCCGCCAGCGGGTTACGCATGGCGTGTGCGGTGTCGGCGACGAGCTGGCGTTGCGCGTCGGCCGAATCGGCGACGGCCAATGCCATGGCGTCGAATGATTCCGCGACGGCCCGCATCTCGGGCGGTCCACCGTAGCGACGGGCAATCGAGACCGGCCCGGTGCGTACACCCTCCGAACGCATTTCAGGTGCTCCGCCGGAATCATCGGCGATCAAATCGGCACCATCGGAACGCGCTGGTGCTCCGCCCGGTTGGCCGGCAGTAGCGACTGGACCGGTCGGCGCACCTTCGGAATGCGATGCAGATACTCCGCCCGGGTGGTCGGCGAGCGAGCCGGGGCCTGTGCGCTCACCTTCGGAACGCCTTCGAGGTGCTCCGGAAGCGGGCGCGGTACGCGCCGCCGCGGCCCGCGGTTTCGGCAGCGTCGCGGTCAATTCGGCCACCGCGGCGGAGAGCGCGGCCAATGGCCGCAACACCCAGCGACTCAACGTCAGCGCGAGCAGCGTGAAGACCACCATGGCGACGATGGCGCCCGCCGCGATCACCGCCCACGCCGTGGCGATATCGGAGCGGGCACGCGCGGTCGACGCCTCGATCACCACCGCGCCGTTGACCTGCACCCCGGTGCCGACCGGCCGGGCCACCAACATGGTCGGCGCGCTCCACGGGGTGAGCCGCTGCACCGGATCCGGCCGCTGATTGCGGCGCGCGGCCGCCACGGCGGCGGCGATATCCGTATCACCCACGCGCACACCGGCGTTCACCGTGGTCGCGCCCCGCGCATCCACCACCAGGACGTTCTCCCCGTACAACTCGTGATACCGGCCGATCTCCTCGGCCAGCGCCCGGCTGTCCCCATCGGCGACCGCCGCGTCGGCGAGCGTGGCGAACCGATCGGCATCCCCATTGCGCCCCAGCACCAGTTCCTGCGTCCGGCTGGTCGCATAGGTCAGCGACAGCGGCACCGCGAACGCGAATACCGCCATTGCCGCGAACACGGTCAGCGCTATCAGCAGCCGACGCCGCATCGCGGCCCCCTCCGCTCGATCGGCACGCCCGTCACTCGCCCCACCGGTATCCATAACCGCGGATGGTGTGGATCAGTCCGGGCCGGTTCAACTTCGCGCGTAGCGCCGTCATGTGTACGTCCAACGAGCGCGACACCGCGACGAACGCGTCTCCCCACACCCGATCCATCAGCTGCTGTCTGCTGACCGCAGCTCCCGGACGCTCCACCAGGACCTCGACCAGCTCGAACTCCTTGGGGGTGAGGGTGATTCGCTCGCCGCCGACCTCGACGACGCGTGTCGCGAGATCCACCCGCACATCCCCGGTGACCACCGCCGATGGTGTCGGCCGCGCCGAGACCGCCGCCCGCCGCAGCACCGTCTCCAGGCGGGCCATCAATTCCGCGATGCGTGGCGGTTTCACCAGATAGTCGTCGGCGCCGCCGCGCAGTCCGCGCACAATGGAGCGTTCATCGCTGCGGGCGGTCAGGATGAGCACAGGCACCGAGCTCACCTCGCGCAGCTGACGCAGAATATGCAGCCCGTCCGCATCGGGCAGGCCGAGGTCCAGGATGACGGCGTCGTACCCGCGATGGTCCAGCAAGAGATCGGACCCCCGGCGCTTGCGCTCGGCCCGGTAGCCGCGGGCATTGAGCGCCTCGACCAGCGCATCGCCCACGCCGTCGTCGTCCTCGACCACCGCAAGCCGCACGCGCCGATCCTCCCACGGTGGGTGGATCGGCGCGGGTACGGGGCGGTCAGAAGCGCGCGGCGACCGGCTCACGATCCGGCTCCACCGTGCCCGCCTCGACGGCATCGGCGTCGATGGTTGACTCGGCCGAGGTCTCGCGCATGAAGTAGTAGGTGACCAGCGAGATCGCGATACAGCCCGCCACATACCAGAAGTACAGCGACTCGTGACCCGCCTTCTTCAGCGCCAGCGCGATCATCTCCGCGGTGCCGCCGAAGATGGCGACGGTCAGCGCGTAGGGCAACCCGACGCCGAGCGCGCGGATCTTCGTCGGGAACAGCTCGGCCTTCACGATCGCGTTGATCGAGGTGTAGCCGGTGATGACGACCAGTGCCAGCATCATCAGCCCGAAGGCGGCGAACGCATTGCCGGTGTGCGCGAGCAGCGTCATGATCGGCACGGTCAGCAGGGTGCCGCTGACACCGAAGAAGATGAGCAGCTTGCGGCGGCCGATCCGATCGGAGAGCCCACCGGCCAGTGGCTGCAACACCACGAAGACCAGCAGCGCGATGAAGTTGATCCAGGCCACCGTGCCCTTGGAGATGCCGGAGGTATTGATCATGAACTTCTGCATATAGGTGGTGTAGGTGTAGAAGGCCACCGTTCCGCCCATGGTCAGACCCACCACCAGCAGGCATTCCCGCGGGTACTGCAGCAGCACCCGCAGCGAGCCGCGCTTGCTCTCGGCCTGTTCGCCCGCGGCCGCGGCACGGAACGATTCCGATTCGTCCATCCCGCGCCGCAGCAGCATGACCACGATCGCACCGCAGGCGCCGATCAGGAATGGGATCCGCCAACCCCAGGCGTGCATCTGCGCCGAGGTGAGGATCTGTTGCAGCACGATCTGCACGCCGAGCGCGGTCAGCTGTCCGGCCACCAGCGTCACGTACTGGAAGCTGGAGTAGAAACCACGCCGGCCCGCCGAGGCCACCTCGGACAGATATGTTGCGCTGGTGGCGTATTCGCCGCCGACCGAGAGTCCCTGTAGCAGGCGGGCCAGCAGCAGGAGCACCGGCGCGGCGATGCCGATGGTCGAGTAGCCCGGTGTCAGCGCGATCAGCAGCGAGCCCGCCGCCATCACGGTCACCGAGAGGGTCAGCGCGGCGCGGCGGCCGAATCGGTCGGCGTAGCGTCCGAGCGCCCAGCCGCCGATCGGCCGCATCAGGAAGCCGACCGCGAAAACCGCGGCGGTGGACAGCAACTGCGCGGTCGCGTCGCCCTCCGGGAAGAATGCCTTGGCGAAGTACACGCTGAACGCCGCGTAGACGTACCAGTCGTACCACTCGACCAGGTTGCCGATGGAACCGCGCAACACGTTCGCGACCACCCGGCGCTCGCCGTCGGACCCTGGCTTCGACTGTGTAGTAGTCACTCGAAATCTCCTTCTTCGACGCGTCTTTGCGCCCGTTGGAGACGAGTGTGTCGGCAGTCACAGCCGGTTCGGAAGCGTGCGGCCGGTTTCCTAACAGTTCCTTAGGACTGTCGCTCCGGCCGGTCAGGGGTGCTTCAGCACCCGCGTGGCTACCCTGAGCGATGCGTCCTCGGCCCGCGCCACCCGATAACCCTCGGGCGGCGCGGAAACCGGAACATCTTTCACATCACGCGGCGGCCGGTCACTTCTTTGTCGGCAATTCCGCGGCCAGCGCGCGCAGCGCGGCCAGGTAGTCGGCGTTCAGTGCCTGGATCGCGACATGGTCGGCGCCCGCGTCCAGATGCGAGAGCACCGCGGCCGCGACGGCGGCGGGTGTGCCGTGCGCCGCCAGCGCGTCGACCAGCCGATCGCTGCCCGGCTGTGCCAGATCGTCATCGGTGTAGCCGAGACGGCGCAGGTTCGCGACGTAATTCTCCAGCCCCAGGTAGAGGCCGAGCACCGGACGCCCCACGGCGCGTGCCCGCTCCGGATCGTCGTCCACGACCACCTTCTGCTCGGGCGCCAGTAAGGCGCCGCCGAGCACGTCGCGCGCACCCCTGGTGTGTGCCGGGGTGACCAGGTACGGCAGCGCCCCGGCGGTCCGGTCCCGGGCCAGCTTCAGGACCCGCGGCCCCAGGGCCGCCAGCGCCCTGCGTCCCTTCGGCACCTCCGCCGCGTCCAGTTCATCGAGGTAGTCGACGAGCGCGTCGTAGGGCTTGCGGTAGTCGGCGCCGTTCAGTTCCGGATGGCCCGCACCGATGCCGAGCAGGAACCGACCGGGGAAGCGCTCGTCGATCCGATGGAACGACGCCGCCACCTCCTTCACCGGAGCCGACCAGATGTTCACGATGCTGGTCGCCACCGTGATCGATTCCGTTGCCGCGAGCAGGGATTCGACCCCGGTCAGGTCGGCGGGCGGTGAGCTGCCGAGCCACAGCGTGCCGTACCCAAGCTCCTCCAACTCGCGCGCTTCCTCCGGGGTGAACCCCTGGTGGCCGCGCCACACACCGAATCTGCCGAGACTGTCGAATGTCATGTCCGGAACGAACCCACCGCCACCCCATTCGTATTCCGGCCGCCCGCCCGGCACCGCACCGGCCCGCGAAGTACGGTTAGCACTCTCATGCCATGAGTGCTAATTTGGGTACTGCACAGCTCCGGCGTCCGCCGCCGTGGCGGGCGTCATCGTTCATGAAATGGAGGTGATTGCTGTGCTCCGGTTCGATCCATTCCATGACATCGACACCGTGGCTCGCCAACTGCTCGGCGAGACCGTGGGGACCGCGCGTGCACCGCGATTCATGCCGATGGATCTGTTCAAGGCGGGCGACCACTACGTCCTCAATGCCGATCTACCAGGGGTCGATCCCGGCTCGGTGGACGTCAACGTGGACAACGGCACCCTGACTCTGCGCGCCCAGCGCAGCGCACCGAGCGACGAGAACGTTCAGTGGATCGCCTCCGAGCGGTTCAGCGGAACGTATATGCGCCAGCTGAGCCTGGGCGACAATGTCGATGCCGACAAGATCAGCGCCACATACAACAACGGCGTGCTGTCGGTGACGCTTCCGATCGCCGAGCGGGCCAAGCCGCGCCGCATCGAGATCTCGGGAGCCGGGCAGCAGCCCAGGACGATCGAGGCTGGTTCATCGTCGAGCTAGCCGAGCTCTATCACGCTCCCGCGCCGCACCCGGTCGCGATCACGCGGTGCGGGAGCCACCTGCCTTCCTGCGACCGCGGCCATCTCCGATTGCCCCGATCACCGGTCAGCCGCCGCAACAACCCACGTCATCGCCGGGGACCGAACGCATTTCCCGCGTCTGGATATTGCGCGCGGCGAGGTCGGCGTCATCGGGATAGTCGACGGCGATCAGGCTCAGGCCGTGCGCGGGGGCGACGGTCACCGAACTCGAGCGCTCGGTTTCGCGTAGCAGGTCGCCGACCCACTCCGGGCTCCGGCGCCCCTCCCCCACCGCAAGCACCGCACCGACCAGGCTGCGGACCATGGACCAGCAGAACGCATCGGCACTGACATAGGCGACGAGCAGATCACCGTCGCGCTGCCAGTCGAAGCGCTGCAATTCGCGCACGGTGGTCGCGCCCTCACGGCGGCGGCAGAAGGCCGCGAAATTATGCAGGCCCAACAGTTTTCGAGATGCCTCGCGCATGGCATCGAGATCGACGGTGCTGCGACACGGGACCACACTGCGCGCCAGCAGCGGTTCCGCACCGTAGGGTGCGGTGGTCAGCCGGTAGGCGTAGTGGCGGCGGATTGCCGAGAAGCGGGCATCGAATTCCGGCGGCGCGGGCCGAGCATCCTTGATGCGCACGTCTTTCGGCAGGAATCGCGCCATCCGGTGCACCAGCTTGGGCCCGTCGAATTCGGCGGTGAGGTCGAAGTGCGCGACCTGCCCCTCGGCGTGCACACCCGCATCGGTGCGCCCGGCGACGGTGAGCTGGATCGGCTCGCGGTACACCTTGCTCAGCGAGTCTTCGAGTACGCCTTGCACGGTACGTAGTCCGGGTTGACGAGCCCAGCCGATGAAATCGGTTCCGTCGTACGAGATATCGAGCCGCACCCGAATCGTCGGACGCGCGACGACCTCGGCCGATGCCGAATCCCGCTCCGGCTCAGCCGAATCCACTCCGATGTCACCGGTCCCGTTATCCCGGTGAACGCCGGGATCCAGCGCTGGGCTTTCGCCCGGCTGACGGATGGTGTCCGAATCCTCCACGCTCACAACGATCTCCTGGTCGACACGAACGAGCCCGCCAACCCGGGAGCGGGTTGGCGGGCTCGTTCGAGAACTCCAACGCGGTGCGTCAGGCGTCCTTCTTGTCCTCTGCGGCCTCGTCGGCAGCCGGGGCCTCGGCTTCGGCGGTCTCGGCGACGACCTCGTCGGCGGTCTCCTCGACAACCTCGGCGGCCGGAGCGGCCTCGGCCTTCTGCGACGCGGCAACGCGACGAGCACGATCGGCCTCGTTGGTCACGGTCTTCTCCCGGACCAGCTCGATAACCGCCATCGGCGCGTTGTCACCCTTGCGGGGCAGCGTCTTGGTGATACGGGTGTAGCCACCTTCACGGCCCTCGAACGAGGGGCCGATCGAGGCGAAGAGCTCGTGCACCACGTCCTTGTTGCGGATGACCTTGAGCACCTCGCGACGGTCGGCCAGGGTGCCGCCCTTCGCCTTGGTGACAAGCTTCTCGGCGTAGGGGCGCAGCGCCTTGGCCTTGGCCTCGGTGGTCGTGATCCGACCGTGCTCGAAGAGCGCCGTGGCCAGATTGGCGAAGATCGCCTTCTGGTGCGACGCCGACCCGCCGAAGCGGGCACCCTTCTTGGGCTTGGGCATTGTTGGTTCTCCTTGAGTAAGGCCGGGCCGGGGTGCCTACCCCGACGGCCTAGAGCTGTTCGGTCTCGGCGTAGTCCTGCTCGCCACCGTCGGTGTCACTGAACGTGCCGCTGTCGCTCCACGTTCCGGTGCTCGCGTCGTAACCCACCACGGAGGACGGGTCGAACGACGCCGGGCTGTCCTTCAGCGAGAGGCCGAGCGCATGCAGCTTGACCTTGACCTCGTCGATGGACTTCTGGCCGAAGTTACGGATGTCCAGCAGGTCCGACTCGGTGCGGGCGACGAGCTCGCCCACCGTGTGCACACCCTCGCGCTTGAGGCAGTTGTAGGACCGGACGGTGAGGTCCAGATCCTCGATCGGCAGACCGAACGAGGCGATGTGATCCGCCTCGGCCGGCGAGGGGCCGATCTCGATGCCCTCGGCTTCGATGTTCAGCTCACGAGCCAGGCCGAAGAGTTCGACCAGGGTCTTGCCCGCCGAGGCGAGCGCGTCCCGCGCGCTGATGGAGTTCTTGGTCTCCACGTCGAGGATGAGACGGTCGAAGTCGGTGCGCTGCTCGACACGGGTGGCCTCGACCTTGTAGGTCACCTTGAGCACCGGCGAGTAGATCGAATCCACCGGGATCCGGCCGATTTCCGCGCCGGACGCCTTGTTCTGCACCGCCGGGACGTAACCGCGACCGCGCTCGACGACGAGCTCGATCTCCAGCTTGCCCTTGTCGTTCAGGGTGGCGATGTGCATATCCGGGTTGTGCACGACAACACCGGCGGGCGGCACGATGTCACCGGCGGTGACGGTGCCCGGCCCCTGCTTACGCACGTACATCGTGACCGGCTCGTCCTCCTCCGAGGACACGACCAGACCCTTGAGGTTCAGGATGATGTCGGTGACATCTTCCTTCACGCCGGGAACGGTGGTGAACTCGTGCAGGACGCCGTCGATACGGATGCTCGTGACCGCGGCCCCCGGAATCGAGGACAGCAGGGTACGACGCAGTGAGTTGCCGAGGGTGTAACCAAAGCCCGGCTCGAGGGGTTCGATGGTGAACTTCGAGCGGTTCTCGGCGACGACCTCTTCGGTCAGCGTCGGGCGCTGTGAAATCAGCATTGGGATCTTCCTCCTCTACGGACGCCCACTATTTGACGCCCACGTTATGGGGATTGTGCGAGATCGCCCGACCAGCGAGCGATCACACACCAGCAGCGCGAAAGCTGATTACTTCGAGTAGTACTCGACGATCAGCTGTTCCTGCAGCGGCACATCGATCTGGGCGCGCTCGGGAACCTGGTGCACCAGAATCCGCAGACGGCCCGGGATCACCTGCAGCCAGCCCGGAACCGGGCGGTCGCCGACGGTCTCACGCGCCACCTGGAACGGCAGCGAACCCAGCGACTTCTCCTTGACATCGATGATGTCGTACTGGGTCACCTGGAAGCTGGGAACGTTCACGGCCCGGTTGTTCACCAGGAAGTGGCCGTGGCTGACCAGCTGGCGAGCCTGGCGACGGGTACGCGCCAGACCGGCGCGGTACACGACGTTGTCCAGACGGCACTCGAGCAGACGCAGCAGGTTGTCACCGGTCTTGCCCTTGAGGCGGTTGGCCTCTTCGTAGTACCGGCGGAACTGCTTCTCCATGACGCCGTAGGAGAAGCGAGCCTTCTGCTTCTCCTGCAGCTGGAGCAGGTACTCGCTCTCCTTGATCCGCGCGCGGCCGTGCTGGCCGGGCGGGTAGGGACGACGCTCGAACGCCTGGTCGCCGCCGACGAGGTCGACGCGCAGACGACGCGACTTGCGGGTGATGGGGCCTGTATAACGAGCCATTTTTCGCTATTCCTTTCCCGCTAGACGCGACGCCGCTTGGGCGGACGGCAGCCG
Organism: Nocardia sp. NPDC050710; assembly: GCF_040654375.1. NCBI lineage: Bacteria > Bacillati > Actinomycetota > Actinomycetes > Mycobacteriales > Nocardiaceae > Nocardia > Nocardia sp. NPDC050710. The sequence goes on along the minus strand of NZ_JBFAHV010000002.1, from coordinate 223,704 downwards.
TTGTGCGGCTGCGGGGTGACATCGGAGATCGTGCCCACCTCGAGGCCGGCGGCCTGCAGCGAACGGATCGCGGTCTCACGGCCCGAACCCGGGCCCTTGACGAACACGTCGACCTTCTTGACGCCGTGCTCCTGCGCCTTGCGGGCGGCGTTCTCGGCAGCGAGCTGCGCGGCGAACGGGGTCGACTTACGCGAACCCTTGAAGCCGACGTGACCCGAGGACGCCCAGGAGATGACGTTGCCGTTGGGGTCGGTGATCGACACGATCGTGTTGTTGAACGTGCTCTTGATGTGCGCGTTGCCGTGCGGGACGTTCTTCTTATCCCGGCGACGCGACTTCTGGGTCTTCTTGGGGCCGGAGGCCCTGCTCTTCGGAGGCATGCGCTATCCCTACTTCTTCTTGCCTGCGACGGTGCGCTTCGGGCCCTTGCGGGTGCGCGCATTGGTCTTGGTCCGCTGGCCGCGCACGGGCAGGCCACGACGGTGGCGCAGACCCTGGTAGCAGCCGATCTCGATCTTGCGACGAATGTCGGCCTGCACCTCGCGGCGCAGGTCACCCTCGACCTTGAGAGCGGAGCCCTCGATGTAGTCACGCAGCTGCGTGACCTGCTCGTCGCTGAGGTCCTTCGAACGCAGGTCCGGGCTGATGCCGGTGGCCTCCAGGATCTCCTTGGAGCGGGTACGGCCGATGCCGAAAATGTAGGTCAGCGCGATCTCCATGCGCTTTTCGCGCGGGAGATCAACACCCATGAGACGTGCCATGGTGGCAGTTCCTTAACTGTTGCGGAGGTCTGCTCCCTGTCCGTCCCCTCGTCTTGGTGGGGCACCGGCCTCCGTACCGGTGGTTGGCTCGCACGCCTCGGGGGTGAACCCGAATTTCCACAGCGTGCGGCTGGAGCTGGGAGTTCTTCTTTGTTGCCAATCCGAACCGCGTTCGGTGCTTGGCTGGTGACCGACCGGGGTTACCCGGCTCCGATCAGCCCTGACGCTGCTTGTGGCGCAGGTTGTCGCAGATCACCATGACCCGGCCGTGACGGCGGATCACCTTGCACTTCTCGCAGATCTTCTTGACGCTCGGCTGAACCTTCACGTCCGTCCAATCTTGTTGTGGTTCACACAGGTGTGAACACAGTTTTTCCCCAGTCGGCGACTGGGGAAGTCTCTGTGGCGACGGGCTGACCCGTCGGGGTGAAACGCGCGGGGCGCGATCACTTGTAGCGGTAAACGATCCGGCCGCGGGACAGGTCGTAGGGCGACAGCTCGACGACAACCCGGTCCTCGGGAAGGATGCGAATGTAGTGCTGCCGCATCTTTCCGCTGATGTGCGCGAGAACCTTGTGCCCGTTCTCGAGCTCGATCCGGAACATCGCATTGGGCAGCGGCTCGACAACTCGACCCTCGACCTCGATGGCCCCGTCCTTCTTCGCCATGTCCTCCGCGATCCCGGTTCATTGAGTCGGCGCCGCCGCTCAAACCTGGTTTGATTGTTCGGTGTCTGCTTGTATGGACTCCGGCGGGTTGGCACCCGACCGGTGGCATGCAAACAGTCGGCGCATAGTTGCACCGCCGCTCCAGCTTACCGGGAGGCGCCGGATCCGGCAAAAATGCACCACGGGAAGCAGGACTTTCCAGGGGTCTTGCGGCCCCGATTCCCTACCCACCACCGGCGGGTCCCTACCCATCGTAGGCGGGGGTCGGTCACGTAAACTGACCTCGGTCCATGAACCGGTCGAGCAGATCTTAGGGGGACGTCGTGAGACAGCGCAGTGAGCGAGCCGCGCGCACCGCGCCCTTTGACCCGACGGACCCGAATACCGAGGTGTGGTCGTGAGTCGTAATAACGACGGCCTGCCCATGCTGCCGCCGTGGCTGTCCGAGAGCGATGTCACCAGCGGTTACGAGGCTCCGGTCCAGAATCTGCCACACGACGACATCATCGATGACGCACCGGCGCCGCGCCGCAAGGGCGGGAAGTCGGCGGCGCCCGAGGGCGGCAGGCCGGACCCGAACTCGGCGCCGGGCCGCAAGGACAAGAGGCGTCGCCTGTTCGGTGGACGCGATAGGGGCGAGCACGCCGAGGAGCAGTCGGGCGCCGGTTCGCGCGAATCGCGGCCGGACGAGGCGCGCCGGGATGCGCCCGATGCCAGGCGCGAACCCCGTGACAAGGGACGTCGCATCGAGGCACGCCCGGACGATGCCTGGTCGCAGCCGGGACCGGGCAGACCGGATCCCCGCACCGACGATCCGTGGCAGGGGCGCGGGCCCGAGGCGAGGCCGCACGATCCCTGGCCCGATGCGTCGCACCCCGGTGGCCCGAACGCGCAGCGCCCCGATGCCAGGCGCGAAGACCCGCAGGGCCGTGCCGGTGGGCGCGCCCCGCAGCAGGATGCGCCCGGCGGCCAGCCCCTGGGTCGGCAGCCGCACCCGGACGGTTCGCACCCCGACAATTCCTGGCAGTCCGGCCCGCAACGCCGCGACGCCCCGGCGGGCCTGCCCACCCGGCAGCCGAGCACCCCCTCGGCGGGCTTCCAGCCCCTCGGCACCACGGGTGCGCCCACGGCCCCACCCGCACCGCACGGTCCGGCCGATCCGAACCCACCGGCGTCCAACGAAGCGACAACGCGCTACCAGCGCACCCACCCGGACCTCCCCCCGGTACCTCCCACGCACCCCGGTGCCGACCGCGCGCGCGAATTCGATGGCCTGCCACCGGGACCGGACGGACGCCCACCCCTACCCGGCCCGCCGCCCGGCGCACCCACCACGGGTGAACGCCCGACACCGCACCTCGCCCCCGGCGACCCGAGCCGACCCACCGCGCCCGGCGGGGAATCACCGCGCCGCGCCCCCATCACCGGCGAACGCCCGGCCCAGCCCGGCGCACCTGTGACCGGCGAACGCCCCGTGCAGCCCGGCGCACCCACCACCGGCGAACGACCTACATCGCAGGGCACCGGCCCCGCCGATCACGCATCCCGCGAGCACAACGGCCTGCCGCCCGCACCCGCGCGTCCAGATCTTCCCGGCCCGCCGCCGGGGATCCCGGCCGCTGGTGAACGCCCCGCCCAGCCCGGCCAACCCACCACCGGCGGACACCCGGCCCAGCCCGGCATCGGCGGACACACCGCTACGCCAAGCGCACAACCCGGGACGCCCTCCGTGGGCGAACGCCTCCTTCCACCCGACCAGGGCGGGCAGCCGGGGACCGGCGAACGACCTACATCGCAGGGCACCGGCCCGGCCGATCACGCATCCCGCGAGCACTCCGGCCTGCCGCCCGCACCCGCGCGCCCGGATCTGCCGGGGGCGACCGGCGAACGCCCGACCGTGCCCGGCCCCCAGACGGAGGCGCCGCCCGCGGACGAACGTCTGCTCCCACCCGGCGTCGGTGAACAGTCGACACAGATCGGGGCCGGTGGGCTGGCGGGCGGATCCGACTCCTCATCGGCCGCGGGCGGCGAGCACCCGGCACGCGAATTCGACAGCGCGCCACCGTGGTTGGCTCCCCCGGCGGCCGATCACGGCCGCCCCGGTGACCCCGATGCGGCATCCTCGACGGCGCCGTCGACCGGCGATCCCGCTGCCCGAGTATCGACGCCCGGCGATTCGGCCGGCGGCGAGCAGCCCTCGTCCTATACGTCGTCCTCCCCCGGCACCGGCGCACCCACCTTCGGAAACGCCCCGAACGGTGCGCCCGCATGGCTGACCGGCGGCAGTGGCGACGATCGACCGGCCATCGATCGGCCGTCGGGTGACGAATCTGCCAGCGGTACAAGCACATCCGGATCCACGACAAGCGCCCAGGACGCGGCTCGAACCGTCGGCGCGGATCCGGTGTCGGCCACGCCCGGACATACTTCCGCCGGACCCCGCGACGCACACTCCGGAGCATCGGATGAATCCGGTTCCGGCACAGACTCGCCCGCAGAACTGTACGGTGCGGACTCCGCCGCCGAGGCTCTGGCATCCGGCCGATCCCAGTACGGGCCGATCCCGCCCGACCACGGCGCAACCTCGGGGACAAGCGGCGAACCCGCCCCGGAAGCAAGCACATCCGTGGGATCGTCCGGGACCCAACCAGATTCATCGAACACCGGTTACGGCGCTCCGGTCGCACCCGACCGCCCTCAGTACGGGCCGATCGCACCCGACCTCGAGCAGAATCCCGATACCGCGACGCAGGCATCCGGCGAGTACGCCTCCGACGCAACGGGATACCGCGACGCCACGGCACCCATCTCCGACGCACCGGGGCGGTCCGGGTACGGACCGATCCCCGCCTCCGGCGGACGGCATCGGCTGTCGTCGGAGGGCGACGAGGACGAGATTCCGGACAGGCACACCGACGATCCAGATCATCCCGGGTCGGGCCGGGGCGGCGACACATCGACTGTGCCGACGTATGGGCCGATGTCGGGCAGCGATCAACCGGGCGGATCCACCGGTTACGGACCCGCGCCGGGCGCGAATGACCCGGGCTACGGGCCGATGCCCGGGCATGGGTCGAGCGAACAGCCTTGGAATGCAACGCCTTATGCGCCACAGCCGGTGGCCGAGTACGGACCGGGTACACCCGGGACAGCCGGATACGGACCGGTGCCAGTCGGCGAACCGGGAACGAACCCAACCGGATACGGCCCCAACGGACCGGCAACCGGGCACGGGCCAGGCGAACAGCCCTGGAATACAACGGCTTACGGACCACACGGTGCGGCCGAGCACAGGCCCGGCGCGGCGGGCCCGTCCGGCGACGGACCGATGCCGGGAACAGGGTCGACCGGATATGGGCCGAGCGGACCGACGACCGGGCACGGACCGAGCGAACAGCCTAGGAACGCAACGGCTTACGGCCCACAGGGTACGACCCCCGCTGGCTCCGAAGGGACAGCAGGCGCATCCGGCAATGGACCGATGCCGGACGGCGCACCGGGAACAGGCCCGACTGGATATGGGCCGAGCGGACCGACGACCGGGCACGGACCGAGCGAACAGCCTTGGAACGCAACGGCTTACGGTCCGCAGGGCACAACCTCGACCGGCCCCGAAGGGGCAGCGGGTTATGGGCCGGTGCCCGGCGCGCAGTCGGGTGGTGTGGGTTCCGGTGCGACCGAGTACGGCTCGGGCGCGCAGGGCGGGCCGCGCGGTGGCGAGCAGCAGTCCGCACCGGGTGGCCCCGACGCGCAGGGGTGGAATGCCGCTGCCTACGGACCGCAGGCGGCCGAAGGCCGAGTTCCGGGGGCGCCTGGCGAGCAGGGCTGGAATGCTGGTGCGTACGCGCAGCCCGGGGGTGCGCATCGAGCGCCTGTCAGCGATTCCCTGGCGCCTGGTGAACGACGCGACCCTGGAGTATTCGCGCAACCCGCTGCGGCGCAGCAAGCCCCGATCGGCGACCAACCCGGACCCGGCGAACGACGCGATCCGGGAGTATTCGCACAACAGCCCGGAACGCAACGAGCACCGCTCGGTGATCAGCCCGGTGCGGGTGAGCGGCGGGATCCGGCTGGATTCGCGCAGCCGGGGAATCAGGGTGTGGAGGGCGGACCGCAGGGTGCGACCGAGCCGCCGTGGAATTCGGGTGGGCAAGGGCAGCAGGGCGGCCCGGGATATGGGCAGCCCGCAGCGGGTCCGGCCGGGCAGTGGGGCACGCCGCAGCCGCAGTATCAGCAGGGTGGACACCCGCACCCCTCGCTCGACGATGTTCCGTTGCGGCGAGCCAAGAAGTCGCCGGGCAGCGGATGGCGCAAGGCCGTTCACCACGTGTCGGGCGGTGCGATCAATCCGGGCATGTCCGCGGAGGAGCGCCGACTGCAGGAACTGGTCGCGCGGATCCGGCAACCGGTCCGCGGCGATTATCGGATCGCGGTGCTCTCGCTGAAGGGCGGCGTCGGAAAGACCACGACCACCATGGGTTTGGGCTCCATCTTCGCCTCCGTCCGTGGCGACCGGGTGATCGCGGTGGACGCCAACCCGGACTTCGGCACGCTCTCCCAGCGGGTGCCGCTCCAGACCAGGTCGACCGTGCGCGACCTGCTGCTGGATCCGGCTATCGAACGCTACTCGGATGTGCGCAGGCATACGTCCCAGGCCACCAGCCGCCTGGAAGTGCTTGCCAGTGAGCGTGACCCGGCCGCGTCGGAAGCCTTCAACGACGAGGAGTACCGGGCCGTCGCGCGCATTCTGCAGCGCTTCTACAACATCATCCTGACCGACTGCGGTACCGGCCTGATGCATTCGGCCATGACGGGTGTCCTCGACCTGGCGCATTCGCTGGTGCTGATCTCCTCGGCGGCCATCGACGGCGCCCGCAGCGCCGCGGCCACCCTGGACTGGTTGTCCCTGCACGGGCACGACCATCTCGTCCGCAACGCCGTCGTCGTCATCAATCTGCCCCGCGAGGGGTCCCCCAATGTCGGCATCCAGCAGTTGCGCGAGTACTTCCTCTCGCGCTGCCGCGCCGTCCACATCATCCCCTACGACTCGCATCTGTCCGAGGGCGCCGAAATCGACCTGCACCGCCTCAGCAAGCAGGCCAAGCGCGCCTATGTGGAGTTGGCCGCGACCGTCGCCGATGAATTCGGCGTCGACCACCGCCGCTACCCCATTTAGCCCGACGCTGGTCGTCGGCGAAGTCGTGGCCCCCGAACCCGGGGCCCGCGACTTCGCCGCGCGACACGGGAATTCGCACTGCCACGGCAATTCGCACTGCCGACGATCCGGTACCGGACGACCTATCCGATCGGCAGGCAGCCGGACCCGAGATCGAGTCCGGTGCCGACGTTCACCGTGGCCGAACCCTCCGATTCCGGCGTGTAATTGCCGCCGACGTACTCGGCCCGCACCGGGTGACTCCCGGTTGTCGTTGGCTTCCAGTCGATATCGGCGGTCATCGACACGCCGGTGGTCGGTGTCGCCTTGTGCACCGTCGGGGTAACGCTGCCGAGGAACGTCGCGTTGTCCCAGAACTCCACCGGCGGAATGTGACTGCCGAGTCCGAGGGCCGAGCTGCCCGCCACCGTGGCCGCGAGCGGGACCGTGCAGCCGGTGGCGGCGCGCCCGAGACCGACACCGTGGTGGTGACGTCGCCGGACGCGCCGAGGGCCGGGCACGATCAGCGAGATCACACCCACTGCGGCGAGGGCGACACAAACCGCAGCGCCGGAACGGAACTGACGGCGACGGGCATCGAAATATGTGGTGGACAAGATATTCGACTCCTGCGATCGGACCCAGAACGGCAACCGATCCGGTGTCGGAACCACATCACCACATGGCAAGATGCCGATTCACTGCGGAACCGATGCGGAAAAACCATTACAGGTAACGGCATTTCGTCGCGGAAGGTCGGTTCACCACTCCGGCAGGCGGCGCCGACCCGCGAGTATGTCGCGAATCAGGTCGTCGTATGCGTCGGCCAGCTCGGCCAGGTGGTGCCACGCGCTGTGCAATAGTTCGTCGTGCGCGTCAAGGGTCATCAACGCGTGGTGCGCGCGGACCGAGGATTCGGCGAGCCGGTCGATGACCGAACCTACGGTCTCGGTGTGCAGGGTCGCACCCAGCCGATGCTGGGGCACGCTGCGGGCCACCCAGTCGTCGATCGCCATCACCAATTCGCTGCGGCGCCGCTGAATTTCGAGCATCACGGTAGGATCGGTGCTCACCGAGCCACCCCGTCCGATCAGCCGTCTTTCATGCAGAACCGCAAGATCCCGGGCAAACCACAGCAGCGGACCACCGACGACCCGATGCCCGCGACACGCCCGGACGAGTAGGTCAGAGGTGGGCAGTAGTCCGGGAGTCATGGACTGCACTGCCGTATCGACACACCGCTGTGTGCCGGGGAGAGCCATTACGACCGTAGATGAATCCGAACCTGCCACGTTGCCTCGCCGTTCATCGCCGCACAACACCGGATCAGGACGTTCATTACAATAAACCTCTGAAGGCAACTGTCAAGCGTTAACGGGCCGTAGGGAGTCACGAAGAGTACACTTCGTTACCTGCATGACCAACCGAGGAGCAAGATGGCGGACGGTCCGACGTATCACCGGATCGCAGACCTCCTCCGCGAGGAGATCCGCGCAGGCAAGTGGAATCCAGGAGATCGGCTACCCAGTTACACCGAATTGGCCGATCAAATGCAGGTCTCGATCACGACTGCCCGCAATGCCATTCAAGTACTTGTCACCGAAAATCTCGTCTACACCGCTACTTCCCGCGGCACCATCGTCCGAAACCAGGAAGTGCTGGAATCCGTGGTCACCGACCACATCGGCCCCGACCGGCCGCAGTCCGCACACGACATCTTCGAGGAAATCGCGCGTGCGGCCCACCGGGAACCGGCCAAGGAGTTCAGCGCGAGAATGGAGCCCGCCACCCCGGAGGTGGCGCGCTGGCTGGGCGTGCCCGAGCACTCGTGGGTGCTGGCCCGCACCGTGGTGCAGTACCTGGACAACGAACCGTGGTCCTGGGAGGTCAGCTTCTACCCGCGGGATCTGGCCGAGGCCACCGGAATCGACTCCCCCCACGACATACCCGAGGGCACCACGCGGCGACTAGCTGACCGCGGACACGCCGAAACCGCTCACCGCGACACCCTTGTCGCGCGACCCGCCGGCGCGGAGGAGGCCATTGTGCTCGGCGTCGCCACCGGCACCATCCTGCTCGATCATCTCCGGATCGGCGCCAATCACGAGCGGGTCACCAGGGCCACCCGGCACCGCTCCATCGCGACCCGCAACCGGCTGGCCTACGAACTCGGCGATGCCGAGGGCACCGAGCTCATCCGGCAAACCCTGGGCGCCAGTTACCGACCCGGCATCTCGCTGCCATGACCGCGGCGATGACCACCGTGATCCGCCAGGCCACCATCGGCGACCTCGGATTGATCTGCCGACTACGCGTGCAACGCACCGCCTGGCTGACCGCCCGCGGTTCGGATCAGTGGACGGTCGCCGGACGCGGTCTGCCGATCGAGATCTTCGCCCGCACGGTGGGCCGCTCGCTGGACGCGAGCGAGACCTGGATCGCCGAGGTGGACGGCGAGCCCGCGGGCACCATCACCGTTAACGACCGGGCCGACCCCGGCCTGTGGGCAGGCTGGGAACTCGACGACGCGGTGATCGCGCACTTCATGATCGTCGACCTGCGCTTCGCCGGACAGCGCATCGGCAACCGGCTACTCGCGCACGCCGGAATGCTTGCCCAGCAGCAGGATCGGGCCTGGGTCCGGCTCGATGCCTGGACCACCAATACCGGACTGCACGACTACTACCGGCGCGCCGGTTTCCGCTTGGCGCGCATCGCGGGACCGGCGGCCAGCGGGCCTTCCCGCGCGCTGTTCGAACGGCTGGCCGACAGCTGGGCGCTGGACCGGCCGTTCCCGGTGCCCTCCGCCCTGAAACCCGGTGTGCCGATACTCGGTCCCGCGCCCCACCCCAACTGACGACGGCCGCTACAGCAGCGGTGGCAGATGCGCGATCTGCACCATCTCCATGCCCTTGCTGCGCGAGATGAGAGTGCCGCGCCCCGGCGGGAGTTTGGAGGGGCGCAGGTCACCGAAGAGCTTGCCCTCGTCGCGCGGACCGCTCATCAGCAGCGCGTCCACCGACATATTCTTCATACCGCCGACCACGTGGTCGTACAGCGCGCGCGAGGCGCCGCCGGTGCGACGGGTGACGATCAGGTGCAGTCCGATATCGCGCGCCTGCGGCAGGTATTCCACCAGCGGCAGTAGCGGATTCGCGGTAGTGGCCACCATGTCGTAGTCGTCGACGACGATGTAGATCTCCGGACCGCTCCACCAGCTGCGGTCGCGTAGCTGCTGCGGGGTGATATCGGAACCGGGGATGCGCTTGGACATGTACCTGGCGATCTCGGTGATCATGCCGCCGCAGGTCTGCGAGGAGGTGGAGTATCCCGCGAGCTGGTCTCCCTCGACCACGCCGAGCATGGTGCGCCGGTAGTCGATCATGATGATCTTCGCCTGGTCGGGAGTGGAGTTCTCGGTGATCCCCATGACGATATTGCGCAGCAGCGTGGTCTTGCCGCATTCGACATCGGCGAAGGCCATGAAATGCGGTTCGGACGCGAAATCGATGACGAACGGCTCCAATTCGTTCTCACCGAGCCCGAGCACCACCTTGGTGGCGCTCTGCTGGATACCGTGCTCCGCCGCGATGGCGAGCACATCCTCGCGACTGATCTGGAGCGGCAGCATCCGCACCTCGGGCGCGCGGCGGGTGCCCCACATCTGCTCGAGTTGCTCCTTGGCCGCGCCGACGCCCTCGGAGACGGTGGCCGGATCGGAGTCCGAATCCAGTCGGGGCAGCGCGATGAGCATATGCAGTTCCTGTGGGGTCAGACCCCGTCCTGGACGCCCCATCGGCACCAATGCGGCTGTCCGCCTGCCCATTTCGGAGTCCGATGGATCACCGAGGCGCAGCTCGAGCCGGGTGCCGATCTGGTCCTTGACCACCGGCCGGATCTCGGCCCAGCGGGCCGCCGCCAGCACCAGGTGGATGCCGTACGAAAGTCCCTGCGCCGCCATCGCATTGATCTGCGGTTCCAGTGTGTCGAACTCCTCGCGCAGCGCGGCCCAGCCGTCGATGACGAGGAAGACGTCGCCGAATTGGTCCGAGGCGAGCGGATCGTCCGAGGGCGCCGCGGTGCCGTTGATGAGCCGGGCCTCCAGCTGCGAGAACTTACGACGCCGGAACTCCACCATCGATTCGATGCCGAGTTCGGTGAATCGCTCCTCGCGCTGGCGCATCAGCGAGGTGAGTTCGGCGACGGTGCGCCGCACCCGATCGCTGTCGAGGCGGCCCGCCACCGAGCCCACATGCGGTAGTCCGGACAGACCGGCCAGGCTGCCGCCACCGAAGTCCAGGCAGTAGAACTGCACCTGTTCCGGGGTGTGGGTGGCGGCGGCCGCCATGACGATGGTGCGCAGTGTGGTCGACTTGCCCGACTGCGGGCCGCCGACGACGGCGATATTGCCCGCGGCACCGGCCAATTGGATGGTGAGTACGTCACGACGCTGTTCGTAGGGCTTATCGATGACGCCGATCGGCATCCAGAGCTGACCGTGCCGGTTGACCGGCGAGCGCCAATCCGGGTCGGGCAGCAGCATATCCACCGTCGGTGACTCGTCCAGCGGCGGCAACCACACCTCGTGCGCCGGACGGCCGTGCCCGGTCAAGCGTTTCACGACCACCTCGAGCAGCGTCTCCGGAATGCCCTCCTCCGCGGTCGGCGGGGGCGGCGGCAGTTCGGGCAGCAGCCCGGCCAGTGGATCCGCGGCGGCCGGTTCCGGGAGATCCGGCATCTCGACGGGCGCGGCGGTGAATACGGTCGGCGCCTGACCGCCCACTTCCTGCCCGTCGACCTGACGGGTGCCACTCGGCGAGACATAGGGACCCGACACGTAGGAAGCGTTGAACCGCAACGGATCGTCGGCGTCACTCTTCAGATACCCCGAACCGGGAATACCCGGTAGGTGGTAGGCATCGGTAATACCGAGCACGGCGCGAGATTCATTGGCCGAGAAGGTACGCAGGCCGATCCGATAGGACAGGTGCGAGTCCAGGCCGCGCAGCTTGTTCTCCTCCAGGCGCTGCGAAGCGAGCAGCAGGTGCACATGCAGCGAGCGGCCGAGTCGGCCGATCATGACGAACAGGTCCGCGAAATCCGGCTTCTGCGAGAGCAGTTCGGAGAATTCGTCGACCACCACGAACAATGCGGGCAGCGGGTCCAGTGCGACGCCCGCCGCGCGTGCCTTCTCGTAATCGGTGACGTTGGCGTAGTTTCCGGCCGAACGCAGCAGTTCCTGACGGCGGTTCATCTCGCCTGCCAGTGCGTCCTTCATGCGGTCCACCATCGAGAGCTCTTCCTCGAGGTTGGTGATCACCGCGGCGACATGCGGCAGTGACTCCAACCCGAGGAAGGTCGCACCGCCCTTGAAGTCGACCAGCACCAGGTTCAGCGCGTCCGGCGAATGCGTCACCACCAGCGAGAGGACCAGCGTGCGCAGGAACTCGGACTTACCCGAACCCGTTGCGCCGATGCACAATCCGTGCGGTCCCATACCGTTCTCGGCGGATTCCTTGATATCGATCTCCACCGGATTGCCGTCGGGGGTGACTCCGATCGGCACCCGCAGACGTTCCCGTGCGGTGCGCGGACGCCAGACCTTGGTCGGCTCGATCTGTGCCGCGTCGGGGATCTTCAGCAGCGGCATCAGACCCGGATCGGCCCTGGTCTCATCGCCGAGGCTGACGATCTGCGCGGCGGTCGCGACCCGGTAGCGAGCCAGCTTGCGGCCGAACGATTCGGCCTCGGCGATGCTCACTTCATCCGCGGCGGCGAACTTTTCGGTACCGACGGCACTACGCGCGCTGACCTCTCCCCCGCCGACCACCAGTTGCAGACCGCGGCGCACGGCCAGTCCGTTCTCGGGAGCCGTGAGATCGAGGACGGTCACCGAGTCCAGCCCGGACTCGCTGATGAGCCGCTCGGTGCCGTTGACATATCCGTCGTCGATGACGACCACCAGGTGTAACCGCCCCTGGGTCGGCTGCGGATTGCGCATGAACCGGCCGCGTTCGAGCAATTCGGATTGCAGCGCCGTTTCCAGTTCGGCGAGCGATCCGTACATCATGCGCGCGCTGCCCATGCCGTCACGGATGGTCGGATGTTGCAGGTGCGGTAACCATTTCGCCCACGACCAGGCCGGGGTGTCGGGATCGGCGCAGACGATTGCCAGTGCGACATGGTCCGGTCCGTGGAAGGCGGTGAGCTCCATCAGCATGGCGCGCACCAGCATCCGGGCCTCGTCCGGTTCGCCCCCGACATTGATGGCGGGAAAGGCGCGCAGCGAGACCGCGGTCGGCAGCTGGTGCACCACCGAATGGGTTCGCACGAACCGGCGCAGCGCCACGGTGGATACCGGCTCCAGATCCTCCAGCGGACCCGTTTCCGGTCTGGCCAGTTTGGTGGCGAGCCGGTGGCTGCCGACACCGACGCGCACATGCCCGAAATCCGGGTCGGCCGGGCGTCTCTCCCACATGCGCCTGGTACCGACCACCGAGGCCAGGTCGATCGGATCCGGATGGCTCCAGATCAGGGTGTCCAGCTGCTTGGCTCCGGTCCGGCGCACATCCTTGCGCATCTGGTCCAAGTACCGGAAGTAGTCCTTGCGTTCCTCGTTGAGCTCACCCGCGCTCTTGGGTCCATTGCCGCGGAAGCCCATCATCATGCCGACCATCGACATCAGCATCATCATCGGGAACATCATCATCATGGGGTTCTGCAATAGATTGCGCCCCATCATCGCCATCATCGCGATCATGCCGACCACCGCGACCACCATGACCAGCGGCATCAGCTTCATGATCAGCGGCGCCGGCAGCGGCCGCTGGATCTCCGGCGGCGAGTTCAACGCCACCTCGCCGCCCGGTGCGCGCGGCGGGGCGATGCGGGGACGGCGTACGAAACCTTCGGTGACCATATTCCTCTACAGCTCTTCCGAATCGAAGTCGGGCAGCTCGTCGTGGTGCGGCTTGCGGAACGGAATCGCCACCGCCGCACCGATGCCGAGCAGCGCGAGACAGGTGATCGAACCGAGGACCGCCACGCGCCGTGGCAGCGGATCGGGGCCCGGCCGGTGCACCGGCGGATCGATGGCGCTCGGCCGGTCCGCGCCCGCGTACACCGGCTGATCCGGCAGCTGCGCGGTGAGCGCGGCGACCGGGTCGATCAGGCCGTGCCCGATCCGGTCGTCACGCCCGATGCCGGGTGCGTGCGCGGTGCGCGTGATCCGGTCCATCACCTGCCCGGCCGTCAGTTCCGGATAGCGGGACCGGATGAGTGCGGCCAGCCCCGCCACATAGGGTGCGGCGAAGCTGGTGCCCTCGATGCTCTGCGGTCCCTCCGAGGTCTGCACCCGGTTCACCAGACCGGTGCCGCCGGGTTTGCTGTCCAGCGAGACGATTTCGCGCCCGAAGGCGGCCACGCTCACCCACGGTCCATTCAGCGACAGCGCCGAGGAGGAGCCGTCCGGATCAATCGAGGCGACGGCCAGGACGTAGGGGTTGAACCAGGCCGGGGTCGCGACGGTCGACACATTGCTCCAGCCGCTCCGCTCGTTCTGGGCGGTGCACGGCCCCTGGCTGGAGACATTCCCTGCGGCGGCCACCACCACGACGTTGTGGTCGTAGGCGTACTTCACGGCCGCGCCGAGCGCGCCGTCGGCGGTTTCGGCTCCCGCTGCGACGCAGGCCTGTTCGGAGATATTGATCACGGTGGCGCCGAGGTCGACGGCGCGCACCACGGCGGCGGCCATGGTCAGCACATTCCCGTATCCCGAGCTGGCGATCGCGCCGGGATCGGGCTGGCTGGCCCGCCGGTCCTTGGGCTCGTAGGCCAGACTCACCTGGCGGATGGTCAGGATCTCCGCCTCCGGGGCGACCCCGGCGAAGGCGTCGTCCGCGCTGGGCCTGGCCGCGATGATGCCCGCGACGAAGGTCCCGTGACCGTCGCAGTCGACGGTGCCGTCGGTGTCGGAGACGTAATCGCCGCCGGGTTGCAGCAGCGGCAGCCGCGGATGCCGGTTCACCCCGGTATCGATGATCGCCACCTTCTGCCCGGCGCCGCGGCTGAACTGCCAGGCCGCGGGGAGGTCGAGCACGCGCTGCGCCAACGGTGGCTCCACCAGGGCACCACCGTTGTAGGACGGCTCCGAGCAGATGATGCGCTGTTCGGTCGGCTCCAGCGGGGCGGGCCTGCCGCTGAGGGCCTGCGCCGCGCCGAGCGCACCGGGGTCGACACCGGGCGGCGGCACCGCGCCCGCGGGGACGGGCCCACCGACAATCGCGATCGCCAGAATCGCGGCGACACCGATGATTCCGGCGACCCGACGGGTCATAGGTTCCTGGCCATCGAGTACACGCCCATGATCCAGAGCACCAGCGGAATCACCGAACAGATCAGCAGGTATTCGAAGATCTCACCGGCCCGCCTGGTTACCGGCGTGATCTCGATATGCGGTCCGATCACCCCGAACGCGACGACCGCCACGCCGCAGGCGAGCAGCAGGCCGCCGGAGAGCGCCAGCTGATCGGCATCGCCGAGCGCGAGTCCGGTGAGCAGACCGATGACGATGAGCGCGCCGCCGGAGATCAGGATGGTCGCCTGCGCAAGGTCGGCGAAGGCGCGCCCGCGCAGGCTCAGGATCACCGCGCCGATCACGGCCAGCGCGAGTCCCTGCCAGCGCGGGGCGCCGAAGGGATCCGCGGTGCCGAGCGCGCCGAGCACCGCGGCCACCGCGCAGCCGAACAGCATTCCGGTCTGATACTGGTTGGCCGCCTTGGCTCGTTGGCCCAGACCCGCGGCCGAGGGCAGTGCGGTGGCGCCGATCGCGCCGATGCCCTCGATGGTCGGGCGCGGTTCGTGGTCGGCGGGGTCGATCGCACCGCCCGCGGTCGGCACCGGTGGCACTGGCAGCCGGGCCAGTACGGCCGCCAGCCGCGGCACCGCGGAGATCAGGGTGATTCCGATGACCAGCAGCCCGGCCGAGATCTTCAGCAGCGCCGGATCCCAGATCATCCGCACCGCCGCGGCGCCACCGCCGAACACTGCCAGGGTCACCGCGGACGCGCAGAGCGTCGCGCCGGTCCCGGTGGCCCGGTACAGCACGACGGCGGCCACCAGCAGCACCGAAAAGCCGAGCAGCAGTTGCGGACTGCCCAGGTCACCGGGCACGAACAGGGCGCCGCCGCCGAAGCACAGCAGCAGCGAACACAGCGACAACCAGACCGCGGTCAGCTCGTCGGTGTATTTGCGTGCCGCGATCGCCGCCGCCAGACCGGCCAGCAGACCGGCGCCGGAGGCAAGGAAGGCCGTGAAGAGTCCGTCGCCGTTGGCGCGTCCCGCCGCGAACAGTAGCAGCGCCAGCACCGTCGCGACGGTGGCGGCGATCAGTCCGGTCCACCGCGCGGAGTTCGCGGACCAGCCGCGGAAATCATCTGCGGTGAGCCGGGATACCGCGTCGATGACATCGTCGAAGAGCGCGGGCGACTCCTTCGCGGTCACCGACCGCAGCACCAGCAACTCGCCGTCGTAGACCTCGGCCTCGGTGAGGGTGCGGCTGGGCGCTATCGCGTCGCGGCCGAGCCGGGCCAGTGTCCAGTGCTCGGTCCGCAGCGGTGCGGCGCCGTCCTCGCTCTCCACCGGATCGGGATTGCGGGATTCGATGAGGGTGACCAGATCTCCGATGAATGTGGCGATCGGCACTGTGGCCGGGAGTCCGACATCGAGCTGGGTATTTCCACCAATGACGG
Organism: Nocardia sp. NPDC050710; assembly: GCF_040654375.1. Taxonomy (NCBI): domain Bacteria; kingdom Bacillati; phylum Actinomycetota; class Actinomycetes; order Mycobacteriales; family Nocardiaceae; genus Nocardia; species Nocardia sp. NPDC050710. Next base: position 207,371 of record NZ_JBFAHV010000002.1, on the reverse strand, counting down.
AGACTCGGCAAAGATCGACTTCAGCGGCTCGGGAGCCGCTGCTCAACGACTCGGTCAATTGCTGAACGACCTCGGTTCTTTCCGGAACAATGCCAACACTTGCTTCAGCAACCTACCTGTCGAAACCAACCAACGACGGAGCCGCTCGCACGGACCATCGCACACGTTGCAACCTACCGGCAGCGAAACCTAATGTATCGGACAGACCTTGCCCATGCGATCGCTACGCGGTGGCCGGACCGGGTCCGCCCGAATGCGAGGTTAAAGGCAAACTTTGTCCGGCCCGGACAACTAAGCTAGCTGGAAGATGAACGTAGGCAATAGCACTAACGACGATTTCGGGGACCGACAGCAATGACCGGCAACCGCCAAGCACAGCGCGCCTTCGACGCCGGAGTACTGTCACTCGGCCTGACCATCGACGGCCAGGAATCCACACGCGACCTCGAGTACGCGAAGTTGGCGTTCCAACGTGCCACCGAATGGGATCCGACCATGTGCGACGCCTGGCTCGGCCGGGCCGCCGCGGGCGAGGTGACCGCCGAGGTGTTGCACAATCTGCACAAGACCAGCACCACCAGCCTGTTTCGGGAGCAACGCAGGCTCGGCCTCGCACCGCGAGTGCTCGCCGGACGCTTCATGGCGGGTCTGTACATCGACTACCCGCTGGCGAGCTACACCGAGATCTGGCTGGCGCAGGCGGCCCAGCTGATCACCGATCGCCAATACGACGAGGCCGAGCGCGTGCTGAACGAGCTGGCCGCGCACCGCGCCACCATGATCTCGGACCCGGACCGCGAGATCGACAATCGGATCAGCGCCTATATCCGTGGTGTGCTGCACTATTCGACACAGCGCTGGCCGGATGTGATGTCGGTGCTGACCGGTTCCGCCGAATGGGACGATCCGTACCTGGCGGCGGGCGCGCACGTGATGGTCGGCTCCGCCTGTGCCCAGCTGGGGCTTTTCGGCGAGGCCATCCGCCGGATGGAGGCCGCCGAGGCGGGGCCGATCCCGGCCGCGCGCAGTACCGCGATGTTCTGCCGCGGCTTGTGCCTGCGCGAGACCGGCAAGGAGGAAGAGGCGCAGAAGCTCTTCGAGCAGGTCTATTCGCAGGCACCGGATTTCGCCGCGAATACCGCGGCGATGCGCGACAGGACCTACCGGATCACGGTCACCACCAAGGAATCCATCGAATCCCGCACCGACCGTTGGGATCCCGCCTCGGCGCCGTCGATCGAGCAGATGCAGGCCGCCGAACACGAGGACCGGGCCAAGACCATCCTGGCCGAGGCGCGCGCCGAACTGGATAAGCAGATCGGCTTGGACGCGGTGAAGACGCAGGTCGCGAAGCTACAGGCGACCGCGCAGCTGGCCAAGATCCGGGCCGAGAAGGGTATGGCCAATGTGTCGCGCGGCAACCACTTGGCCTTCACCGGTCCGCCCGGCACCGGTAAGACCACCATCGCGCGCGTGGTCGCCAAGATCTATTGCGGCGTCGGGCTGCTCAAGACCGACAAGGTGGTCGAGGCCAAGCGCATGGACCTGGTCGGCCAGCATCTGGGCAGCACCGCGATCAAGACCGACAAGCTGATCGATACCGCGATGGACGGCGTGCTGTTCATCGACGAGGCGTATACGCTGATCCAGACCGGCCTGTCCGGCGGTGACGCGTTCGGCCGCGAGGCGGTGGATACGCTGCTGGCCCGAATGGAGAACGACCGCGACCGCCTGGTGGTGATCATCGCGGGCTACGACGGCGAGATCGACCGGTTGCTCGCCGCCAATGACGGTTTGGCCTCCCGGTTCGCCAAGCGCCTGCAGTTCCCCTCCTACACCCCGTCCGAGCTGGGGCGGATCGGCCAATTGATCGCCAAGTCACGGGATTCCGATCTGTCCGAGGAGGCGCTGGCCCTGCTGGAACGCGCCTGCGACGGTCTCTACAACTCGGAGAAGACCGATCAGAGCGGCCAGCCGCGGCGTGGTATCGACCTGGCGGGCAATGGCCGTTTCGTCCGCAATGTCATCGAGGCCGCGGAGGAAGAACGCGAATTCCGCCTGGCCAATGATGATTCGCTGGATCTCAGCGCGGTGGACGAGTCGGTGCTGATGCGGGTCGAGGCACCCGATATGCAGGCCGCGCTCACCACCGTACTCTCCTCGCTCGGCGTGTCCTGACCGTAAGCGACACCGCGGGCCACCTACCTCCGATTACGGAAGTAGATGGCCCGCAAGCGTTCTCGGATCAGTTGCGGCCGGTGGGCAGGATGTCGTGCTGGGTCAGTGCTTCCTTACTCGACAGTGTCGGACCGGGAACGAGCTGACCGACGATGGCCCACGGCGCCAGCCGCGGCGAGTCACCGAGGCCGAGGATCTTCGCGGTGTCGATATCGGGCACACCGTAGCGAATGCCGTTATCCGCCACATAGAACAGGCTGCCGCGGCGCGGGCTGCCCGGTTCCATGCCGGTCACCTGTACGAATTCACCGGAGCCCGGGCGCAGGTAGGCGGAGTCCACCCGGTCGCCCGTGTCGTCGGCGGTGGCCAGTTCCACTGGAGTCGCCGAATCCGGCAGCGGCAGCTGGGTACCCGTCAGCAGGCTCACCGCGGCGCGGTCGGTCGGACCGTCCACCGCGCCGGGTCCGGTCTGCTGCTTCGACCACGCGACGCAGGCGACCGGGGCATCCTCGGCGGTGACGATTTTCGGGGCTGTCGCCGGGAAATGGTCCACCGGCAGTTGCCGAACCACGGGCAGTCCGGTGAGCGCGTCGGGCGGCACGGACTTGATCTCGCGCATCCCTTGCGAATTCGCCGTGCGGATCACCTCGGCGGTGAAGTCGCTGATGCGCTGCACCCCGTCGGACAGCACCACGTAGAGCTCGGTGCGATCGACGCGTCCGCCGCCCGTGACCGCGACCACGCCGCCGACCGGCACCTCCGACAGCCGCCCCGGCCCGGGTTGACCGGCCTGGGGGATCTCGGGTGCGGCCAGCGGCGGCACCGCGGTGGCGGCATCGAGAAGTCCGGTGCCCGCGGGGCGCGGCCGCTGCCCGTTCAGCTTCATGACCCGTGACATCACCGAGTTGCCCGGATCGATCTCGGCCCGCTTGCCCTCATAGATCAGGTAGGTCTTATCCGCGCGCCGCACCAGGATCGACTCGTCCGCACCGGTGCGTCGAATGCGCTGGTTCAGTTCCGGTTTCGCGGCCAGCACGGCGGTCACGACCCCGGTCGACGAGGCCGCGCTCCCGGTGATGGACAGTTCCACCGTGTCGCACAGCGACCATTCCGAGCGGCCGCCCAGCGCGGATCCGGGCAGCGCCGCGGGCGCGCCCGGAATCCCGAGCAGCGAGCCGCGCGGCATCGGCGCGAGCTTGCTGTCCTTCACCGAGGTCGGCGATTCGCTACTGCCGGTGATCAGTCTGGCCGAGGCCAGGTTGAGGACCGGATGCAGCTTCTGCTCGGCCTGCTTGTCCTCGACAATCACATACAGCGCACCGGATTCCTTGCCCATCACGATCTGGGCGTTGCCGATCGAACCCTGCGGCCGCAGGAATGCCATGATCGCCGCACCGGCCACCACCAGCAGCCCGAGAATCGCGCCGACCATCATCGAGCGCACCTGAGATCGCATCGGGTCGTGCAACATCCGCACATCGCGGCGCACCAGCGCGTGATCGAGCCTGCGCAACAGGAATCGGTATCCGTTGACCTGGGCCCGAGTGGTCAGTTGAGCCGGCACGTGGCCTCCATCGATCCTCACCCGTCGTCGAACAATTCACGGCGCCACCTACCGGAGCCGCCGAAATTACAGTATCCGCCCTGTGTTCGGTGTCAATCTGATCTTGGTTAACTCCACGCGACCGCATCCCCGCGGCACGGTACGGTTAGCCGGGACGGTCCCGGCCGGACAAACTCCGGTGCGCAGGTATTCGAATCAGGGCTGATTATCGTGAACGAGGCAGTGAACGCTCGGGAAACCGAGTCCCGTGAAACGGAAAAAGAAAACCCGGTGAACTCCACACTGCGTGATCCGGAATTCTGGCTGTTCCGTCAGATGCCATTGCATCTCATGATTCCCTTGGCTCTGTGCGCCGCGCTGGCGGCCTGGATCGCACTCGCGCTGGACGCACCGACGTGGGCGGCGATCACGATCGGCGCGGTGCTGCTGGCGGCGGGTGCGATGCCGGTGCGCCGCCGGTTTCCGCGCAACCCGGTCGGCATGTTCGCCAGGGCGCTGGCCTACCGCTGGCGCCGGGCCCGGCCGGGGCTCGGCTACACCGGGTCCGGCACCGATGAGCCGGGCAAGGGTGCCGCCTTCGACGTACCGCTGCCCGAGGGCGGCAGCTACGGCATGCGCTGGGACGGCGACCTGCTGATCACCATGATGCGGATCGACCCGCCGCCGGACGCGCTGACGCTGCTGCGCCGCGGTTCGCTCAGCACCGATCAGGTCCTTCCGCTCACCGAAATCGCGAAGTGCCTGGGGCAATTCGATATCAACCTGGCCGCCATCGATGTCATCAGCACCGGTGCGCGCACCGCGGGTAACGGTGCGGTGGCCCAGCTCTACGACAGCATCATCGGACCGCTACCCGCCATCGCGCACCGCACGGTGTGGCTGGTGCTGCGACTGAACCCGCTGGCCAATGCCGAGGCGGTGGACAATCGCGGCGGCGGCAGCGTCGGGGCGTTGCGCACCTCGATCATCGCCACCCGCCGGGTGGCCAATCGACTGGCCGCCCAGGACATCTCGATCTCGGTGCTGACGGCGAGCGAGATGAACACCGCGGTGCGCCAACTCACCCGTGGCGTCCCGATGGACGAGTTCATCGAGACCCCGAAATCGGTGGTGCACGGCAATGTTCACCTCACCAGCTACGAAATCGGGCCGGAACTGGTCGGTTCGCAGGGTTTCGCCGAAATCTGGGCGACGCCGAGCCTGAGCACCACCATCACGGTGCGGCTACGGCCGGGCGCCGACCGCAACGCGCCGCGGCGCCGCGGCGCCCCCGAATCCATTACCGTCGGCGCCCTGGTGCGGTTCGACACCCACGCCGAACCGGTGGAGCCGCCCGTCCCCGGCCTGCGCGCATTGCCGGGACAGCAGTTCCGTGCGCTGCTCGACTGCCTGCCCGCGCAGACCCCGGTGCGTGATGGCGTCGGCGATTATCACGGCCCGCTCGCCGCGCTCACCGGAATCGCGGTGCCCACCGCGGGCTGCGGTCAGCTGATCGGCGCCGACAATCTCGGCCAGGGTATCGCGGTACCGCTGATCGGCGACGGTACCCGCCACCTCGAGGTGATCGGCAAACTGGACCTGGCCCAGCAGGTGATCCTGCGGGCAATCGCGCTCGGCGCGCGGGCCATCGTGCACACCGATCGGCCGGAGGCCTGGCATACGATGGTGGCCAATATCGATGCGCCGCACTCACTGTGGCTGGCGCCGCGCTCTGCCGGTGCGAGCCATCATCCGCCGCAGCCCGCGCCGCCGGTCGGTGCGCCGTTCCCGGCCGCCACCCTGGTGGTATTCGACGGCATCGAGCCCACCACGCTCACCGGTGGCGCGACCATCGTGCATGTCCGCACTCCCCATGAGCCCGATAGCGGATTCGACGCCGATGTCGTGCTGATGCAGGATCCGGCGCGGCCGAATCTGATCACGGTGCGCACCTCGACGGCGACCACCACGGTGAATATGGTCACCACACCCCACGAGATGCGTTACATCGGCGAATCCCTCGCCGCCGCAAGGTAATCCGCCTGCGGCGAGTTTCGGCCGTTAGCACGCGAACGGCCGGCCGGAGCGATGCTCCGGCCGGCCGTTTCGTCCCATCCGCGACGATCAGAGATCGGCGAAGCCGTCGCCGATCTTGCCGTCGGTGCCGAGCGCGCGGTTCAGCGCGGTCTCCACCGCAGCCGCGACGCGGTCCAGGATGACCAGGGTGTCCTCGAACTCGCCGTCCCACTTCTGGTGAATGGTGTGGAAGCTGTTGTACGCCTCGGTGCCCTGCCACGCGGCCTCGAGCTTGGCGCCCGCGTCCTTCATCTCCTGCGCGCGCTCGGTGAGCGCCTTGCGGAAGCCCTGAAGGTCGTGGAACAGGGTGGTAATCGGACCGGAGTCATATTCGATGATGTCGCCACTCATGGTGGATCCCTTCACTCAGAAAAACTGGATGTTTGTAGGCCGCAGCTGATTACAGGCGGATGTACTTGAACTCGTCTTCACCCTCGCCGTCCATGCGCTGGAACTGCTGGGTGCCGCTGCCGACCTGCTCGGTGATACGGTCCAGCAGATCATTCAGCTTCTTGGTCTCGACGCCCCATGCGTCGGCGGCGTCGTTGAACGCCACCCGAGCCGTACCGGACCAGCCACGGGCCGCCTGGACCTCGTCGCTGACCTGCTTCAGCGTCCAGCGCATGCCATCGACCGCGTTGGCCATATCGCCCTTCGCGGTATTGGCACCGGATACGTCGCTATAAACACTCATCGTCAAACCTCTCGTATCGTGAATCGGATGCGGAACCGATGCCGGACGGCACCGCCGCAAGATTGGCGAGCCAGTGCACGCCGTTCGGGTCTAATGCAGCAGCCACCTTCCTCCGGGCAGCGCCTCGATCAATCCCGAAATCGCCTGCGCGATCCGGTGTTCGGTGCCCGGTGTGACCGTGGACCAGACCTGCTGATCCGGCGCGATGCCCGGCGCGACCACGATGCGGCCGCGGCCGGTGTCGTATACCACGACCGCGCCGGGCGGCCGGGTCGTCACGCCGTCGTCGTGGGCATAGGCCACGATCTCGGCGTAGGCATGGCAGGACGCGAAGGCCAGCCCGTAGGCGGTGGCGTCCCGGTCGAGTACGCCGAGGGCGTATATCGCGTCCGCATAGTCGGCGGAGGTTTCGGCGGACTGCAACCGCTCGCTCAAATCCGTTGCCGGAGCGCTGAAGTTGACGACATCGGCCGGTGCGCAGCCGCCCCGCGCCGCCGGTGCGCATCCACCCAGCGCCGCCAGTACCGGCCGCACCAGTGCGGCGCCGGAGCCGTCCGACCACACCCTGGTGATATCGAAGGAGTCGCCGGTCCGCACCGCCAGCGCGTGCTGTTCGCCGCGGCGCGCCAGGCAGATCCGGATCGGCGCCGGCGCACCGCCGTAGATCCGGGCGACCAGCTCACGATCCGGCTGCGCCAATGTGAACAGCGCGTCGGCCAGTTCCGAGGTCACCTCACCGTCGGGGTCGAGTACACCCGCACCGCGCAGCTCGGCCACGGCCTGCTGCTGGGCCGCCTTCCACGTCGCCATCGAATCCTGCTGCGGTCCCACGGCGAGCACCAGCGGCAGGGTCTGCACACCGAGCCGGTCGGCGACCGCGAGCAGGCCGTCGTTCGTCATCACGGTCATGCGGCACCCCCCGCGGCGACGGGCCCGGCGGCCGCGGGCGGTTCCGGAGCGCCGAGCACGGCGGGCGCGGAAACGATGCCGAGTTCCGGGCCGAGGACGTCGACGCCGGCGTCGCCCGCGCGCGACTCGTACTCCTCTTCCTGGGCAGCCGCCGCGCCGGGCGCCATGGCCGCGGGCACCAGCGGCATCGAGGCCGGATGTGTCGTCGGAACCGCATGCGGTGTCACGGTTTCCACGGTCTGCGGCGTCTCGGACTGAACCAGCACCGGCGTCCGATAGGCCGTCTTCTCCCTCGCCGCGGCGACGAATCCACCCAATGACGGGATTCCCATGCCTGGGAATCCCATGGGCGGCACGGGAGTCTGTCCGACAGGTACGTTGGCACCGGCCCGCTCGGCATCCAGCGCGGCTTCCGAAGCCAGAACAGGAGGCTGCTGATGCTCCCACGGCATAGCCAGCGGCTCGGTCGCGGCCTCGTAGGTGCGCATCACCCGGGAGGCGGCGGCCTTGGCGACGTCGGCGTCCGCGTCGGTCTGCGCCGCCACGGCACGGATCGGTGCGCCCAGCGCGGCGCCGATCGAATCCAGCATCCGCTGGACCTGCTGGATCGCGGCGATATCCGCGGTATTCGGCATCGTGAGCCGGGCCAGTTCGTAAGCGGCGGCTTGGGTTTCGGCCCGCACGGCGTTCGCGGTCGCCGCGCTCGCGGCCTCCGACAGCCAGTCGCGCAGCCCGGTAATCCGCTCCAGCACGTCGCGGCTGGTGCTGGACTGCCATGCCCCGCGGATCGCGGCGATGACCAGCTCGTATTCCACCGCGGCCGTACCGAAGTCCGCGGCCAGCTTCGCCCATGCGGCGCCCGCCTCGGCCATCGGAATCGCGCCGGGACCCGTGGTGAGGTCACGCGCAAGCCGATCCGGCTCGCGCGCTTCCCACACCACGTCGGTGAATCCGGGCCGTGGTGGTTCGATCATCCCCAACTCTCCATGTGATACCCGGGTGGCGTCAGGACGCGCCGCCCGCCCCGCCGAAATCGGTCACGCTCTCGCTCTCGGCCCGACCGAATTGGTCCACCTGCGAGCGCAATTGCGCGGCCAGCTTGCGCAGCTCGTGAATCCCCGAGTCCGCGCCCGCCAGATAGGAGGTCGCGACATCGGTCATCGTCTGCGCCGCCCGCAGCGACACCTCGTCGGTGCCCGCGGGCGCTACCTGCAAGGGGTTCTCGCCGTCCCGAACCCCCTGCTCCAACCGATCGGCCAAGCCGTCGAGCCGCAGGGCCGCGTCCCGCGCTGCCTTCGGATCGAACTGCACACCTTCGAAGTCCACACCACCGCGAGCCATCACGATCTCCTAGAGCGTTAGTTCCTTATCGGGCGGTGGTTCCGACACATTCTCGGTCGCGCCGACCACCGGCAGCGAGACCCCATCGATGTCACCCACAACATCGTCACCGTGTTCGGCGTTGACCAGGAAGGTGGGCATATCACCCGCGTCACCCGCACCGCGCGCGGCGCCCGCCGCACCCGCGGCGCCGAGCGGCATCATGCCCGGCCCGCTCGACCCCGGCGCCCGCAGTACGGCATCGGATCCGGTGGCCGCCGAGGACGTTCCGGTATTGGCGCCGGAGACCGGGCCGAGGCCACCGCCGCGAGCGCCGCCGTTCCAGGCGCCCAGCGGCGCCGCTGCGGCGCCGACGCCGCCGACGCCACCACCACCGCCGGTTCCGCCGCCACCCGGCTTCGTGGACGCCGATGCGGCGCTGTCGAATTCCTTGTGCTCGGGTTCGCCCAATGGCTTGGCGGCGAGTGCGGTGTTCGCGCTCGCCAACTGGCTCGCGGTTTGCGACATCGTGGTTGCCGCCGTCATCAGCGGGGTGAGCATCTGCATCACCTGTTGCAGCGAATCGACGCCCTTCGGCGCTGCGGTGATGTCGACCTTCTTACCCGCCTGGGTCATATTGGCCGAATGTCCGGTCAGCTCGACGCGGGTCTTGGTGACCACCGCCAACGCCTCGGTGATCGCCTGCGCCGTCGCCGCGGCCAGGAACGCCTGTCCACCGGGTGCGGACAGGAACGGCGCGGACGCGGCCGCCTGCGCCATGAATTTGGCGATGACCGCGGCGAGCAGGGCTGCCCCGGTCGCGACCGAGGTCGCGCCGCCGACCAGCACGGCCTTCTCCTGGACACTCTGGGTGCTGAGTTCGGCGGCATCGGACTGTGCCTGGGCGGCCTTATCCGCCGCCGCCATCGAGGCCATGCCCTGCCAGATCGACATCACGGTCTGCAATGCGGTGCTACCGATCTGCGCCGAGCTCTGCAGGGCCGAGGTGATGCCCGAAAGCACCTGTGTCGGATCGGGTCCGCCACCCGCGGCGGCGCCCAGGGTACCGGTACCGAAGCTGCTGGCCATATCGGTCAGCGGACGCGCCAACGCGGCCAGATCGATCACCGGCATCGGTGGCATATCCGGCAGCGGAGGCAGCGCCGGCAGATCCGGCAGCTGCGGCAGGCCCATATCCTTCAGGATGTCGTTGACGGGCCTGTCGATCAGCGGCGCCAGCGCACTACCGCGCAGCATATCGAGGACCGCGGGGTCCAGTTGGGGGTCCATCATAGATCGGCGGTCGCCGCACCGAACCCGTCGATCGATGCCCGCTCCGAGGCCTCGTACGCGGCGGCGCCCTGGTGGGCGGTCATCGCGGTGGCGGCGTGCACGGCGGCCAGCTCGAGCACCGACGATGCGTGATTGCCCTGCGCGTGCGCGAAGGCGAAGAGGAAATCCTGACCGATCAGACCGAAGACGGGTACCGTCGCGGCGATCGTCGCGGTCTGGTCGAACGCGCCGGCGGTGGCAACCCCCGTCGCCATCGCTACCGCGGCATCCCCGTATCGCCGAATCGCATCAGGTGTTGCTACCAGGTCGCTCATCGTAAACCCCGATCCAGTAATGCAATTGACCAACTCATCGAACATACCAACCGATCTGCAAGGATCGGTAGGAACTTTTCAGAAAGTTTGCACTAATACAGTAAACATCCGATGTCTACTCGGCGACTTCTTCGTTGAACGCCGTCACCAACGCCGCTCGCCGGGCGAACGCGCTGCGCGCGGCGGAGGCCGCCGTCGCGGTCAGCGTGCGCTCGAACTCGTCCGGCGACATGCGTGAAATGCCCTCCGAGAACTCGAGATTCAGCAGCGCGCCATTACCGTCCACCTCGGCTGTGATGCTGCCGTCGGGCGCCGTTTCACGCCCTCGGACCGCGGCCATATCCTCGGCCAGATCGCGCACCCGGTACAGCCTGCGGCGCACGGCCGCCTCGAGCTCATCCATGCTCTCGTACATCGAATCGGCCCTCCCTTTCCGGCGTCGCGCCCTAGACCGACCGCAACCAGCTCTGCGGTTCGGTCTCGTAATCCTGCTCCTCGGCAATCTCCTGGCGAGCAACGTCTTCGGGTGTCGGCAGGCCCCACAGCGCCAGCATGTCCTCGGTGACGCCGCGCGCCTCGAGCTCCGCGCGCTGCGCGAGCCCAGCCCGATTGGCCGCGTTCTTGCACAATCGCAGCACCTCGTCGGCCAGCGCCTGCGGATCACGTCGCAGCTCGGCCGCCTCGATCGAGATGCCGAGCGGCAGACCCTGATCGGTGGTGCGCACCGAGATCGCCCCGGTGCGCGAGGTCACGGTCCACTCGACCGGACCCGGCTGTTCGTCGTCCATGACGTCCCCTCTCAGACCCGTTCGTCCTTGATCGCCCGCACCACCGCGACCACTCGCGTATTGATCGCGGCGATCAGTCGCTTCCTATCGATACCCGATGCGACCGGCGGGTTCTGGTCATCGATCAGATAGCGGCCGTCCTCCTCCAGATCGCGCCAGCCGATCCGGTGCTGGGTGATCCCGCGCGGGCCGAAGACCGAGCGACCCTGCACGATATCGATGGTGCCCAGACTGGTCGCGGGCGCTTTCAGGAACGAATCCGCCCGCTCCGCATACGAATCGGCGAACGAGTCGTGCACCGTGGACTGGCCGTAGTCGTAGTCGAGGTCCTCGGAACCCTCCGTGCTGGGCAGCACTGTTTCCGATCGCCTGCCCGATTCGCGCTCCGGCAGCGCCGCGACGACGACATCGGCCAGCCGCAACGGGTCGCATTCGGTGACCGTGAATCCGCCACTGCTCCAATAGGTCTTGCCCGGCAGCGAGGACAGCAGGTAGCCGGAATTGCCGCGACGCACGGCGAGCAGCCGGATCAAACCCTCGGGCTTGCGTGGGATCCGCCCGTCACGGCCGTTCACCACCACCTTCAGATCCGGCTCGGCGAGCGCGGTGAGCACCTCGTCGAAGGACCAGCCCAGGCGCGCCCGCAACGCTTCCTTGGCCGCGATCTTCCTGCTCTCGTAGACGTCGATGTCATCGATATCGGTGGTGAAGTAGAACGGAAACGGCAGCCCGCCCAGCTTCAGCCCCTCCCAGAGCACGACGAACTCCAGGTCGGTGAATTCCCAGGTCTGATTCATTTCTCCACAACTGGTTTGGCGACCACGGGCGCTTCGCCGAGCGCCTCCTCCAGATGTTCGACCGAATCCAGATAGTCGGCCCGCTTGTGTTCCTTGTTGCCCTGCTGGCCGGCGCCCGCACCCGCGGGGCCCATACCGCCCGGCGTGCCGGGTTGGCCCGCCGCGGCCGCGATACCCGCGCTGCGTCCCATCGCGACACCCTCCGCGGATGCGCGCGGGAACAGTTTGGAGGCCGCCGCCGTCGCCGCGTCCTTGGGCATGCCCGCACCGGATCCGCCGCCCGCACCGCCACCGCCCTTGCCACCGCCCGCGCCCTTGCCACCGGCCTTCATCGCCGCCTCCTTCGCCTTGTCCAGTGCGGACAACGAGGCGGGCGTGGTGGCAAGCGGCGAGTTCGGATCTTGGCCCGGCAGACCGGCCTTGGGGTCCTGCATGGCCTTGTCGAGCGCCTGTTGGGCTTGGCGAGCGGCATCCTGCGCCTTGGCCGACTGCTCCCTGGCGGCGGCATCGGCGGCGCGCTGCTGGTTCTCCCGCTCGGCCCTGGCCCGGTCTTCGGCGGCCTGGCGCGCGGCGTCTTCGCGTTGCTTCTCGATCTCGCGCTGACGCTGCGCGGCGGCGTCCTCGGCGGCCTTGCGCTGTTTCTCCAGCTGCGCGAGCGCATCACCGAATTGGGGTGCGCCGGTGCCGGATTTGGAGCCCGACCCGCTCTTGGATCCGGAACCGGAACCTCCCGTTCCGCCACCGGGGCCGGTTCCCGACCCGCTCACCGGCTTCAGGGTGCTCAGTGGTTCCGGCAGAATCGGGATGGCCCCGGAGGATGCCGCCACGCCGCCGACGTACCAGGAGTTGTAGGCCGTCTTGGCTTTCTCCAACTGCGCGTGTTCCTGATCGTCCGGGGTCTCGGCGACGCCGTAGTCGGGCAGCGCGAAATACAGCTGCTTGACCCACTGGGCCGAATCCTTGAGGTTGGTGCTGAGCAGGGACATGGCGCCGACCAGCTTGTGGCCGCTCTCGGTGTACGCCTTGACCGCCGTCTTCGCACCGTCGCCGCCCTTGCCCTTCCACTGCTCGGAGTCGACCAGCAGCGAAACCTTGTTGTCCAAGGCGATGAATCCGGATTGCAGCTGCACCGACATCTGCTTCCAGTCCGTGGCGACGTCGTCGATCTCGTACGACTTGCCGACAAGCGCATTCGACAGCTGCGCGTAGCGGTCCAAATCCCAGCGCTCGGCGGGCTCGGCCTTGATGTCGACCGGACGGTTCCCCTTGTCCTCCAGCAGTTTACGAAGCTCGGGTGGCAGACCCTTGTACTCCTTCTTGCTCGCGTCGTAGGTGACGTAATCGGAGTTATCGGTCCAGCCGTCGCGGTCGTTGTGGGTCTGCATCACATGTTCGATATCCTCGCCGGCCTTGCTATCCGCCTTGTACTTGTCGAACAGCGCCTTCGAGCCGCCCTCGACATCCTTGTGCAGATTGCCCGCGATGATGAACGCCTCGCCGAGATTGGTGAGCACATCCTTGTGCTCCTTCAAGGTCTTGGTACGGAAATCCGTGGCGACCTTGGCGAATTCTCTGCTGAGCCGCAGGCCCGAATCGAGATCGCCGAACTTCTGGTATTGGATCTGCTCGGCCTCGGGCGACTGCTTGAGCACCATGTCGACGACGTCCGCCATGTCGGCGACGTATTGCGCGGCCTTGGTCGCAGCGCCGGGATCCAGTTTGAACGTTCCGTTACCCGCGTTGGTCCGTAGTTCCTTCCACGGATCTCTTGGTTCAGCCATCAGTCCTGCTCCTGACTAGCCCAGCGCTGCCTCCGCGCCGGCCCGATACTGCCGTCCGATCCGGACCGGCCTGCCCCATGGAGATCGCAGATGCTGCGCCGACTCTCATCTACTCACCTCACCGGCTGTGATCATCCCATGTAACAACTGAACATTCGGTGTCCGCAACATGAATCGTCTTTATTTACCCCGACATTGCGATAGATATTCACTATCGACCCGAAGGGAGGGTCGGATCGGCGTCCTGCGACCACACCGTCAGTCCGTGCCGATACTTGTCCCGATCGGTATGGAATGCGTAAACGGTGCCGAGGAAATCCTTGGAGCTCACGTAGTCTGAAGGGTCGTCGGCGGCGGTGGCGACGGTGAATTCGTCCAGGCGCAGGCGGGTGCCGTCGCGTTCGATCTCGAGGTGGGCGAGGTAGTTGCGCAGCGACTTCCAGTAGCGCAGTCGCGCCCGGCCGTCGAGTTCGATTGCAGTGGATCCGCTTTGCAGCAGGTAGCCGGTGCGGTCCGCGTTGACATAGAAGGCGACGAGCTTGCCTCGGCACTTCTTGATCAGACCCGCCGCCTGCCGGGTGCCCTCGGGACGCAGGGTTCGCACGATGGCGCCGGTCGCGGTCGAGTACAACACCCACTCGAACCGGTCGCTGCGCAGTAACCAGATCTCGTTCTCCGTCATCGGCGTACCCCCAGCAACTGGTTGACGCGTTTGCTGGTCCGGCCCGCGCCCTTGATGATGTCCACCGGGGTCTTACCTTTCTGCGTCAGGAAGTCGAAGGTCGGGCCGACCGGGTCGCCGTAGTGCTTCAGGTTTCGCCGCTCCGCCCAGATATTGAAGATCCTGGGTAGCCTCGCTCGCGTGGCCACCTTGAGCGCGTTGCGTTCGTCGATCGCCCAGCGCGCCACCTCCTCGGCGTCGTCTCCCTGCTCGATGCGCGCCAGACCGGTCTCGGTGATGGTACGGGTGGCGTCGACATAGGCTTGGCGGGCCGCGCCGATCGGGCCGAGGGTGCGGATCTTGCGCCACCAGCCGCCGCCGCAACCGGCCAGACCGAGCGGATCCACCCACGTGTGCGGGTTGTGCACATAGGCGGTGGCGCTGGCCGGATTCGGGGCGAGGCCGAGCGGATCCGGGGCGGTGTAGGTCGCGGTGACCGGGTTGTAGTAGCGGTGCCGGTTGTAGTGCAGGCCGGTCTCGGCGTCGAACAGTTGGCCCGCGAAACGCAGTGCGGTGGACGCGGTTCCCTGCCAATGGGTGCGGCCCCAGAGCGTGGCGGAAGCCGAGCCCGCCACGGTTCCGGTGGCCGGGTCGACCAATTCCGTCGGTGCCCCCGCCAAATCGGTGACGATGACGTGGAATTCGGCATCGATCGCCGCCAGATCGGCGAATCCCGGGGTGGGCGGGGTTCCCACGGTACGGGAATACTGGGTCAGCGGCTCGTGCGTGTCCGGGTGGTGGGTCCAGCACCAGCTCGTGGCCGCGCCGGGGACGGCGTTGTGCTGGTAGACGAGATCGTCACCGGCCCAGCCGAAGACGGTCTTGGTCAGGATGTTGCCCGCGCGGTCGGCCTGGACCTTGGAGATGCGGCGGCCGAAGGGGTCGTAACCGTAGCGCCATGTGGTGCCGTCGGGGGCGGTGACGGTGCGGATCCGGCCCTCGGCGGTATGCGTGAACTCGAAGACCTCGGGTTTGTACGAGAGACGGGTACGGACACTACGCACCAAGCGGCCCGCGGCGTCGTAACGGAAATGCCTGCGGCCAGCGGTCGTCACCAGGGTACCGGAGGTGGTGAACACACCGGGTTGTCCTGGCTCGGGCGACGGTCCGGGACCGGACGTCCCCGCGTCACCGGGCACATCCGTCGCTGTTCGCGCCTGGGTCAGGACGCCCGCGGGGTCGTAGGCGTAGCGCTCGGCGAGTGCGGGTCGATCCTCACCGGTCCACGCCGCGACGGCGGTGACCCGGCCGACCGCGTCCACCTCGAATCGCCGGGCGCCGCGCAGCATGTCGTCGAAGCCGGTGGCATAGCCGTCAGCACGGTAGGACCAGACGCGGCCCGCGATCACGCCACCGGGATTGGCGACATGCTGGGCGATGATCCGGTCCCGGCTGTCGTAGCGGCGGGTCAGCTGCGCCGCGCCCACCCGGCGGGCGATCTCGTTGCCGGTCGGATCGTGGTCGAATCGGATCCGCTCCGCGCGGCCCGCACCGTCGTCGGTGCTCGCATCGGCCAGCAGACCGGTGTCGTCGTAGCCGAAGACGGTGCGCCAACCCTGGCCCGCACCGGGCAGAGCGCGGGTGTCCACGAGCCGCATCGTCGACCGGCCCGCGGCGTCGTAGGCGGATGCGACGACCACGTCGTTGATCCGCTCCGACAGCACACGCCCCGCGGCATCGCGGGTAATGCGCACCACCGCATCGCTGTTCGCGGCTTCGACGAGATCGCCGTGCGCGTCGTATCGGAATACCGTGACACCGTCCGTGGAGCGCGCCTCGGCAATCCGGCCCGCCGCATCGAAGACATAGTCGGTGGTCTGGCCGACGGCGTTCGTGGTCGACCGGACCCGCCCTGCCGCGTCATGGGCGTAGGTGGTGCGGGCGCCGTTGTAATCGGTTTCGGCGATCAGGCGACCGGCGGGATCGTATTCGTAGTGCCAGACCAGGCCGCTCGGATTGGTGACCGAGGTGACCTGCAACTGGGTGTCGTAGCCGAGCCGCAGTGTGCCGCCATCGGCCGCCGTCACCTCCAGCGGCGAATCCAGCACGGTGTAGCTGGTGGTGCTGGTGTGCCCGGCCTCGTCGGTACGCGACAGCTCATTGCCCTCGCGGTCGTAGGTCCACGTGATCGCGGTGCCGTCCGGATTCACCTGCCGCAGCGGCTTACCGTCCGGCGTCCAGGTGTGGGTGGTGGCGCGACCGAGCGGGTCCACGGTGGTGTGGATGCGCCCGAACGCGTCGCGCCGATAGGTCCAGACCCGGTCGCCCGGCGCGATCACCCGCACCGGCAGCCCCGCGGCGTCGCATTCGACCTCGGTGATCAGGCCGGTCGGGTCGATGACCCGGCGTAGCACCGGACCGCTGGCCGGATAGGCGTATTCGTAACCCGTGCGCGCGCCGTCGGGGCCGATCACCGCGGTGGTGTTGCCCACGGCGTCGCGCTCGTAGCTCCGGGTTCGCCCACCCGGCCCCGACTCCGCGAGAGGCTCGCCCCAATCGCTGCGCCGCACCCGAGTGGTCGCACCATCCGGTCCGGTGACGGCCGTGACCAGACCGTACCGGTCCCGCTCGTAGCGCACGGAGGCTCCGGTCGGATCGGTCTGACCCACCAACTGGTGCGCGTGGTCCCGCTCGAAGGTGCTCACCCTGCCGGTGGCATCGGCGATCTGCCAGACATTGCCGCGCGCGTCCGAACGGAACACCAGGATGCGAAGTCGGCCGAAGACCGGGTCCTCGTGCCACCGTGTGCGATCCGCGACCGCTGCCGGACCGTGCTGCCGTACCGCACGCACGATATCCATCGACCCGAGCGCATCCAGGGACGCCTCGATATCCGGCTCGGCTTCGGGCGAAGTATCGAGCGTACGCGCGGTTTCGATGAGCACCGTCCAGCGTCCGCCGGGCACATCGGCATCAACGCCGTAGGCGTAGGCGTTGGCATACACACCGCCGGTGCCGATCTGGGCCACACAGCGCCCGTCCGCGTCATAGCGGTGGTGGTAGGAGACGCCGTTGCGATCGGTCCACGACACCATCCTGTGGTGCTCGTCGTAGCCGTACCGCAGCGCGGCGCCGGTGTGATCGATGACCTCGGTCAGATCACCCGACACCGAATATCCGTACCGCGCTACCAGAATCGACTCGCCGCCCGACTCCAGGGTGAGTGCCGAAACCCGCGCACCGCCCGGCTCGGCCCGCACCCGCAGCACCGCGCCGCCGGACCGACGCACCGCGGTCACCAGACCGTCGGCGTCCCGCTCGAAAGTCTCCCAATGCCCGCCGCGATGCCGCTGCGCCGTCAGCGGGAAGACCGCCTGCCCGGCCCTCGAATTCGCGAAGGCGGCGTGCGCCCGGCTACCTGAGGTCTGCCACGCGCCGCCGCCGAGACCCGCGGTGGGGGCGTTGAACTCGCGCACCACCCCCGCTTCCAGATCACGCACCCGGTAGTCACCGCCGACGAGCGAGAGAGGGCGTCGGGGGCCGGATCGCGGGAATACCTCGGGACCACTGTCCGCCGGATGCGGGTATTCGAGCACCGCCCCGTCCGCGCACACCAACACCACGCCGCGGGCGTCGACTTCGAGCCGCTCGTCGAACACCGATAGCCACGCCGCACCGAAATGCCTGCCGAGTCCGAGTGCGGACAGATGCGTGCGGCCCATCTCGAACGGCACCGCGCCCGAGAGCCGAACATCGGTGCCCTCCATGAGCACCGCGCCGCTGGCCATATCGACCGGCTCACCGTCGGTGCACCGATCCGACACGGCCGTCGACGCGCCCTCGCCGATCGCCGCGACGGCATCGCGACCGGTCCCGGGCAACGCGGCTTCGGGTGCTTGCTGTGCGTTCGCCTCCGTATTCGACTCCCGCCCGGACTGATCCGGTTGTGTCACCTGCTCCGGGGCGGTCGTGCGCTGCGCATCGGCGGCGAGGCCCGCGCGCGGCGCGCTCGAATCCGCGGCCCGAGCCGATCGCTCGGAATCGGTTGTCCCTCGCGTCCCCGACGTCTGCTCGGCGTCGGCGCGTGTCGTTCCCGGCCGCGTCCCCGCGGGTAATGAATCCTGTTGCGAGATAGCGGTGTCGGTGTTCGAGGGTGCGGCCATCGCCGGGTTGCTCTCGTGGGGGATCACCACGGCGGTGAGAATGTAGCCGTCGCGAACCTGAAAGCGTCCGGTCATTTCGGTCAGGGGTGGACCGGAGTGGGTGGTGCCGTCGACCAGCAGGCGGACGTGGAAGGTGCCCGCGTCGATATCGAAGGTCAGGTGCGCGTCCTGGAAGCCGAGGTATCGGCCGGTCAGCGGGTACCAGGCTTTGTAGACGCTTTCCTTGGCGGAGAACAGGACTCGATCCCAGAAGATGCCGTCGCGCCGACCGGTCTCCTGCAGCCACGCCCGTTCCTCCGGGATCGTCGCCTTCTTCAGCGCGGCGCTGGGCAGCTCCTGATGATCCTCGGCGTCGAGGCCGATCGAGCGGACCGACTCCGCGTCCGCCACCACCGCGGCGTAGTAGCCCTTCTTGTGGGTGATGGCGCCGACGACCCCCTCGGGCCACAGCGGCTCGCCTTTCTGGCCGCGCAGGATCGGGGTGTCCGGGTACCCCAGATCCGCCAGCGCCCGGCGGGCCGCGGTGCGCGCATGGATGATCTCCCGCACGCGCCCGGCCACGGTGTCCGGCGTGACCAGCGCCTCGTGCTCCTCGGGCAGCAGCGTGGCATTCGGATCCTCGCCGATGATCTCGGCGGTATGTAGCGCGGCCTCCGGCAGCAGTCGCGCGAGTGGTCCGGCGTCGATGTCCGGGGCGGGGCCGCGCGGGTCGACGGGATCGGCCGGTGGCTCGGCGTTTCCGAGTTCGGAGAGCTCCACACTGAGGAACCGGGGGCGGTACTTGGTGACATCGTCCAGTACGCCGTCGACGTCGAGGCTGTTGACGTTGTAGCTGATCACCAGGGTGTCGCCGTGACGCAGCTCCGGGTGTTCGTGGGCGTTGTAGGTGATGACGTTCGGGTCACCGTAGCTACCGTTCGCGCCGGTCTCCGGGGTCCGGAACAGGACGGTTCGGCCGGTGAAGGGCCCGGTGGGCGCATCCGACAGGTAGGCAACGATTTCGGTGCCGAAGGGGGCGCTGGTGTCCTGCGTGATCAACAGGTATTTGCCGTGCCACCGGGTGACGCTGTATTCGTTGGCGACACCGGGCAGGACGCGGGCGGAATCTGTTTCGTGTGCGGACCAGCCGCTGCCGTCGAAGAACTCCCACGGAGCACGCAGATCGCTGCCGCGGACCCGGGCCACATGCATATGTTTGGCGGGCCCGTCCTCCTCCATGCCGTAGACGTAGGTGTGCGTTCCGTCGAAATCCAGCCAGGCCGACCAGTTGACGCCGGTCTCCGACGGCATCGGGGTGAGGTCGATGGGGCGCATATCGGCGGCGTCGAACCGGCCGAGCATATTGTCGCGGAAGGTGAAGTCCCACATGCCGTCCCCGGTCCTGGTGAACCGGACGAACATGATCTCCACCGTGTCGCCATTGACGTATCCGCCACCGAGCCAATAGAAGTCGCCGTCGGCCGCCTGCACCACCGCGAGCGGGTTCGCGGGTGTACCGCCGTGCACGGTATGCATGGCGCCGCCGTCGTCGATGACGAAGGTGTTGTTCACCATCGGCCCGTCCGCCGGTCGCGCACCGTTCGGATGCACGGTCCCGAGGAAGGTGTCCGAGAACATCCACAGATGCCTGCCGTCGGGTAGCCGCCGCGAATAGGTGCTGTCGGCACCGGTCCAGCCGCCGCCGCTGTCACCGTAATGCGCGAATGCGGCGTTCAGCGCGGTATGCGGCACCACCCTGGCGGCCAGGGCGGGTACGTCCGCGGCGGCGGCATGCGGGCCCGGGTCGCCGTGGTCCGGGGTCGATTCATTGCTGGGTATATCGGGACGCTTTCCGTCCGAACGTATTTCGGCTTCCGTGCGCGGCAAGGCCGGTTCGCGGGTCGCACCGGGCTCACGAGACGCGCCGGGCTCGCGAGTCGTACCGGGCTCACGAGACGCATCGGATTCACGAGACGTACCGGGCTCACGAGACACGCCGGATTCACGGGACGCGCCGGGCTCACGAGTCGTACCGGGTTCACGAGACGCGCCGGATTCACGAGACGCGCCGGATTCACGAGACGCGCCGGATTCACCGGACGAGTCGGGTTCGCGGTGGGTGGTGGTGCCGTCGCCGCCGCGGGCAAGGCCTACCCGGTCCCCCTGGCCGGTGGTGATCAAGCCCAGATCGTGCAGGGGTCCGGCGGTGGTGCGTGGGTCGAAGCCCGTGCTGTACAGCTGCTGGACCTGGTCGGCGTCGTAGCGGGTGGTGCGCGCGTTGAAGGCGGTGTCGGCGGGATCGACGCCGCTGCGGCCGAAGACCGCGCCGAGCCTGCGGCCCAATCCGGCGGCCAAACCTCGGCGCGGCTGCACCACGAAGACATTGCCGTCGCCGATGCCGTAATCCGCCGCGGTGCGCACGGGGCCCGCCGACCGGGCGTCGATGAGCGTCACGGTGGCCGCGTGGCCGCCGACATTGCCGTCGGCGGCGGCGAATCCGGCCACGGTGGCGCCGGGACCGTGCCCGATCAGGTGGATCGCGGCCGGATTGCCACGTGCTGCCCGGTCCGCGGCGACGGCATGCACATCGCGAGCCAGCGCGGCGCCGCCGGTGCGCGCGGCGTCGGGGTCGGTGCTCCGATCGCCCACGGGCGCCTCGTAACCCAGCCAGATCACCGCCGCGGCACTGCGTTCGGGCGCCGCGTGCATGGTCGCGGCGAGCTGGTTACCCGCCGCCCGCACGTACCGGTCGAGGTCGGCCGCCGTCGTATCCGCGCCCGGCACATGCCAGGCGATCGAGTCCGCGGTGTCGATATTGCCCAGCGCCACCGCGATCCGGCCGTTGCCCCCGAATGCGGTCGGGTCGAGGGCGAGCAGGTGCACCGGCACCGGGCCGCCGTCGGGCCCGGTGAGCGCGGCGGCCTGCTGCTCGGCGCGGGCCAGTTGGCGTTCGATGCCTTCCAGGGTCGCCAGGCGGCGCTGGCCCGCGGGGTCGAGAGTGCGGCCGCGCAAGTTATCGAGATCGCGGTCGAGCACCCTCCGGTTCGCCGCGTCGCGGTCCGTCGCGGGAATACCGGGGGCCGCGCCGAGCTGGTCGGGGTACCAGTGCAATGCCGCCGCCCGCTGCCCGTCGCTCAATCCGTCCCACCAGCGCGCGATCTCGGTGGTCCTGGCCTCGATATCGGTGTCAGCGGTCGGCACCAGGCGATCCGGATCTGCGCCACTGCGCCACAGGTCGAGGGCATCGCGGGCGACCCCGCTGTCGGGTGCGGCCTGGATCTTGCCGGGCCATTCGCGGCCGGTGATGGTGCCGTCGGTCTGGATCTCCACCAGCCTGCGCACGGCCCCGTCGATCGACGGCTCGTCCATGCCGAGGTCGGTGAGCATGGCGCGCAGATCGGCCGGGTCGAGGGCGCGGACCCTGGCCAGCACCGAGGCATCCAGCAGTTCGCCCGCGCGGCCGCGCTCCATCGCCTCGACCACGAAGCTGGAGCGGATGCCCACCCGGTCACCGGCGGCGGGGGCGGGGAAGCCGTGTTCGTCGTCGATCGGCGCAACCCGCCCCGTCACGGCGTCGGTCAGATAGTTGAAGGAGTTCCGATCTCGGTGTGCCGCAATGTAATCCAGCACGGCCATCATGTCCTGATCGATACGCGAATACTCGCCGACCGGAAGTCGGGCATCGGAGGGCACGAACTGTTGCAGCGATCCGCCCTCGAACAGCATCGACAACGGTGCGAGACCGAATCCGAGTAGCTGATCGAGCCGGTAGAACGCCACCTGCCGAATCGCCGGGCCGGATTCCGGAATCGGAATGCCGCCGCCGGACGCACCCGCCGCGGGCCGGTAGACATACCGGGTGCCATCCTCGAATTCGACCAGGTACACCGAATTCCGGTGTTCGCTCGGCCCGCTGGGCAGCTGCCGCCGAGTCTCCGGATCACCCTTTGCACGGACCTCCGATTCCGCTGCCGCCCAGGGTGATTCGTCCCGGGTCGGGCCGTCGGCATCCCGGTATCCCGCCGTACGCAGCGCATCGGTCAGTTCGTCGGTGAGCTCCAGCTCCCCCGCTTGTTCGCGCAGATAGTCGATATCGAGATCGTGGCCTGCCGCCAGGATCGACATCAGATCGTCGCGATCCTTGGGCCGCCCGGCCAGCAGCTTGAAGACGATCATGTCCTCGATCGAGATGCGGCCGTCCACCGCGCGATCCAATGCCGTTTCCTGCAACGGGATTTCGGCGACGAGCAGATCGATCGAGGGCTGACGCCCGCGCACGTGCACCTCGTAGATATCCCCGTCCGAGTTGGTGAACGTGCGGATCTCGTAGCCGAGTTCGGCCAGCCGCTGATGCGCATCGCCCAGGTCGCGGACCAGGAAGTCGAGATCCTCGGTGCCGCGCGGGTCGGCACGGTAGGCGTTGGCGGCCAGTGCGCCGATCAGGGCCACATCCAGGCCCCATTCGCGCAGCTGCGCGCTGAACGCGTCCGCCGCGTCGGAGAGTTCGCGCAGCGCCTCCGGATCGGGGCGCTGACCGATGCCGACCTCCGGGCGATGCGGGCTGGGTTCGGCCACGTCGACGTGGTGCGCCGGGGTGCCGTCGGCGTGGTACAGAATGCCGTGAGTGGCAACCACATTCGTCCGCAACAGGCCGCGGCGGTAGGGCACGGGCCGGTCGCCGAGGGCGGGATCGTGCACCATGATGGTGCCGTTGTCATTGGTCAGCACATACGCGTGCGCGCCGATATTGTGCGGGCCCCAGGTCGAGTTGTACTCGTCGATCACCAGCATCGTGGCGCCGTCGCCCATCCGCTGCAATAGCGAGACGATCCGCGCGGGCGAGTCGTACATCCGCATTCGGCCGCCCGCGGCCTGATCCACACTCTCGGCGTTCATGCCGCCGGGACCGACCTCCGCGTCCGGGATCCGCACCGGGGCGCCGGGCAGCAGCCGCTGAATCACCCGCAGCGCGACCGGCACACAATCCGGGCGCTGGAACGGCGACGGGCGACCCCGGGTCGGAGGTTGCTGCTGGAACTGCGCGGCGCTCTCGGCGGCGGCCGCGTCCCCGCGGGTGGCGGCGATCTCGGCGGCGCCCCGCACATCGGTGCTGTCGTACACCACCGCGGTCCGGTATGCCTCGGGGTCGTTCGGCCGCGAGAACACCCTGCGCTGCACCCAATTGGGGTCCGCGACACCGGGACGGGTCCGCGCAGTCTCCATATCGGCGGCCCGCCCCGCCGCGAGCAGCGCGGCATTGCGCAATCCCTCCGGCACCTGGGTGCGCGCCTCGTCCAGGAACTTGAAGTAGTCCCGGTGCTGATCGACCCGCGCCTTCGTGCTCGGGTATTCGGCGGTGACCCGGATCCCGCCGAATGCGCGGACCGAGGGGTCCATGCCCTGTCCCTTGCCCACGAATCGGCCCATCCGACCGGGGATGTCGGCGCCGGTCCAGGTCACGAAGTCCGCGGAGGCCGCAGCCACGTAGACCGGCACCCCGTAGTGCTCCGCGCCGAGTATGCGGGCGGCGCCGGGTGAACCGAGCAGCATCACCGATTCGACCTGACCGGCGAACCAGCCGTCGGCCGCCGCATAGCTGGTGGCCACCGAACCGTAGCTGTGTGCGAACAGGTAGTTCGCGGGGGTCGCCGTACCATCGGCGAGATTGGTGGGGCTGGTGGGACGGCCGGCGTGGAACTCGCGGGTCGCGCGGAACGCCGCCATATCCCGGCGCAGCATGCGGCCGCCCTCTTCGGCGGGTTTGGTACTGACCGTCTCGGTGACGATGGTGCCACCGTTCGGCGCGCGGTAGCCGATCCAGATCACCGAAGCCGCGCTGCGATCCGGGTTCATCCGGGTCGTCATCTCGTACATATTGGCCGCGGCGTTCAGATTGCCCGGCAGTTTCGCCACGGTGGTGGTGATACCGGGCACGATCCACGATACGGACGCCGCGGTGTCGACATCGCCGACCGCGACCACCGCGCGTCCGGAGCCGCCGAACGCCGCGCGATCGTAGGACAGCACATGCACCGGCGGGTGCCCGTGCAGCCTCGCCGCCCGCGAATCCGCCTCGACCAGAGCGTTTCTGGTGTTGATCAGATTGCGCAGTTGTTGCTTTTCGGCATCGGAGAGCTCGCCCACGTCGTTGAGTGGCCTGCGCCCGAGGAACGCCTCCATATCCCTGGTGATCTGGAGCCGGTTCGCCCGGTCACGGACCGCCGCGGGAATGCCGTCGGCATTGCCGATTTCGAACGGATGCACCGCGGGAAGGGCGGCGCGTTCCGCGTCCGTCAGCCGGTCGTGCCACCATTCGGCGACCCGCTCGGCCTGACCGCGCGCCGCCGGTCCGATCGCGTCGTGGGCGTAGGTGCCGTGCAGCAACACTTCCGGGCCTGCGCCGGATTCCAGTTTGTCCAGGCCGGAGCGGGCCAGCGCCTGCTGCTCGGCGGAGGGCATGACCACGGCGTGCTGCGCTCCGGCCGGATCCACCGGTACCGCGATCGAGCGCCCGAAGGACCGGACCGTCTCGGCGGTGCCCGGCCGGTGCTCATCGGTGCGTACGGTGGCGCCGCGGCCGGCACCGATGCGGGCGAGGCTGTCCAACGCGGCGGTGGGGTTCCGGTCGGCGTCGGCGAACCAGCGGTACTGGGTGCGTTCGGTGAGCGCGCTCGCGAAGCGCGGATCGCCCGGGAATTCCGCGGCGGCGCGCACCGCGCCGAAAGTACCGGTGGCCGGATCGATTCCGAGTCGGCCCGGTGCGCCGCGGTCGGAGGTGCCCGCGCCGTACCAGGTCAGACGGTCCGATGACGCCGACAGCACATAGACCCGGCCGGGCCGCAGGCCGAACTGGCTCGCCTCGGTGATGGGGCCCGCGCCGGGCGCGCCGACCAGCGTCACATCGGCGACGTGCCCGCGCAGTCGCCCGCCCGCCCCGGCGTATCCGACGGTGGCCGCGCCGTATCCGTACCCGAATACGTGATTCCACGGGCTATCCCCGCGCATGGCGTTGTAGGCGGCCAGATCGCGCGCCAGCAGGTCGCCACCGATCCGGGCATTGTCGGTGTGGGAGAAGTCGTTCCACGCCGCGTACGCGCTCGGCGGGGGGTAACCGACCCACATGATCGACGCGGGCCGGGCATCCGCCGCGGTACGGTCGGTCATCTCGTAGTGGTTGCGTGCCCCCGCCAGAGCCTGGTCCAGCGATCGCGCGGTGGGCGCGACCGCGCCGACGTGCCAGGAGGTGTGCCGGGCGGTGTCCACATCACCGTAGGCGAGGATGATGCGGCCGTCGCCGCGGAAGGCGCCCTCGTCGAATGCGAGCACCCGCAGCGGCGGCGCGCCGGCCAGCGCGGCGGCGTCACGATCACCGCGGCCGAGCAGTTCGGTCATCGTGGTGAGGTTGCGCAATGCCTCGACATCGGTGCCGGACATGCGGCGCAACAGTTTTCGCATCTCCTTGGTGTCGAGATCGACCACCCGCGGACTCTCCGCGTCCAGGGTCACCGCATTGCCGGTGAAGAGCAGCTGACGCAGGTGCCGGTACTCGTTGCCGCCGAGCAGCTGGTTCACCAGACGATTACGCAGCCCCGGGTCGGCATCGATCCGCTCACCGAGTGCCCGCCAGGCAGCGCGATGCAGCAGCCGGTTGGCCTCGTCCCGCGCGTGCGCCGGTATGCCATCGGCGGCGCCTATGACATGCGGGAACATCCGGATCAGCGCGTCGCGCTGATCGTCGTTCATGGATTCCCACAGCTCCCGGTTCGCCGCGGCGCGCCGCTCGGCGTCGGCGACGGCGTTCGGGTCGTCGGGGGCGCCGTGCAGCAGTCGCTCCGGACCGGCCCCCGGTTCGATCAGATCGAGTGCGCTACGCGCGAAACCCCTAGTCTCCGCGCTGATCCGGGCGAGAGAAGGCAGCGTTTGCCGTCGCGGCGAGCCCACGTCCGCGCCGGAACGGGCGTCCCCGCCCGGCGTGCCGGGGCCGTGCCCGCCGGGGCCGGTGGCCTCCGGCGCGGCGGGACCGGTGTCGTCGGCGGGGTCGGGCACTTGGCGTCCGCGGTGGGTCATCACGTCGCGGACGCGGTCGGGGAAGTCGGAGACGATGCCGTCCACACCCAGCTCGATGAGCCGGTGCATATCGGACTCGCTGTTCACCGTCCACACCGCGACCGGTAGTCCGGCGCTTCCGGCCTGGTCCATCAGCTCCCGGGTGGCCATCGATCGTTCCGGGGACAGCATGGTCGCGTGCGCGGCACGCGCGGCTGCCGCGATATCGCCGCCCGGGGTGCGTGGGTTGCCGGTCAGCTGCGCCCACAGCATCCTGGCCCGGCCCGGACGGGAGACGCCCGCATCCGAACCCATCCAGGCCGGTGTCGCGGTGCGGGCACTGACCAACGCGACTCGCGTGGTGTTCGGCGCCAGCTCGGCGGCGTATGTCAGTGCGCGCCAATCGAAGGCGAGCACCCGCATCGGCACGCCGTGACGCTGCACCGTCTCGATGCTGGTGGCCACCAGGCGGCGCACATCCTCGTCGCTCCAGGACGGATCAGTCTTGATCTCGACGGCGAGCGTGCCCTGCCAACTTATTTCGGCGGCGAGACGGGCGACCTCGTCCAATGTCGGCACCCGGGTACCCGGTTCGGCGACCTGGGTATCGGCGAAGGCCGGATTCACCACCCCCGCGTCCAAGGTGTTGATCTGAGCGTGGGTCAGCTCGCGAATCGGCTTGCCCACATACGGATACCGGGGGTCGTCCGGGTCGACCGGGCCGGTGTCGCGAACCGTGGCGGAGTCGATGCGCTGTTCGTGATGGACGACCGGCACGTCGTCCGCGGTGAGACCCACATCGAGTTCGATGACATCGACGCCGAGCCGCATCGCGGCCTCGAAACCGGGCAGCGTGTTCTCCGCCCAGCGCCCACGCCCACCCCGGTGGCCCTGCACTTCGGGTCCGCTCGGCTGGGTGACGTGGCCGTCCACCGGGCGATGGCCCTGGGTGCCGTCATCGATGCCCGCGGTGGTGGCGGGGTCGATCTTGGGTACGCCGCGCACCACGCGACGCAGCACACCCACGTCGCCGTCGCCCGGGCGATGCCGCTCCGGGGTGACGGTATCGCCGAACCCCGCGGCGATCCTCCCGAAATTCTCCAATGCCTCGGTGGGCCTGGTCCGCTGGTCGTCGACGTAGACGTAGTACTGGGTGTGGTGGCGGGCCGGATCGGCGAAGTTCGCGGTATCCGGGTACTGCGCGGTGATCCGGCGGCCGCCGAAGGCCTCGATGGACGGGTCGACGCCGATGCCGAGGAAGCGCGACCAGCGCCCGGTGCGGTTGCCTCCGACCCAGGTGACCTTATCCGTCGACATGGTGGCGACGAAAACATTGTCGCCGACACCGAAGTCGCTCGCGTGGTCGATGGGACCCGCGCCGGGTGAGGCGGCCAGGGTGATGGTGGCGACCTCGGGGGCCAGGCGGGCGCCCCCGCCCGCGTAGCTGGTGGTGGTGGAGCCGTAGCTGTGCCCGAACACATGGTTCACCGGCCGGGCGGGGCCGCCGGGGTCGGCGTGTACTTCGCGGGTCGCGTTGAAGGCGGCGATATCCCTGGCCAGCCAGGCGCCCCCCTGTCGGGCCGGGCCGGTACGGAAGGCCGTCGCGTATCCGGCCGGTGCGTTGTAGCCGAGCCAGGCGATGGAGACGACCCGCAGGTCCGGATTCTTCCGCGCCGTCACCTCGTAGTGGTTGCGGGCGAATTCGGCGTTCCAGCCGAGTTTGCCGAGGTTGGTCTTGATACCGGGCACGTGCCAGGAGACCGAATCGGCCCGGTCCGCGTCACCGAAGGCCACCACCGCGCGGCCCTTGCCGCCGAAAGCGCCCGCATCGTAGGCGAGTACGTGCACCGGCGGTCGCGGCAGCGCCGGATCCACCTCCGCCGCATAGCGATCGGCGTCGGCCAGTGCCTGTGCGGTGGTCTCCAGGTTGCGCAGCCGCTGTTGCTGGTCCTTGGTCAGCTCGGTGCTGTCCATTGCCCGCAACGCGGCCAGATCCTCGCCGATCGCGCGCCGGTTGGCCGCGTCGCGGACCGCCGCGGGCAGGCCGTCGGCATTGCCGAGGTGGTGCGGGTGCGCCTCCAGCATGGCGGAGCGCTCCACCTCGGTGAGCGCATCCCACCAGCGGGCATTGGCGGCCGCGCGATCCCGCGCCGAGCCGAGGGATTCGGCCTCCGGGTAGTCGGCGTGCAGCAGACGATCGGGGGTCGCGTCCGGTGCCCGCTTGTCGAGGGCGCTGCGGACCGGGTCCGATTCGGTGTCGGGGTCCGCCGGATCGGATCCGGGTTCCCGGTGCGCGACCGCGCCGTTGTCACGGCTGTCGCCCGCGTCGGGCGCCGCGGCCGGACCGGGGTCTCGACCGTCGGGTCCCGGTGGTCGCGCACCCGGTCCGGTGCCGGAGTCGTCTCCCGGACCGGATTCCGAGGGCTGCCGCGGCCCACCGGAATCCGGACCGCCGAGGGCATCGGGGACCTGGCGTCCGCGATGGGTCATCACATCGCGCAGGCGATCCGGGAAGTCGGTGACGATGGCGTCCACACCCAGCTCGATGAGCCGGTGCATATCGGCTTCGCTGTTCACCGTCCACACCGCGACCGGCAGGCCCGCGGCCCCGGTCTGGTCCAGGAACTCCGCGGTCACCATGCTGCGTTCCGGGGAGAGCCGGGTGGCGCCCGCGGCCCGCGCGGCGGCCGGGATATCGCCGCCGGGGGTGCGGGGGTTGCCGGTGAGCTGGGCCCACAGCATCCTGGCCCGGGACGGGCGCGAGACGCCGGGATCGTGGCCCATCCACTCCGCGGTCGCGGTTCGGGCGCTGACCAGCGCGACCCGCTCCGCGTTCGGGGCGAGCGCGGCGGCGTGGGTGAGTGCCCGCCAATCGAAGGCCAGTACCCGGAAGGGGACGCCGTGCCGGTTCAGTTCCTCGATACTGGCCGCCACCAGCGCGCGGACCTCGGCATCGCTCCAGGACGGATCGGTCTTGATCTCGACGGCGAGGGTGCCCGGCCAACCGGTGTCGGCCGCGAGCCGCGCGACCTCCGCCAAAGTCGGTACCCGCGTGCCGGATTCGGCGACCTGGGTGTCGGCGAAGGCCGGATTCACCACCCCCGCGTCCAGGGTGGCGACCTGCGCGGCGGTGAGCTCCCGAATCGGCTTACCCACATAGGGGTAGTGCGCGTCGTCCGGATCGGCGGCCTCGGTGTCGCGTACCGTCCTCGGATCGATGCGCTGCTCATGGTGTACGACCGCGACATTGTCGGCGGTCAGGCCGACGTCCAGTTCGATCACGTCGACACCGAGGCGCATCGCCGCTTCGAAACCGGGCAGCGTGTTCTCGGCCCAGCGACCGCGACCACCCCGGTGACCCTGCACCTCGGGTCCCGTCGGCTGGACCACCGGTCCGTCGACGGGTCGACGGCCGTGGGTACCGTCGTCGATCCCGGCCGTGGTGGCCGGATCCTGTTTGGGCACACCGCGGAATACGCGCCGGAAGACATTGGCATCGTCGACGCCGGGCCGGTGCCGTTCGACCGTGGTGGTATCGCCGAGTCCGGCGGCGATCCTGGCGAAGTTGGCCAACGCCTCGGTCGGCCGGGTCCGGTCGGCGTCGCGGTAGTCGTAGTACTGGGTGTGATGCCTGCGCGGATCCGCGAACGACTCGGTGTCCGGATACTCCGCGACCACACGCCGGGCCCCGAACGCCTCGGTCGCCGGGTCGATGCCGACGCCGAGGAAACGCGACCATCGGCCGGTCCGGTTGCCGCCGACCCAGGTGACCTTGTCCGCGGACATGGTCGCCACGAAAACGTTGTCGCCCACGCCGAAGTCGCGCGCGCTGTCGATCGGACCCGCCCCGGGGGAGGCGGCCAGGGTGATGGTGGCGACCTCGGGCGCCAGCCGCGCCCGGCCGCCCGCGTAACTCGTGGTGGTCGACCCGTAGCTGTGCCCGAACACATGATTGTTCGGACGGCCCGACCCGATGACACCGGCGCGCGCTTCCCTGCCCGCGTTGAAGGCGCTGATATCCCTGGCCAGCCAGGCGCCGCCCTGCTGCGCGGGTCCGAGACGGAACGCGCCGAGATATCCGGCCGGTGCGTTGTAGCCGAGCCAGGCGATGGAGGCCACCCGCTGGGACGGATCGGTGCGCAGCGTCATCTCGTAGTGGTTACGCGCGAATTCGGCGTTCCAGGCCAGCTTGCCCAGATTCGTCTTGATGCCCGGCACATGCCAGGAGACCGAATCCGCCCGATCGACATCGCCGAATGCCAGTGCGGCCCGGCCCTTTCCGCCGAAGGCCACCGCGTCGTAGGCGAGCATGTGCACCGGCGGCCGCGGCAGCGTCGGGTCGACCGCGCGGGCCATCCGATCCGCCTCCGTCAGCGCCGCGACCGTGGTCTCCAGATTGCGCAGTTGCACGCGTTGCGCCTTGGTCAGCGCGCTGGAGTGGGTCGATCGCAGCGCGGAAAGGTCGCGGGCCATGGCGAGTCGGTTGGCGTAATCGCGCACCACCGCCGGAATGCCCGCGGCATTGCCGATCTCGGCCGGATGGGCACGGACCACCAGCATCCGTTCGGCGCCGCTCAGCGCATCCCACCAGTGGGCGTTCGCGGCGGCCCGATCCCGCGCCGAGGCGGTCAGGTCGGCGTCGGAGTACTCGCCGTGCAGCAGGCGTTCGGGCAGTCCGGCCGGGTCCCGCTTACGCAGCGCCTCCCGCGCGGCATCCTGTTCCGCGTCGGTCGGGTGCTCGTCCACCGGCAGTAGGCCGTCACGCGCGAAGAGGTGGTCGTCGGAGTCGCCGGGATCGGGCAGACGCGGGCCGCCCGGGTCATCCGGGCCGCGCCCGCCCGCACCGTGCTCGTCCAGAGCCGGTGCCTCCGGTTGCGCCTGCGCCTCATTCGCCCGGCGAGCGGCCGGAGCGACCGTTCGTGGTTCGGCCGCATCGGATTCGGCGTCCTGGTCGTCACGAGCGCGCCCGGCGGCGCGTGCTGCCGACGAATCGCCTTCCGCGGTTCCGGATCGGTCCGACGCGTCACCGCTATCCGGTCCATCGGTCCGGGAGTCGCGGTCGGCGAGCGCCGCATTCGGATCGGCGGCAAGGTCCGGATCCGCCTGCGGATCGCGGGCGGCGGCATCCGGACCCTGATCGTTCGGACCGCGATCGGGAGCCGGTACGGGAGGCGGGGTTTCGGGACCGTCCGGTCGGCGGTACTTGGTGGAGCCGTGCTCGACGGTGGCGGGGCGGGCGGCCTCGGGATCGTTGGGCAACGAGCCGACATTGCGCTGACGCCAGTTCGGATTGTCCAGGCCGGGGCGATGTTCGGCGAGCGAGACCTCATCGGCGCGCTCGGCCGCGATGAGACCGAAGTTCTCCAGCGCCTCGGTCGGCGTGCGATGAGCGCGCTCGGTGTACTGCCAGTACTGGCGATGGTTGCGCAGGCCGTCGGCGAAGCGTGGGATATCGGGGAATTCGGCGCGAATACGCCGCGCGCCGAAGCCCGCGATGGACGGATCGGTCCCCTGTCCGCGGCCGGCGAAGCGGCCGATTCCGCCGGGAGTATTCGAACCGACGAAGGTGACCGGATCTCGCGAACCCGTCGCCACATAGACATTCCCGGCCCCGATGCCGAAATCCTCGGCCCGGGCGAGCGGGCCCGCGCCGGGTGAGCCCAGCAGGGTGATGGTGCTGACCTCACCGGCGAGCCGGCCGCCCTCGCCCGCATAGCCCGTGGTGGTGGATCCGTAGCTGTGCGCGAACAGATGGTTGCGCGGGGCGGATTCACCCTCCGCGGCATAGTGCGCCCGGGACGCGTTGAACGCCGCCACATCCCGCGCCAGCAGCCGACCGCCCTCCTGCGCGGGCCGCTGCGAGACGGTGTCGGTCGCCATGGTGGCGCCACTGGGCGCGTCGTAGCCGATCCACACCACCGACGCCAGCTCGAGGCCGGGATTCATCCGGGACGCGACCTCGAAAAGGTTGAGCGAGTTGTTCATCCGCGCCCGCAGATGCTGCAAAGTGGTGGTGACACCGGGGATCTGCCAGGACACCGAGGCGGCCGTATCGATATTGCCGAAGGCCACCACGGCGCGGCCGTCACCGCCGAATTCCCTCGCGCTGTAAGAGATCACCTGCACCGGCGGCCGGGTCACATTCGGGTGCAGCTGGCGCACCTGTTGCTCCACCCGGATCAGCGCATGGTGGGTGTAGACCAGGTTCTCCAGCCGCCGCCGCTCCGGGGCGCTCAGCCCCTCCCGCAGCCATTGACCGATATCGGCGTCATCGGGCCTGCGCGCGGCGAAATCCGCCAGGTCGCGGGCGATCGACAGCCGGTTCGCGTAGTCGCGCACATGCGCGGGTATGCCGTCGGCATTGCCCAGCTGATGCGGATGCACCCGCAGCACCGCCCGCCGCTCCTCGGCGCTCAGCGACTGCCACCACTCGGCGTTGGCCCACGCCCGCTCCCGCGCCGCCGTCGTGACATCGGCGGCGGCATCCGGATGCAGCAGGCGTTCCGGACGCACCGGGCGGGTGTCGTCGGCCTGTGCCGAGTGATCCGACGAGTCCGGTGACGCGGCAGGCTCGATCCGATTGTCCGGGCCATCGGTGTCGTGGCGCTGATCGGCATCCGCGGACCGGCCGGGATCAGCCGTCGGCAGTCGACGCAGTGCCGTCTGCGCGGCGGCCCGTTCGGTGTCGGTGAGCGGGGCGTCGGTGGGCAGCGTGCGTCCGGGGTGCCACGGTGAGGGAGTGCCACGCACCGGACCGGCATCGACCGGGATCGGGGTATCGGCACCGGTGTCGACGGCGCGGACCGCGTCGAAAGCCTGGGCGACATGCTCCGGTGTGACCACCTGGGCACTGGGCCGCGTCGGCGTCGTCGCCTGGTCGGCGGTGACGACCTCGGCACCGCGACCCGCCGTGATGAGGGCGATATTCGCCAAGGAGGTCGTCGGCGTGCGGCTGTGCGGATCGGTATGACGCAGGTAGCCGCCCTGCTCGCCGCGCAGACGCCGGAATTCCCTGGTATCCGGGTACTCCGCGAGCACCCGGCGGGCGCCGAAGGCCTCGGCGGCCGGGTTGATGCCGAGCGTGCGTTGCAGGAAGGTCCGCACCTTGCCCGGGTTGGCCACCCGGTCACCTTCCGCCGCAACGGAATACACATTGTTCGCGCCGATGCCGAATTGCGCGGCCCTGGCGATCGGGCCCGCGCCCGGTGCGCCCACCAGGACGATGCTCGCCACCTGCCCGCGCAGCCTGCCCTGCGTGCCCGCGTACGCGACGGTCGTCGCACCGTAGCCGTGGCCGATCACGTGGTTCGCGGGTGCGGTGCTCCCCCGGGTCGCGTTGAACCCGGCGATATCCCTGGCCAGCAGATAGCCGCCGTCGCGGGCGGCCAGCGGGCTCAGCGCCTCCGCGCGGGTGGCCGGTGCGTCATAGCCGAGCCAGATCACCGAGGCGTGGTTCCGGTCGCCGGTCAGCCGCGCGGTCTGCTCGAACTGACTGCGCGCGAACCGCGCTTGCGTCTCCAGGCTGCCCATGGTGCTGCCCCGGCCACCGACATGCCAGGTCACCGAGGTCGCGGAATCGACATCGCCGAGCGCGACCACCAGCCTGCCCGCGCCGTCGAAGCTGCGAGGGTTGTACGAGAGAACCTGCACGGGTGAACCGTTGCCAGGGTTGGCCCGTCGCTGTAGCGCGGCCAGCTGGTCGCGGGCGTCGATGATATTGCGCAGCTCATGCCGCTCCGCCGGAGTAAATACGGGCCGGTCCCGGCCCGGAGGGATCGGCCGATCGCGGTAGTGCTGGAGATCGCGGGCCATGGCCAGACGGTTGGCCCGGTTCCGGTACTCCGCGGGGATGCCGTCGGCATTGCCGACCCATTCGGGATGCGCCCGCCAGACGGCGCGTCGCTGCACGTCATCCAGGCTGTTCCACCACCGCGCATTCTCCGCGGCGCGCTGCTGGGCGCCCGCGACCGGCGCCTCCTGTGGCACGGGGCGCAACAGGTGCTGCAAGGTCGCGTCGGCGCGGCTCAGCTGCACCCGGAGTTGACTTTCCGCCACC
This sequence comes from Nocardia sp. NPDC050710, assembly GCF_040654375.1. Lineage (NCBI taxonomy): Bacteria > Bacillati > Actinomycetota > Actinomycetes > Mycobacteriales > Nocardiaceae > Nocardia > Nocardia sp. NPDC050710. The sequence continues at coordinate 172,773 of NZ_JBFAHV010000002.1, read as the reverse complement.
GCGAGTGCGTCGCGCTCCAGCCTGGTCAGCGGCCGATCCCGTTCCATCACCCGGGTATCGGCGGCATCCGGCGCCCGGCTTCCATCGGGCGGCGGCGCGGCGTCCGAGTCACCGAAACGACTCGCGAGCTGCCGCCACCAGCCCGCACCCGCCCGGTCCGGACGGTGCGGCTGGGTGCCGACCTCTGCGCCGCGACCAGCCGCGATCAACCCGAAATTGCGTTGTGCCGCAGCGGGTATCCGACCGTCCGGGTCGGTGTGGAAGTACAGGTCGGAAACCGGCGCGCGACGTCCGGCCGGATCATCCACCGCGATCCGCGTGGCATCGAAGGACGCGATCGCGGGATCGACGCCCAATCCGACGCCGGGGAGCCGTCCGGTTCCCCGCGCATCACCGGACCCGAACATGGTGAGCACATCCCGATTCGAGCTCGCCACATAGACGTTGTCGCCGATACCGAAATCCGAGGCATTGCGGATCGGGCCCACACCCGGAGCGCGAGCCAGCGTGATGGTGCCGACCTCACCGGACAGGCGGCCACCGGCACCCGCGAAACCGACCGTGGTGGAACCGTATCGGTGTCCGAAGACGTGGTTCGTCGGGGTGACGGGGACGGCCGCGGCGGCCCGGCCCGCGTTGAAGGCGGCGATATCGCGCGCCAGCAGATGACCACCGGCTTCGGCGAATCCACGGCCCGCGGCCTGCCGGATATTGCCGGGAGTCTGATATCCGAGCCAGGCGACGGCGGCGACATTCTGCTGCCCCGCGCGCGCGGTCGCCTCGTAATGGCCTGCCGCGGCGACCAATTGGTCGCCGATCGAACGGATCGAGGCTCCCGTTCCCGGCACATGCCAGGAGACCGAGGGTGCGGTATCGAGTCTGCCGAACGCGACCACCGCCCGACCCTGCCCCCCGAAGGCCAATGCGTCGTAGGCGACCAGCAGCACCCGCGGGCGCGGGACATCCGGATCCAGCGCGGCGGCGAGGCGATCCGCGCGGGCCAATGCGTCCCGGGTCGCGATGAGATTGCGCAGGTGGTCCGGCTCGGCCCGGTTGAATTCCGGATTGACCAGCTGCCCCGCGCCGAGCCGCTCCGGGCGTCTACCCCGGTATTCCGCGAGGTCACGTTCCAGGGCAAGACGATTCGCACGGTCGCGGGTACGGGCGGGCAGACCTTCGGCATTGCCGACCTGATGCGGGTGCACCCGGATCATCGCCAGCTTCTCCTGCGACGAAAGACCCTGCCACCAGTCCGCATTGCGGCGCGCGAGGGTGCGGGCCGTGTCGGCGTCGGTGGTGTCGCCGAGCAGCAGATCCGATGCCCGCGCGGGCCGATCGAGTCCGGCCGGTTCCGCCAGACGATCCAGCGCCGCCCTGGCCCGATCGTTCTCGACATCGGTGGGCGAGGCATCCGACATGGTCACCGGTCGGGTCTGCGTCGGATCGTCGGTGGTGGACGGATCGGCGGGCGTGGCCGAATCGTCGGCGGCCGGATCGTCACCGGTGTCCCGGATGGCGGCCTCTGGACGCAGGCGGTCGTCGAGCGAATCGCCGCTGCCGCCCGCACCCGTGGCGACCACCGGAACGGGATGTCCGTTGGCGCCGTAGAAGATTCCCCAGGTGCCCTCGAGGCCCGTGGGCGGCCGATCGGCGTCGAAGCGATAGCGCGGACCCTGCCACGGGTCGTCCACCCAGATGGTGCCGTTCTCGTTGTACATCAGATACGCACCCGCCGCGGCGCCCTCCGCGGCGTCGGCATCCACCCGCTGGTCGACCACGATGACCACCGCGCCCGACCCGCGGTCGGCCAACTCCAGCGCGATCAATTGGTGCGGCGTGTAGTTGTCGTCCCCGCGCATCGGACGCATCCGCCCGCCGGCCGCCTGCTCCAGAGTGTGCCAGTGCATACCGGCGGCCCCCGGTCGCGTCGCGGGCAACTTGATCACGCCCGGCGCAACCCGCGCCGCCGCCTTCACCAAGGCCACCCAGGCACAGTTGAGCCGCGACAACTCCCGAGCCCGCGTCTCGGGATCGGCCGCAGCCGCAGCCCGATCGGCGGCGGCCGCGTCATCGGGCGTCGCCGAATCCCCCTGCCGCGGTGCGGAAGTATCCGCATCCGCGTCACCATCGGTACCTGTCTCGGCCCGCGCCGGACTCACCGGCCGCGACGTACCGTCGGCGTTCCCGGGCACCACCAGGGGCGGCACCACAGCATCGGCGTCGGCATCCGCATCGCGGGGTCCTTCGGCGTCTCCAGGTACCCGTCCGTCGGCATCGGCATCCGCCGTACCCGGCTCCGGGCCACGTCCCGCCGGATCACCAGCACCGTCGAGCTGCGCACGCCCATCGCCGTCCGCGTCACCCGATGACGAATCGCGCCCCATCGGGCCGCGCCCATCCGCACGGGAATCACTCGCCGCCCGAACATCTCCGTCCGACTCGCCGACACCATCGACGCGCGCACCGCCATCCGCCGGATCATCGCTGTCGGTCCGGGTCTCACCATCTACTCGACCCGCACCCTCGGTACGCCCCTCGGCCCGGATATCACTATCCGCCCGACCGCCACCGTCGACCCGATCGTCATCGCCGGTCCGGGAGTCGTCGTCCAGCCGACCATTACCGTCGGAGCGATCGGCGCTCGCGACAGGATCGCCGTCGGTGTCGGTGTCGGCATCCGTCCGCGCACTGGCGTCCGCATCCGTGCGTGTACCGGTGTCGGAATGGTCGGAATCGTTTCGTGCATCGGTGTCGGTGTCGGCGTCCGTGCGTGCACTGGTGTCGGTGTCCGCGTCGGGATTTGCGGTGATGCTGCTGTGGCCGGTTTCGCTGTCCGCGTCGGCTGTCGTTGCGGCCTGGCGGGGGGCGGGGGTGTCGGTGTGGTGGGCTTGGAGGCCGCCGATGGGGGTCGTGCCGTCGACGACTCCGGCGCGGGAGCTGGGTGCGGCGGGGCGGGGTTCCGCGGTGGGGCGGGGGGTCGACGGGTCGGCTGCGCGGAGGTCGCTGGGGCGGCGGGTGCCGTCCGCGACTCCCGCTCGGGAGTCTCCTCCGGCGGTGCGGGCATCGGGTTGGCCCGCCGGTGTGCCGGGGGTGTTGGGTGCCGCGGCGCTGCCCGTGGCAGGGCCGCCGGCGGCGGAGGACGAACCCGGCGCGGGGGCGGAGGAACCGGCCGAGCCCGCCGAAGACTGGCCCGGCGCGGACGACGTTCCGGTGCTGGCGCCCGCTCCCGCTCCCGAACCGGCACCGGCACCCGATCCCGCGGCCGCGGCCGCGCCACCTGCGGTGGGGGCGGCGGCGAGTCCGGCCGGACTGGTGGGGGCACCGGCCGGTACACCCGCACCCGCCGAATTCTGCTGACCTGCCGTCCCGCTGGAGTCCGAACCGTCGGAATTCGTGTGGGAACCGCCATCGGAGCCACCGGACCCGGCGACGGATCCCGAGGAGGCCCCGGTCCGGTCGACGGAGCCCGACTGGTTCCCGGAGTTATCCGAAGCGCCGCCCGACTGGCTCCCGGTGCCGGATTGGTTCCCCGAGGTGCCGGATTGGTTCCCCGCGCCCCCGGTCTCCGGTCCACCCGACTGGTTGTTCGCTCCGGATTGGTTACCCGATCCGGACTGGCTTCCGGCACCGGATTCGTCACTGCCGCTATCGTTTTCGCTGCTATTGCGTCCGGAGGATCCGGCCGCGCCGGGCGGCGAATTCGATCCGTCCGACTGGCCGTTCGTGCCCTGGTCGCTGCTGCCCGAGGTCTGCGTCGACCCGTCGGCGGTACCGGTGTGTCCGGCCGGGGAGGTCGGTGACCCGCCGGTGCCGTTGACATTGCCACCATTGCCGTTGACATTGCCGCCGGTGTGATTGATTCCGACCGAGGGCCGCGATCCGTCGCGGAAGTCCACCCCGCCGTTCAACGCGGCCTGCCGGAAGTCGATATGGCTGTCGAAACCCTTGGCCGACCAGGCGCCGCGAATGGCCATGGGGGCGGCGCCACTGATCACGCCACCGGTGAGCATGCGCGGATCGAAGTCCACATTCGTGTTCTTCCACGCCTCACCGATATCGCCACCGGATTTCCACAGGTTGAGTCCGAACTGGGCTCCGATCCCCGCGGCGTAACCCGCTCCGGCACCGGCCAATCCGGCCCCCGCGCCCGCCAGCGCCCCGCGCCAGAAACCCGGGCCGAGCGCGTTCGTCAGTTTCGCGCCGACCGTATTGCCTGCCAGTTCACCCGCGAGCGAACTCGCGAAGGTCAATCCGACCTGCTCCCAGTTGATGTTGTCGCGCCTGCCCTGATTCACCTGGTACTGCTGGATGCCCCAATCGAGTCCGGTCTCGGCGATGGTGTCGATGACGACGTCGCGGGCCCAGAAGTTCGCCAGCTTGGATCCGCCGAGGCGGAAGCCCACTCGTGCGATGGCCGACACCACCCGGCGGCCGAGGATGCGAATCGCGAACTGGGTCCACGCGGTAACCATCGCCTCGACGGCGGGCGCGGTCGGCGGCCATCCCCATGCCGCGATGATCTCCAGCGCGAGCCACACCAATGAGCCGATGACCTGCAGCTTGGCGTACTGCAACTCGGTGCCCATATTGTCGGCGGCATCGCCGAGATCGTTGAAGTAGTTGGCCAGTTCCTCCAGCGAACCTTTGCCGGAGCGCAGGTCCTCGAGCGCCTTCTTCATTTTGTCCCGGCCATCGCCGACCAGGTACGCGTCCATGGTCAGGGAATAGGCGTCCTGGACGTTCGGGACCTCGCGCAGCAAATCGGCGGCGATGGCGCGCAACTCGTTCGCCATGTCCCACATGGCGTCTTCGTCGCCGTGCGGCCAGTCCGAGCCCGCGACCCACTCGAGCCATTCGAGCCCGGGGGGAATTCTGAGTGTCAAGACCAGTCAGCTTCCACGGTCACCAACCGGAGTCGGTGACCTCGGAGCCTTTCCGCGCCGCCGTCACCTGGTTGTAGTCCTCGGCGTCGGCGAAGGTCGGCGACTCCTCCTCCGCGTCGGCCTGCCGTTCCGGCGCGCCGGGCGGGGCGGTGGAGGCGCGCTGCGGCCGCGGAATCATGCTCGATACGTCGGGCATTCCCTCGACGATATCGGCCAGTTTCGGCAGTCGCGAACGCTGTTCGGACAGCGGGGCCATGAGTTCATTTGTCTTGCGGGTGATCTCGGCGGCCGCCTGCTGTGCGGCGGCGGTGATCGCCGCGGCGATCTCGCTGTAGCTGAGGTCGTCGATATCGGCGGAGAACTTGGTTTCGATGACGGTGCCGTCCGCGTTGACCGTCACGGTGACGCGCTTACCCCGCGCCGACGCGGTCGCGGTGAGCTGGGCCCGCTGCCGCTGAATCCGCCCGATACCGGCCATCTGCTGCTGGAAGGTCTCCAATGCGGCGGCCATATCCGCCGCGGCCTGCTCATTCCTCATCGCTGTCCTTACGCCAACTCGACCGGGGCGCAATCATCCACGCGCCACCGAACTGCCACGGTCCGCCCGTTATTCGCTCTGCCGCAGCAACCGCTGGAACTCTTCTTCGGTCAGCTGTTCCTTGAGTTTGGTCAACCGCGCGCCGTCACGCTGGCCACCTGCGATCTGGCCGCAGCGGTCCGCCATGTCATCGGTGCCCTTGCCCATGTTGTCGCAGGCCTCGACGAAATCACCGGCGAACTGCGCGCCGAATTTGTCATCGCCCCAGGCCATGCTGCCGGGTAGAAGCGCGGCGTCGAACCGGCGCCGGGCGCTCTGCAACGCGGACTGCACCCCGTCCATGGCCTCGGCCGCCTTGGGCAGCGAGTCCGGGTCGACTTCCTTCTTGTCCGCCATATCGAGCCCTCAATCTGCTGTCCTGCAACCTCGTTTGGATCATCCCATGAACGACGCAGGTCGCACAGGTGAATTCTGCACGAAGTTACCGAAGGGTTCACCGACTGACGCGCGTGACCCCGGACACGGCCGAGACCGCGCACGTCCGAGGGGGTTTCGTCCCCGAGGAATAACGGCCCATCGGGCTCACTCGCGTGATGTCCCGGTAATCCGGATGGACCCGGTCCGAAACATCCCCCGCGGCACCGGTATCGGGTTACGACGTGCCGCGGCGGCTGTTGACCTCGTCGATCATGCGTTGCAGGTGGGCATCGCCCGCGGCCGCATTCGTGCCGTCGAGCTGACCGGCGAAGGCGATGCGCGCCGCGGCGACCAGCGCATCGGAGATATTCGGGTAGGCCCTGGCGATATCGACCAGGGCACTTTCGGTATCGAGGTCGAGTCCGGTCCCCGAGCGCATACCGCCGCCAGAGACCACCGAGGTGAGCTCGCTCTCGAAGCTCTCGCGCAGTTCGTCGTCGGTGGGGTATCGGTTGCGGGCCATCGAATCTCCTCTTCTCGCTCGGACCGGGGCCGCCCCGCAACCCCGTTCGATGACGGAACCGGCGGCAGCCTCCGGTGAAAGTCGACCGAGTCGGGCCTTGTCAGGCCTCCACGGAGCCGTGGCGGCGCTGGAACCGCTGCTCGAAGTCGGCGATGTAGATCGAAGGCGCCACCGAGGACGAAGACTGTTCCAGCACACCGTCATCGGCGATATAGAAGATGGCGCGGCCGATCGAGATCTCGCCCGGCTGGGTCGGGACGAAGACCATCCAGCCGATGCTGATCCGATCGGCGCGCAAATTCTCCAACGGATAGCCGCTGGTATCCATGCCCTGGTCCAGGATGAACTGACGGACCCGGGCGATCGCGTCATCCTGCGACATCGGCTCGGGCAGCGTCAGCGTGACACCGGCCATGGTGAGTTGGTAGAAGGCGCTGTCGATATCGAACGATGTGTCGTCGCCGAGAACATCGGTGAGCGTATCGCGGGTGACCACGCCGACCTCGGCCGCGGAGACCAGCGTCGCCACCGCCTCGCGCTGCCGGTCCGTCGGCTGATCCGCGATCAGGCCGGACACCACGTCGACCACCGTGTCCGCGGTCCAGATGCCGGGCACCGCATCGGCCAGCGCATCCGCCGTCGGCGATTCGCCGCGGTACCAGTTCCCGCCCTCCCACCAGTAGCAGAACGACAACAGGCCATTGGCGGCACGGGGATTCAACACCGGATTCGCGACCCACTCCGGAGCACCCGCGTACATCCGCGGCATCGGCTCGCCGCCGTTGTAGGTGGCGTCCAGTTCGGGCGCGTTCCAGACGCCGCCGGAGAGCACCGCCCGCCCACCGGGCAGCACATACAGGGTGGAACCGCTGCGCCTGCTGCCCTCGAAGAAACCCAGCGCGGGCAGTACCCGCGGACCCCATTGCGAACCCGCCGCGACGAAGGCAGCCGCCATCACTGCCCAGCGCGCCCACATCACCGGGAATGCCGGAAAGTCCCGCTGCGACAAGACACCTCGGATGCCGGCCTCGCGATCGACTCGGGCCTGCTCGGCGGCCAGATTGGCCGGGCGTGACTGCCTGCCGCCGTGACCGACATAGGCGGCCAGCCAAACCGGCAGTGCCTCACGGGGATACGCCTCCAGATCGGCGGCGTAGACCTCCGGCGGGAACAGCTGGTCGTCCTGGAACGGCTCGTCACCGTAGTCGTAGTCGACCTCGATCTCACCGGCATTGCTCAGCGAAAGCAGCAGCCGCCACCACGGACCGTCGCTCAGTTCCGCCGAGATATGCCGCTGCTCGCGTACCAGGGCGAGCACCTCCGCCGGCGGCTGGATACGCACCGAACGCTGCTCGTCATCGGAGAAGAAGACCTGGGCCAGTTCGGCGGTCGTGGTCATCACGAACAGCGAATTCAGCTGGCTCCACCCCTGCGGTCCCAATGCGGCCAGCTCGCGGGCGATCTGATGGGTGAGCTGGGTGGCCCGCTGTGCGACATCCACCGTCGGGGTCTCCTCGACCACGGTGAAACCCACATCCGGGTCGTCGGTGTTCTCCTCGAAGCTCTTCATGAATTCGTCCATGAAATCCTCTTCGGGGTTCGAGCCGGGGGGCGCTGATTCGGGTTGCGCGTTATCCGGAGCCGACTCGTCGCGGGGCTGGTCGTCGCGGGCCTCGTCGTCTGGTCTGGTCACGTCGCAGCAATCTCCTCATCTGTGCACCGGACGCCCACCCGATCACGCGGGACAGGCGGGCGTGTCTTGGTGCCCGAGCCGTATTACTCGACCCATCCTGACACAGCGACCGGGTCGGCGGACCGGTAACTTTGCCGCCCCCGGGTGTATGCGCGGTGAACGGCGGGCCGTGCGGAATCTGGACATGCCGGGCCGCGGGCGATGTTCCGCGCGGTTCGTGAGTCGCCGGTGCTACGTCAGCGGGTGAAGATGCTCGCGCGGCGGGCGGGGTCGGCACAGACGTCGCGGATCAGTACGCCCAGGTCCAGTTCGGCCGGCAGGGACTGGTAGTCCAATCGGCACAGGTCGGTACCACCGCGGCGAACGGTCAACCGGGTACGCCGCCGCTCCACCAGCTCCCATTCGACCGCTATCGACCGATCGCCCACATCGATGACGCGGTCACCGACACGGAGGGACAGTTCGCCGCCGTACCGGTACAGGATCACTGTGACGTCACCCATTTCGGCGTAGACGCCCGCGGGCGGGTCGACGCCGATCGCCGCGGGGCGCAGCGCGCCGGTCTCCGGATCGAAATCGGCGGGCACACCCAAACCGGAGTACGGCCGCACGAAAACCGATCTGGCAGTGGCGTTCGCATGATCCGTCAAAGACTGCCCGTAGCTGTTCGATCGTCCCTGCTGACCGTTCGACGGAGTGCCACCGCCCGGCGGCATCATCGGCGGAGGCATGGCGCCCGGCGACGCGGAATTCGAAGAATCCTGCGACGCGTACGAACCCGGACCGCCGTGCCCACCCGATTCGGACCATCCCGGACCGGGCGCCTCAACGCCGGACCCCGGCCCAGGCCACGGCGGCAGCCCCGGCGTCGTCCCCGATCCACCGAACCCATCCGACCCCGTCGGTGCCGCCGCATCCGTGCCACCGCTCAACGGCGGTTGTACCGCGTCCGGCCAGCCCGGCGGAACCTGCCCACCGGGAGCTCCGGACCATCCCGGCCCGCCATGCACCGGCCCGCCCGGCGAACCCGGCCCACCGCTCATCGGCCCGCCCGGCCATCCCGAATGACCCGGCTGAGTAAACGAACCCGCCGTTGATGAACCGCCGTGCCAACCCGACGAACCCGGTGGCAGTTGCGAGGGACCGGAAGCGTCCGGCCAGGCCGAATTGCCTTGCGGCGCGGAGACACCGAACGGTGGCGTACCCGGTGCGGGCGACGGGCCATGACCCGCGGACCACCCGGAACCACCCGGGCCGCTGCCCGAATTGCCGAGCTGCGCAGCCGAATGCGACGCCCCAGGGCCGCCCGGCCCCTCCGCCCATCCCGACGGTCCGTAAGTCGACGCCCCCTGTCCACCCGACGAATCCGAACCGCTGTTCGGTGGCATCGACCCGGACGAGGACGAATCCGACCACCCCGGCGCACCCGGCGGCACCGAGGAACCCGGCCCACCCGACCACTGCGAACCAGGGGGCATCGGCGGACCCGACTCTCCGGGCCAGCCAGGACCATTCGGCGGCGAACCGGGACCACCGGACCAACCCGGGGCGTCCGCCCAACCCGAAGGACCGTGCGCACCGGACCATCCCGGATTACCCGGCGGCGCGAACGATCCTTGCGCCGAGTTCACCGGACCACCGGAGCCGTCGAGCTGAGCAAAGGGCCCGCCCGCGCCTCCGACCTGTGGAATCGGCCCGGACGGAGGTGACGAAGACCAAGCACCCGGCCCATCCGAGGGCACCGGCGACCCGGGAGCACCCGACCACCCCGGCGTCGACGGACCGTGCCCACCGGGTGAATACGCACCACCGACCGGCGGGTTAGGTCCCGACTGGGACGAGGAATCCGACCACCCTGGCGCACCAGGCGGCACCGACGAACCCGGCCCACCCGACCACTGCGAACCAGGCGGCATCGACGAACCCGGCTGATCGGACCAACCCGGGCCGGAACCATTCGGCCAACCCGTTGCCGACGGACCCTGCCCGCCCGGCGTACCCGGGCCACCGAGCTGCGGGTTCGGACCGGTCGAAGACGAGGAATCCGACCACCCCGGCGCACCCGGCGACACAGACGAACCAGAGTCAGACGACCAACCCGGGCCGGAACTGTTCGGCCATACCGGTGTCGACGGACCCTGTGCGGCAGACGAATCCGGGCCACTGAACTGTGGAGGTAGGCCCGAGGAATCCGACCACGCCGGGGCGCCGGGAGGCATCGGCGGACCAGGATTGCCCGGCCACGGCGAACCAGGCGGCATCGGCGGACCCGATTCGACGGGCCAACCGGAGCCGTTCGGTGGCGCTGATGAGACCGGACCACCGGACCAGTTCGAGCCGCCCTGCGGTGGCGGCCCGCCGGACGAATCCGGAGCGCCCGGCACCGGCGAAACCGGTCCACCGGACCAACCGGGAGCACCTGGCGGCACCGACTGACCCGGGGTGCCCGGCCAGTTCGGACCTCCAGGAGGACCGGACCAGTTCGGTCCTCCGGTTCCACCGGGAGCGCTCGGTGTCCAACCCTGCGGAGGACCGGGCAGATTCGGCGGTGTGGGGGCCGTCGGCAGCTGCGGGGGCTGCGGCAGCCACGGGGGTAGTGGCGGCATCTTCGGCGGGGAGGGTGCCGGGGGTATCGGGAGCGGGGCAGGCGGCGTCGGCCACTGCGGAGGCGTCGGTGTCGGCGTCGGCGTCGGCCACTGCGGAGGCACCGGTGTCGGCGTCGGCGTAGGTGTGGACGTGGGCGTCGGCCACTGCGGAGGCACCGGTGTCGGCGTCGGCGTAGGTGTGGGCGTGGGCGTCGGCCACTGCGGAGGCACCGGTGTGGGCGTAGGCGGCGTCACCGGCGGCTGCGGCGTCACCGGGGGCCCCGGCGGCTGCGGCATCACCGGCGGCTGCGGCATCACCGGCGGCTGCGGCGGCTGCGGCATCACCGGGGGCTTGGGCGGCAACGGTGGCCTCGGCGGCTGCGGGGGCACCGGCGGCTGCGGGGGCTCGGGCGGGGTGGGCAGGGGCCAGTGTCCACCGTCTTGTTCGGGGATGTGGACCGAGCTCATTCCCGGGATGTCGTACTCCCGTGGCGGATGCGGAATATGCGAGCGCAGCATCGAACCCGGCAATAGCGGCTGCCGAGCGCTACCGGTTCCACCACCGGGTGGTGTCTGCCCACCGTCCCGATCCGGATCCGACCCGGCGGACGGCTCTTGCTCGTCGTCCCCGTCCGGATTCGTCAATCCCTCCGGATCATCCGCACCATCCCGGCGCCCAGCACCCTCCGACTCCGGCTCACCAACCCGCCCCGGACGCACCACACCTTCCGACGACCCCGGATCACCCGGCCGCGCGGCGCCCTCGGGCTTCGGCGTACCTGCCGACGACTCGGGATCCTCCGAACCGTCGGGACGCACCTCGCCCTCGGGTGCACCGGCGCGACGCTCGCCATCCGGTGCCGTCGGCCGCGAATCCTCCCTGGGATCACCGGGGAGGACCACACCCTCCGGTTCCGAACCGGTAGTCGGCTCGCGTACTTCGGGGGCGTTCGCGGGCTCGTCGGTGTCGAGCGGCAGGGGCGGCAGTTCGTCGCGCATCGCGCCGGTCGGTGGCATCGACAGTCGGCCTGCGGAGGAGATCAGTCGCGCCGGACGACCCGTGGACGCCCCGGCCGCACCGCCGTCACCGTCCTGATCTGCTGTTTCCTCCGGTCGCATCGAATCACTTTGCCACACCGGCGGTTCCGGTGCGGTCAATGTCTCCTCGAATTCCTCCCGCGACTGGTCGACACGCCGCAGCGCTTCCTCGTGCCGAGCCGCGATATCCGCGTCCAGCTGATCGAAACCCGCCTCAGCCTGCCGCAGCGCCTCATCAATACCCCGCAGCGCCTCGGACTCGACAACCTCGTCCGACGGGCGAACCCGCGACTGGTCATCCGCGCCGACGTTGTCCGAACCGTCGCGCGACGACCCCGAGTCGCCCTGATCCGCGCCGGGCGGGTTGCGCCGGGCGGCGATCTCCACGTCGCGGGCTACCGCGCGGCGCAGCGCCTCGTCCAGGCGGACGATTTCGGCGTCGGCGGCGCCGAAACGGTGAGCGGCGGCTTCGCGATCGGATTCGGATACCGGCTTACCGGAGGTGGCGGCTTCGAGGGTCGCGCGTGCATTCTCACGTGCGGTGAACGCGGCGGCCCAGCGGTCGGCCAGATCTTCGATCTCCGCTCGACGCTGCGCCGCTGCACGTTCGGCGATTGCCACGTCCTCTGCGACGACCTGACGCAGCGCCTCGTCCGAGCGGGCCATGTCGGCATCGGCGGCATTGAAGCGGCGGGCCGCCTCCTCCAGCGCGGAAACCCGATCCTGCCAGGGCTGTTGCTCATCGACGCGCATCGTCCTGCCACGCAGGTCCGCGACGGTCTCGTCGAGGGACCGACCCCGCTCCGGGTCGACGGGAGACTCCGCAAGCAGGTCGGACTCCGAAACCGGGAGCCCCGCCATGGCGGCATCGCGCGCCACCCGGGCTTCCTCACGCGCCGTGAACGCCGCAGCCCACTCCGCCGCCAACCGATCGATCCGCGCCTGCCTGCGCGCCGCCGCCGGGTCACGCACCGAATCGGGGTCGGCCCCCGACCGCTCCCCTACCGGTGCCGGTCCATTCGCGGGTGCACGCAGAGCACCGTCGGCGCCCGGATCACCCTGCCGAACAGGCTGTCCCGTCGAACCGAGCGGCCGCTCCGCACCCCCGCCGACCCGACCGGACTCCGACTCGCGCTCGCTACCGACACGACCCGCCGACTCGCCTTCAGCCGACTCATCTTGCCGCTGTCTCTCATCGATGCGAGCCGACGGATCGGGCCGGGTACTGGCGGACGACTCATCCCCGGCGGGCCGGGCACGGCGTTCTTCGTTGGCACCGGCCGGGTCCGCACTTCGATCGGTACCGGACGCGTCGCTGTTCGGCCGCGGCCCATCGCCGGGCGGAAGCTCACTCGGCCCAGAGGCATGCGGAGTCCGTCCGGGACCACCCGAGCTCGGCGGGTTCTGGCTCGGCGGGAGGGCGGGAGTCGGACCGTCCGGTGGCAGTTCGGGGTCGATGTGACGCTCAGCGGGCGGCAGCCAGGACGGGTCCGGCGGCAGCGGGTGCACCGCGTAGGGGATGTTCGCGCGCCAGTCGGTCAGCGGCGGACGGTTCGCGTCCCAGTGGTACCCCTCGCGAATGGCGTGGGTATTGGCCTCGCGCCATCCACTGCCGGGATGTCTACGCAGGTAATCGGATTCGGCGAGGGCATCGTGCAACAGCACGAAGTCCTGCGGCAACGGCCGGCCCGCCATCAGCCGGTTCCATGCCTCGGCGACATCGGCCAGCCGGTCCATGGTGCGATAGACGAAGGCGCCGTTGGGATCCCGATAATCACGCACCCGGAGCTCATCGCGCATCAGGTGGTTCTTGATCTGCGCGAGCTGCTCACGGGTGAACACCGGGACGTCGTGGCGCATGTGCTCGGCCAATATCCGGGCCAGCGCGTCCTCGGGCTGCTCCCCCGGCCGCATCAGGTGCCGGATGTTGTCCGGATAGTCGCCCGCCATCATCAGGTCGCGGACGTCGGTGACGGTGTCGCGCACCGCTTCCGCGTCGTCAGTGTCGAAGCGGTCGGCGAGTTGGCCTGCTACCCGGTCGATCTCATCGTGCACCCGCTTCAGCTGGGCATCGATCTCACGGGAGGTGTCGATACCACGGTCCCGCCGCACCAACTGCTCGCGGATCTCATCGATGACCGCACGGGCCGCGGCCTGCTGCTGGGCGCGCTGATGCGCGTTGATCCCCTCGACGATCCGGTCCAGGTCGGTGTCGTCGGCGAGGAAGCGGTCGTACTCGGCGTCGGCCCAGTCCTGCACCCGCTGCCACGCTTCGGCCTCCCGATCGAATTCGGCCCGTAGCCCTTCGGGCAGGTGTGATCGATCGTCGGGGTTCCCGTGCTCGGTGACATCCCACGGCCGGAACATCGGCTGGATATTGCGTTCCGGCGGCGCGAACCACTCGTAGTTGCGGAATACCGTGCCGAATGGTGGCACATGCAGTAGCCAGGGCCGGGCCTGCACCCAACGCCCGATCTCCGGGTGCCGCTGGATCCACGCCTTGACCGCGGGGTGGCTCGGCGTCTGCGCGGCCATCAGCAGCAGGCGAACGAGGTTGTAGGAGTCGTCGCCCCAATGCTGTCCGAACACCTCCATGCCCGCGGGTACGTGCGAGGTGTCGTACAGGTTCGGCGCCTGCGGCATATGCACCGGCAGCGTGCCCTCCAGCACATGGCCCGGCGGCACATCCTCGAGCGGCCCGGTCAGGTCGTTGACGACATCGACCATGGCCCAGCTGCTCACCCCGTCCGGGGGATCCTTGAAGGTGAACTTCTTCGGAACCGTGCCACCGTCCCGATTACCCCGCCACTCCGCCCGGGTCGGGTCGACCGGATGCAGGTTGCCTTCGGCGTCCCGCCAGGCGGTCAGGTCCATGCGCCTGCCGTTTTGCCAGCCGCTGCTGAGCCGCTCGATCGTCGGCGGAGCCATCGGCTCGGTGTGCCAATTGCCTTCGCGATCGGCGAGCACCCGGCGGTATTCGACGGTGGTCTCCGCGCGCACCATGGCCTGCGCGACCGCGGGGCTCTGCCGCAGCGCTTCCTCCAGCGCCCGATCATGTTCCGCGCGTGGCGCATCCGGATCCGGACGTGGTCCGAACACAATGATCCGCGGACGCTCACCCTCGATGATGCCGACCCGATCGGTGACCATCCGGCCACCCTCCGCCTCGATCAACTGCCGCCACACCCCGGCAAGCCGGGCCATGTCATCTTGCAGCCTGCCGATCCGGTTGTGCGCCTGCGCCACATCGGAGGCCGCGTCGGCGAGCGCTTCGATCTCCCGAATCCGCGCGGGCAGATCCTCGACGCGTAAGGCGCCGTCACGCAACGCATCCTGGGCCTCGGCGAGCAGCCGCGTGAGGGTGCGGTCCAGGTCTCTGCCCAGCGCGGTCTCGTCCGGTCGGCCCGCGGCGTCGACGACGCCGAGCCGCATCGCCAGATCGTCGCGCATCCCACGCCGCGGCTTGATCTGGCGCAGTTCCTCGGCGCGCTGTCTGGCCAGCTGGTCGATCTCCGCCGCGACGTCTTCCGTCGGCGGCCGATACCGGGCGATACCCGCCTGTTCCAGCTCGGTGAGCCTGCGCTCCACCCGCCGCACATCCTCATCGAGTTCACCGAAGCGCTCGGTGGCCTCGATCAACTTGCGCAGCGCTTCGTCTCGCCGCTGCTGCTCGGTCGCCGACACCGGTTCCCGCGTCCGGCGGTTCGCCTCGTCGAGACCACCGTCCACCTCGACGGTTTCGATACGCGCGCCATCGTGCAGGCCTCGGACGAGATCGTCACGAATATCGGCGTCGCGATCCACCCACTCCGGGTCGGCCTCGATGCCCAGATTGCGTGCGCGCTCATTCGCCTTGGCGCGCACGAATTCCCGCTCGCGCAGCAGTTCCTGATGTTCGCGCAGCAACCGGTCGTACTCGGCGACCAGACCGATGCGCTCCGCCAGCTCACCGACCTCGGCATCGGCACGCACGTATTCCGTCGCGATATCGCGCAGTTCGGCCAGCAGGCGCTTCTGCTCGTCGTCGAGCTTCCACTGCGCAAGCTCGCGAATCTTGTCCTGGATCCGATTCGGCTGTAGATCCTCCGCATCCCGGATCGGCAGCCCGTCGGCCAATTCCCGGACGCGGGCGGCGAGCGCGTCGCGGCGCGCGACCGCCTCCGCATGTGCGCGCACCGCGTGGTCGTGCGCCGATTCCCGTGCGTGACCGTCCTCGGAGGAGTCCTGACCCGTCAGGTCTTCTCTTGTCCGGCCGTCGGATTCGGCGCTCTGCTCCCGCGCCGACTTCGATTGGGCGCCGTCCTCCGCACCGGATGCGATCTCCGGACCACGCGCGGCCTCCGCACCGGCCTCCTGGTCGCCGGCCCGCCCGGCCCCTTCGGAGCCACCCGATGGCTCATCCGGTTCTCCGACCGGCGGCGCAGACGGTTGCTCCGGTGGCTTCTTCGCTCCGCCGCCCGCTTCCACGACGGGTGCCACTTCGTTCGTGTCGTCGCCGTCCGGGCGGTGCGCACCCCTCGATTCCGGGGAACCGCCCGCAGCCGGGTCGTGCACGTCCGCGGTTTCCGACGACCGATCGCCCGAGTTGCCGTTCTCGGCTTGCCGCACCTGCGTGGTATCCGAAGATGCGTCGGTCGCACCGGAATTCGGATCGGATGGGGTCCGAGCGGCCCCGCCGCCGGAGCCCGGGCGGTCCGGTCGCGACGGTGTCGCGGGCGTCGGCGGGCTATCCGGCGGATCAATGGGGTGCACCGTGATGCGGCCGTATTCGTCGATTTCCATGCGCAGTTCGCGCACCTCGACGCCGGGGCGGTCCAGGAGCTCGGCGATCTCCGGGTGGTCGGCCATCGCGTCGGCGAGGATTCGACCCGCGTCCAGATCCGCCCAGCCGACCACCAGCAGACGCGGCGGATCTCCGTCCACCACACCGATACGGTCGGTCAGCACCCGCGCACCCGCGTCGGCCAGTGCATTGCGCTCATTGGCCGACAGCAGGGCGGCACCGAGCCGTTCGCTGCGCCGCTCGGCATCGGCGGCCCGCTCGGGATCACCGTCGGCCAGCGCCGAATCCCGCTCCGCCAGCGCGAGTCGGCTCTCTTCGACCAACCGATCCAGCACGGCCTGTCGAACAGCGGCCTCGCGCTCTTCCGGCGACGCCGGTGGTGGTTCCGCCGCATCCGGATCAACCGGGGGCGCGGACTCGTCCACCCCGATTCGGCGCAGTGCGGCAGCCTCGGACTCCGACGCCCGCGGCCGTACCGATTCGCCGGTTCCGCCCTCGGCAGGTTCGGAGGCGGGGTCCTGCGTCGAATCCGAACGCCGAACTCCGTCGCCACCCGATGTCGCCGGGTCGGCGGCGACCTGTGGTTCAACCACTAACGGATCCGCTTCGGCCGCCGCGCGCGGTTCGGTCGGCACCGAATCCGGCTCTCGCGTCGACCCTTCGGGCGGCGCGAGTTCACGTACCTCGGCGTCGGCCCGTTCGTACTGCGGTGCGAGTTCGGCCAGTTCGGCGACGCGCTCGGCCTCCGCGCGCGACATCAGCAGCGTCGACAGCTCGCGAACCGTCGCGACAATCCGCTGCGGGACGAAATCGGCCGGGGCGGGTGCGAGCCGAACCCGGCTCGCGAGGTTGTGGATCCGCTCGGCCAGCTCATCGCGACGGGCCACCGCCTCGTCATAGGTGCGGGCGGGGGTGAATTCCGCCGAAGGCGAGCGGGGCGCGATCAACCGCGGCAGCTCGCCCATGCGAGCTTCCCGGATCAGCAGGGCGTGCAGCACCTTCGCGGGCTCGGAGGCGCGCGAACCATTGAGCTCGACATCGACGAATGCCTCCGCCAAAGCCTCCGCCGGGTTGAACGATCCATCCTTGTGGAAGCTGTAGCCGCTCAACTGCTTCAGCCATTGCTTGAATTCGGCCTTGTCCACATGACCGCGCGTCTCGGCGTAGTGGTCCAGCAGGGCGCGCATCGCTCTGCGTCGGGCGCGGGAATCGCCGGTCATATCGAGGATATGGCCGAATTCGTGGACAATGGTGGCGTAGGTGGAGCTCTCACCGTGGTTCGGGTGGAAGCCGGTGAATCGAGCCCACCGATCCCCGACCTGGGAACGCGCGTAATCGCCCGCATGCAGGTGATTGAGCACGATTGTCGCGGGCATCCACCGCGACGGGCTGCGACGGAAGTCCGGGATCGTGCCTTCCCGCGCATATGCCTTGCTGGATTTGACGGCCCGCTGGATATCGACTGCCCGCAGATTCGCCCGCGGGTACTTGGTCATCAGATCGTCGATCGCCCGGGCGTAGTGACGGACGATATCCGGGTCGACACCGGCGACGTCGAATCGCAATACCTTGATGCCGTGCCGTTCCTCCAGGATCCGCTTGATCTCGGCGGCACTGCGATCGGTCCACTCACCGATGTCGTGGTTGGACGGGGGCCAGTTTCCGTCCGTCCGCGGAAGCGGTGACAGCCGGTCGATAATGCGGCGGAACAGTCCTTTTCGCTCAGGTGCGCGCTGGGCCTCGTCGGCGGCGCGGGTGGGCGCGCTCGGCGGCCGCACCGGGCCGGAACCCGCCACCGGTTCCGGGCGCAGATCGGCGTGGCGCACCGTACCGGATTCGTCGATCCACACCCTGCGATAGGTGACATCGGTGCCGTGCACAGCGAATTCGCGGCGCAACGCGGGATGCAGCACGCTATCGGGATCGCCGTACCGGCCGACCACGAGCAGCCGCGGCGGCGCCCCATCGGTACCGGGAATCAACACCAGCCCGTCCGCGATCTGCCTGCCTTCGACACCGGCCAGCACATCGCGCACCGCCGCCTCCGCGGCCCTCGCCCGGATATCGGTATCCGACAGATCGCCTCCCGCGGTGCGGAATTCGGCGAGCAGCCCGTCGAAGGCGTCGTGGACCCCGGTACGCGGGAGCTGCGCGACCGCGTCACTCAACTGCTGGGCATCGAGGCCCACCGAATCAATGCCGAGTTCCCGTGCCCGAGCGGCAAGTTGGTCGAACAGCTCGGCCTGCCGAATGCGCGGGGCCAGCTCCCGGCCGGTGTCTCCGGTCGACGGCCGGTACGTCGCCTCCGGGCCCTCCGAACGCCAACCGCCCTCGGCGGGTGGACGCGTGCCCTCGGCGCGGTGGGCCCGCAGCTGCGTCTCGGCGTAGTGGGCCGCGAAGACCAGATCCAGTTGCCGCCGAGCCGCGTCGGTGAGTTCGAGCACCCGGTCCCGCTGCCGCAGAGCCTCGGCCCGCGCCTCGTCGAACTCTCGCATGTCCTCGCGCGCGGAACGCTCACGTGCGAGCACCTCATCCGCCCGCGCGACCTCGGCGTCGGATCGATCCCAGATCGCATCGGCCAGCTGATAGGGATTGAGCCCCTCGGTATCGACCCCGAGTTGCTCGGCCAGTTCCCGCGCCGCGTCCAGGAACCTGTTTCGCTGTTCGGTGAGGGCATTGATGCGCTGTGTCGGATCGGGTCCGTCGCCGTCCGGCAGTCGCACCGTGTGCGCCGCACCGGAGGGCTGTTCGGCTCCGCGTGGCGCGTTCGGCCCCGGCACGGGATTGCGCCCGCGTTCGGCCTCGCGCACCACCAGGTCGTGCAGCACCCGGGCGGATTCCGAGGCGCGGGCGCCGTGCCGCACGACATCGAGGAAGGCATCCGCGACCGCTTCGGGTCCATGGAATGTGCCATCGGCGGTGAAGCTGTATTCGCTCAGCTGGTCCAACCACGCGGCGAAGTCCACCGGGTCCACATCGCCGCGGGTTGCCCGGTAGTGGTCCTGCAACGCGTCCCATGCCGCGAACTCGGCGCGCGAGCGACCCGCATGGACGAGGGCGTGGGCGAGCTCGTGGATCGTGGTGGAGTACATGAACCGGTCGGGTGCGATCCTGCGCTGTCCGTCGCGGGTCGGCTTCGACGCCCCCGGCTCATCGGACCAGTCCCGGCTGGTCGCGTAGTGCTCGTTGACGAGCAGCGTCACCGGCCGTTGGACGATGCGGCCCGTCTCCCGGTCGAATCCGGCGCCCGCGATCAGCTGTGCCACACCGGGGTCCACCCCGTCCGGCGCATCCGGGCGTCCGATCACCAGGCGTTGCAATCCGGCTTGCGGGTTCCGGGTCATGATTTCGTCCACGGCCCTGGCTATTTCGCGAACGACCTCGGGATCGATATCGGATCGGTCGAGACCGTCCGAATCGATCCCGTACCGCTGGCGAAGCACTCGCGCCACCTCGGCGCCGTCGCGATCGCTCCACTCGTCGCGGATCGGCCCATTGCTTTCGTGCGCCGATACATCCCCTGCCGCAGAGGGATCCGCGGCCCCATCCCGCGACTCGGCCGGATCATCCGACTCCCGAGACGATCTCGTCGACTCACCTGTGTTCTCGCGCGACCTCGACGACTCACCCGTATTCTCAGGCGACCTCGGCGGTTCCACGCCAGGCCCCGCCTCCGATTCGGGCGATGGCTTCGCCGCGTTCAGCGATACGTCCGGATCCGACGGCTCCGAATCATCGGTGCGGCGAACCGGTTCCGGTTCCGCATGCGGTGACTGCGCATACTCAGCCGGGTCGGGCTCCGGGGTCCGGGTCGCATCCGAGGACGGGCCCTCCGGCGGGTCGTTCGGCGAACGGACCGGCGGACCCGCGGCTGCCGGGCCATCGTCGTCCCCGTCGTCGGCGCCGCGCTGGACGACCTCGTCGAATCTGTCCGCCACATCCCGGCGGGTCTGCTCGAGCTCGGCGGTCAACCGGCGGTGTTCGTCCTCGGCCGCCCACTGACGCCGCAGCTCCTCGATGCGATCCATCGCCTCCTGATGGGCCGCTTCGCGTTGCGCTTCCAGACGGCGGGCGGCCGCCTCGTAGGCGGCGAGTTCGCGCGCCACCGCCGCATCGATCCTGGCGCGCGGGTCTATCGCCGCGGGCTCCTGTTCGGCCAGTTCACGGCGCTGCTGCTCGAGCTCTTCCTGCGCCCGCCGCTGCGCGTCCGCCTGCTGCTCGATCCGCTCCATGGCTTCCCGGTGTGCGGCGGCACGCTCGGCCGCCAACCGGCTCGCGGTGGCGTCGTAGGCCGCGAGCTCCCGCGCTACCGCGGCGCTCAGACGGTCACCGGGGTCGGATCCGTCGGACGGGCTCCGCGGCGGCTCGGCGGGCGGCTTGCCGTCACCAGCCGACCGCGCGGGATCGGTCTGCTGGTTCGGATCGGGCGGCTCGCTCGCGGCCGGTGGCGCGGCTGGCGGCTCGGACGGCGGGCCCTGCGGCGGTGCGGCAGCCGCAGGGCCACCCTCCTCCGGTCCCTGCGGGTTGTTCCGCGGCTCGATGGGGCCGCCGTCGGGCGTGGGTCCCGGCGAGATCGCACGCCTCGGATCGGCCGCATCGAGCCCGTCCATCCCCTCGTAGCGCGCCGCGAGGGCGGCGAGGGCGCGGATTTCGGCCGCGCGCCGGGCGATCTCGTCGCGCAGCGTGGCCTGCACCTCGGCGAGCTGGGCCGGGGTGAGCCGCTCCTTCTGGTCGATCTTGCCGTCCCGATAGACCTCGTATACCTGCGCCCAGCGCGCGGCATCGGCGCCGGTGAGGTCGAGGCCGACGATCCGGGCCCAGTCGCGGCCGGCGTGCGGGACGCCGGACGGCGGGCTGCTCGGATCCGGCAGGCCGTGGTGGACGAAACCATCGGTCAGGTCGAAGATATCGCCGACGATGTCGCGCAGGTGCGCGACCGCCCGGTCGTGCACCGGGAATTCGACGTCGGCGACCCGCGGGTCCGCGGCATCCGCGCCCCGGGCGACCTTGTCGAAGGGGTCGAGACCGGCCAGCGTCCCGGCGAATTCGGTGAGCGCGTCGGCCAGGTTCGGCTGATCGAGGGGCCGGCGCGCCAGATTGGCGATTGCCTCGCGCAGCTGCTTCGCATCGATACCGCTCGCGTCCGGGGACATCTCGATGTCCAGCCGCGACGCCAACCGACGCCAGGCCGCGTCGACCGCAGACTTGTCCAGGCTGCGCAGCAGCTTGGCGTACTCGACCACCGCCTCGGCCTGCTGCAACCGCAACGAGTTTCGGGTCGACGGGTCCGCGAGGGCGGCGCCCAACCGTTCGGGGGTCATCTCCGACGCGTCCAGTCCGAGCCGATGCGCCAACAGGTTTCGGGCGTCGGTGAAGCTGTGATAGTTGTCGATATCCCACGAGGTGCGGGCGTAGTCGATGATGGCCTCGATCTGGCTGGCCCGCACGGCATTCTCGAACCGCAGCTGGGCGAGCCGTTCGGCCAGGCGCACGGGCGAATCCAGGGTGAACGCGTCCACCCCCAGCACTCCGGCCAGCGTATCCCGCATCTGGCGAATTTCGTTGCGCGACAACGTATCGAGCATGGCGTCGCGCTGTCGTTCGCGAGCTGGCTCCTCGGCCGCCGGATCGTATTCCGGCAGCGGATCCGGCACCGCGCGCCAGCGCTCGGCGCCGTCACGCAGCAGCGTCACCTCCAGCCTGCGGCCCTCGACCTCGGTGCTGATGTGACGCACCTCCGGCGAACCCGCGTCGGCCACCCGGATCCGGCCGTCCGGGTCGACTACCGCAACCCGGTAGTCGACCTCGACCAGGCCGGCATTGACCGCCTCGGCGAGATCCGGATTGTCCGTGAGGGTGTCGGCCAGCACCCGATCGTGCTCGAGCTGTCCGTCGATCACCACCAACCGCATCGGCTGACCGGGCTCCCCGGCCAGCAAACCGATGCCCGGCAACAGCATGGCGCCGCCCTGGGAGAGCAGCCACTCGGTGCCCGCCAGATCGGCCAGGACGTCGGCGAGTTCGTGCACCTCGGAGTCGGCCCGCACGAAATTCTCGGCCTCGGCGCGGAATTCGGCGATCTCCGCGGCCCGGTCCCGGATCTGCGCCAGCTGTTCGGCCAGCGTCCGGCGCAGCTGCTCCGGATCGCCGAGGCTGTTGAGGTCGACGCCGAGCAACTGCGCCCAGACCGCCCGCTCATCCTTGATCTGGTCGCGGCGCAGCGCGTTCTCGAAGTAGCCCGCCAGGCCGGTGTCGAGGCCGGGCTGATCGCTGGCGCTGAGATCACCCCATTCCCGCAACGGCTCGCCACCGTTATTGACGCCCTCCCAGTTCTGCATGAGCGGGTTGCCGCCCTTGGCCGCGATCATCTCCCTGAGAAAACGCCCCATCGGGTCCGCGTCGAAGAAGGTGACGTTGTCGCCGAACGGGATATCCGCGTTCTCGGCGTTGTAGCGGATGGCGGCCCCGGCCAGCCCGGACAGCGCGCCGATGCGACGGGCCTGCTGGTACTCCAGGATCTGAACCGCCCGCAGCAGGCCCTCCGGCGTCGGATCGGGCGGGTCGATACCGAGTTCGCCCGCCGCCTCGGTGAGCGCGTCGAGCAGAGCCTGGCGCCGGTCGGTCGCGTCCGCGAGTTCCCGGACCCACTCCGCGATTTCGGCGGTGGCGCGTGGCACTTCGCCATCCGGGTCGGTCCCCGCGGGCGGCAGCTCGAGTGTGGATTCGTCCAGCTCCCCGGCGATTTCGTCCCGCTCGGCCTGCTGCCGCATCGCCTCGCGCCGCTTCAGCTCGTCGAGCTCCACCCCGAGTTCCTGCCGAACCAGATCGGGATCCGCCTCCTCCAGCCAGTACAGGTACTCCTCGCCGTCGCGGGTCCGCGGTACGTCATAGTCGGCAGCCTGATCGGCCTTCCGCCCGGTGAGCCGCTTCAGGAAGGGAATGAGTTCGCGCCGCTTCCACATGGTCGCGGCTTCCTTGGCGATGCGGGCCGGGTTGCCCTCGAAGGTGGAGAGCGCATCGACATGGCCGACATTGCCCGCCAGGTGGATGATCTCCTGCTGACCCTGCCCATCGATCCCGGAACCGGACGGGTACTTCGGGGTGTGCCCGAGGAATCCACGCTGCTTCAACGCCTCCCAGAGACGGCGCAGCCGGGACTTCGGCTTTTCGGCGGCCGGGGGCGGCGTATCGGTCTGCACCTCGGGCGCTGCCAGCCGGTCTCTGGTCTCGACCCGCCAACCGCCCGCGTCATCGGCGACCAACCGGACCTGCGCCCGATCGCCCTCGATATCGATGACATAGCGGCGCACCTCACCCGGCGCGGGCGGCTCGGCGCCGGAGGCCGATTCGAGACGCACGGCCTGCACGGCGTCGGCGAAGTCTGCGATGCTGCGGGCGTCGCGCAGGACCTCGGCCCGCTGCTCGGCGACAACCCGGGCCGGATCCCGGTCCAGCGCCGCCGGATCGATACCGAGCCGTCGTGCCCAGCCGTCGCGAGTGGCCGCGATCTGCGCCCGCTGCTGCGCATCGGGGGCGCCTTCGTGCCGCGCGACGGCGTCGGCGAGCGCCTCGACGATGGCAGCGTGCATCAGATTCCGGTGCCGCAGGTCGGCGATGACCCCGGCCAGCTCCTGGCGGCTCGGATTCGTGCCCGCCCGGAATCGGCTTGCCAGCTCGTCACGCAGCGCGGCCAGCGGCCGCACTCGCGGCTCCGCGGTGGGTTGCCCGCTTCCGTCGCGGGTCGGGTCGGTCGCGGGATCCGGCTGGGAAGTCTGCCCCGGCTCACCCGATCGTTGCGGCAGGATGGGCGATTCATCGTCCAATCCCATGTGCCGCAACTCGGATTCGATGGCGCGGCGCTGTTGCGGATCGGCCTCGTTGCGCCAGTACTGTTCGTCGCCGTGGAGGACGTCCACGTCGACCGGCCCGAAATGATCCGGGTATCGCAGCGGCGCGGGCCGCACATCATTGGGTGGATCACCCAGGTAGCGGCGGGCTTCCGGTGTTTCGGCGACATCCTGCGGGCTCGCGTCCGGGCGTTCCGCCAGCGCCTCCTCGATACCACGGGCCCTGGCTATTTCGGCCAGTTCGTGCAGCGCGGAGAGCGGATCGGGGTGTCCAGCCAAGGCCCCGTCCAGACCGAGCGCCTCGATGAGGCGGCGCGCGTATGCCTGTTCGGCGTCGGTGCGTCGCACCGCACCGCGGTCGCCGCCCGGCCCCGGTGGTTCGGCGAAGAAATGTTTGATCGCTGCCAACGGGTCGCCGACCGAGTCACCGGACTCGTCGGACCGCGCGCGACTCTCCGAATCCGGCGACGCGGCAGCGGCATCCGGCTGTTCGCCGTGGGCGGCGGAGGGTGTCTCACCATCGATAACGGCCGGAGTCGCCGACTCGTTCAGGTTCGCCGCCCGCGCGGCCGCCAGCAACGCATCCGCCGAATCGGCCTCGGGGCGCGGACGCTCGGCCTCGGCCACCGGAGGCGTCGCGGTCTGCTCCCGCGCGGTGACAGGTGAGGTGCGTTCCGCCGGTCGTGACGGCGACTCCTCCGCACCACCAGATCGTTTCGGCTGGATCGGTGCGGCCGACGGAGGCTCGGCCGATTCCTCCGGGTCGTGCAAGCGTCCAGCCGATTCCGGCTCAGGCGACGGCGTCGCCGACCGAGCCTCGGCCGATTCCTCCGGGCTGGGTTGTGGTGCGGCCGACTCCTTCGGGTCGAACGACGATCCTGCCGATTCCGGCTCGGGCGACGGGGTCGGCGGCTCTTCTCCGTCGCGTGCCGGTGTCGCCGGTTCCGGCGGGCGCTGGGCCGAGTCACCCGGGGCAACGGACTGTTCCGGCCGACTCGCTGGGCCCGAGGTCGGCTCGGGGACCAAGCGCCGCACGTCCGCGATTGCCGCCCGATCCGCCGCCGCATTCTGCAGCTGGGCAAGGCGTTCGGCGGCAAAGCGCGCCTGGATGTCGAGTATGCCCGCCCGGACGCGGGTCCAGTCCGCCGCGGGGTCGCCCGTGCGCGCTTGCTCGTCGGCTAGCCCGTGCAGCCAGTCCGCGAGTTCGGCGGTGTGCCGGGCGGTCCATTCGGCCTGCTCGATCCGCCGCTGCTGGTACCAGTCCTCCGGTTCGCGCCGCCCCGCGCCGTCGCCCTGTTCCTCCGGTAGCGGTGCGGGCACGGGCGGCTCGGAGGGTGGCTTCTTGCCGCCGCCGCTGGCATTCGAATCGGGCTGCGTGGCAGCTGAATCCGTCCGAGTGAAGGCATTCCGGTCCCAGACGATGCCGCGCCGTTCGGCCTCGGCGGCGGCCACCCCCATCAGGCGGTCGAACAGTACCCGTTCACCCTCGGTCAGCTCCGCCGGGGACAACCGGCCGACGACGAAGGATTCCGCGATCGCCTCGGCCGCATTGAACGAGCCACTGTCGTAGAAGCTGTAACCGCTGAACCGGGGGGTCAGCCAGGCCATGAACTCCTCCACCGGCACCCTTGCCCGCGGTAGTTCGCCCCGGTGGTGATCGCGCAGCGCCTGCCACTCCTCGTCGCCGATCCGCTCTCCCAGCGTGATGCTGAGCGCGTGGCCGAACTCGTGCACGATCGTGGTGTACACCGGCCGGGTCGGATCCCCGCGAAAGAAACCCGAAGCGATCCGTTCGGCCACCGTGTCGAACAACGCCGGTTCGGTGGCGTAGCGCACGCTGAGGGTGATCGAGTCGACCACGAAGCCGCCGTCGGCACCCACATGCTGGTCGACCCGCGCATGACCGTCCCCGACGACCTCCCCGATCCGGACCTCGGGCAGCCGCACCATCGGCAACTCGGCCAGCTGCTCATCGATCGCTCGGGCGTACTCGCGCGCCACCTCGACATCTACGCCCTCGATATCGAACCCGACTACCCGGAGACCACGGCGGGCCGCCAGCAGGTCGCCGATCGCGACCGCGGAGTCGAGCCGGTCGAAAGCCTCCGGTTCGAACGGTAGCCGGGAACTGTCAGCCGAACTCGGTTGCCGCGCAGCGGAATCACTCGACTCATCGACTGTAGGCGTGGAAACGGGCCGCTCCGAGGTCGGCTGCCTCGTCCCGCCGTCCACGGATTGTTCCGGCGTGGGAACCGAACCCTGCTCCGGCGGTGATACTTTCGCGACGTCGCCCGACTCGGAGCGCGGTGGCAGCGCGAGGTCGAGTACCTCGGTGCGGCCGTGCGTATCGGTGCGCAGTTCGCGAGCCGCGGCACCAGGGCGGTCGAGCAGTTCGGCCAGTCCCGGATCTTCCGCGGCCGCCTCGGCCAGCACCCGGGCGGCGTCGGCACCCGGATAGCCGATCACCAGGGCCAACGGCGGATCGCCGGGAATGACGCCGACTCGATCGGTCACCACGACGGCCCCGGCCCGCATCAGGGTGTCGCGTTCCAGGGCGCGGGCCATCGCCTCGTCGAGGCGTTCGACGCGTTCCTCGGCCCTGGCCAGACGTTCCGGATCGCCTGCGGCCCTGGCCGCATCGCGCTCCTGCACGGCCGCCCGGTTCTCGGCCGCCAGCCGATCGAGCACCGCCTGGCGCAGCTGCGCAGCTTCCCGGTCGCCGCCGGATTCCGGGCGGGCGGGTGGGAACTCCGGCGGATTGTCGGTGCCGCGCGACCGGTTCCCGGTCTCGCCGCCCTCGTCTCGGCGACCGAAGGAGAACCGATCGGCGATGCGGCGGAACCGGCCCTTCGGCGCACTCCGGTCGTTGAGATCGGCCGAACCGTCCTGCAACATCCGGCCGATCCGATCCACCAGTCGCTGCCGGTCGCTGTCGGCCAGGCCCTGGAACTGCCGGGCCAGCGCATCGGCGACGGTACCGTCCCCGACCGGCGGGGCGACCCGCCAGCCGCCCGCACCGTCGGACGCGAGCCAGATCGGGAAGTCCCAGGCGGGCAACGCGACCCGTTCCTCCGAGAACTGCGGCCACTGCCGGGTCTCGGCGGTTGTGAGCAACCCGTTCTCGCGCAACGGCATAGGCACCTGTCGGGTCATGAGCAGGTGGGCGACGTGCGCCGGATGTGGTTCGGTGATCGTCGGATCGTTCTGCGCCGCATGGAAACCACGCGCCATGAAGTCCACGCGCAGCGAACCCGGGCGGTTCATGCCCCGGTACCGGTGCTCGGCGCCCAGCTCTTCACTGGTGTAGAACGAATCCGGTCCGAGCTGGCGCACCCAGGCGTCGAAGCCGAGGGTGGTCAATCCCTGTGTGCGGTAACGCAGGTAGTGCGCCAGCATTTCGCCCGCGGCCTCGTCCTCGTACGGCCTCCGGTACGGTCCCTCGGCGATATCGCCTGTGATCCACCTGCCCTCGGGCACGCCGCCCGGACCCACCTCCACCTGGAGGTAGTCGAGCCGATGCGAGCCGTCCCACAGCACATCGGCGTACACCGGCCTGGAACCGCGGCCGTCGGCCTCGGGAGATGCCGTATCCGAGTCGGCCGCTGCTTCGGCAGCCCGCTGTTCGGCTTCCCAGTGCACCAGCGCGCGCAAGGCATCCATGTGCTGGCCCGGCACGGCCGCGATGACCAGCCGCGGACTGCTGCCTCCCAGGTAGAGGGCGACGTGGTCGGTAAGCCGCGTGCCGCCCTCGTCATTACGCAGTTTGATATCCAGCCCACGGCGCGCGAAATCGGCGTCGGTGTCGCCATCGGGGCGTGGCCGCGGCGTCTCGGTGCCGTCCGCGAGCGGACCGGTCTCCGCGTCGGTGCCCGCGTCGAAGGACCACGGCCGGTAGCGACCCACATTGTCGTTGGCGTTGCGCACGACATCGAAGGCGACCTCGGCGGCATCCGGCCCGACCCGGTCGATGTGGCGGCGGATGGCGTCGAGCCCCGCCTGGTAACCGGCCCGCTCCGGCCGTGCGGCATTCGGGTCGGCCGAGCGCGCCGCAGCCCGCTCGGCCTTCTGGTAGGCGCGGTCATAGGCATCGATGTAGGCCCGCTCAGCGGGTCCGACCGGGATGAACTGGCCCGCGTCCCGCAGCAGGCGCAGGGATTCCAGTTCCAGTGCATAGTGGCGGGCGAGTCGATCGCGCGCGGCGGGAGTGTCGCCGGGGCGAGTCGGCGGGGCTTCGCCATCGGTGGGTGTGATGCCTTGCGCCAGATCCCATTCCGCGCGGTAGTGCGCCGCGTAGTCCCGCCCGTCGATCAACGGTCCGCTGTCGAGCAGGCGGTTGCGCACCGCACGGAGACCGGCCTGGTGCGCCGCGGCATTGATCATCTCGGAGACGACCACGTTGTTCTGGCGGTACGCCTTGCGCGCAATCTCCTGGGCGCGGATGAAGGCCTCGTTGTACGCCTCGAACAGCGGAATGCCGCGACCCAACTGCTCGCCACGCGCCAGCTCGTGCAGCCCTTCGCGGGCCTTACGCGACAGCATGCCCCACTCGCCGAGCCGCTCCCACTCCACCGCCGCGAGCTCGAAGGCTCGCGCGTAGGCCGCGGCCTGCCGGTCCAGCATCAGGTCGACGTACTCGTCCCGGGTGAGCGTCAGCCGTTCCGGCGGACCGCCCGCCACGGCCGCGAACTGATCGGCGAGTGTCGCCGCGCGCACCAGTTCCATCATCCGATCGGCCCGGCTCATCGCATAGGACAGGACAACGGTGTTCGAGACCGGGTCATAGCCGACCAGTCTGCCCAGCTCGCTGCGGCTGTCCGGCTCGGCGGTGATCCGCGCCTGCGGGTCGTTGCTGATCCGGATCTCGACCCCGTGCCGGGTGAGGACGTCCAGCGCCCAGCGGCCCATTGCGGTGCTGGAAAACGCGCGTCGGACGTCGTCCATCGCCTCGGCCACCTGCTCGGCCGCCGGACGCGGCGTGTACGTGACGTCCGGGCGGCCGGGTGTCTCCGGTGTGGTCCGGTCACCCGGCGCCGAGTCGGCACGCGTGCCGTCCGCGGCCCAGATCTCCGGCAGGTTCACCGCATCGCGGGTGAGGAACACCAGACCGGTGTCATCGATGTCCGCGCGCACGCGATCGGTGCGGAACTCCTCGGTCCCGACGATCTGTGCGAGTCGCTCATCGGCGTCGCGCGCCGCCCTGGTCTGCGCGGTGAGATCGCCGTGTCCGTCGATGACCAGGATCCGGGCGGGCGTTCCCTCGACGAGTGCGACGCGGTCGGTGATCCACCGCCCGCCCTCGGCCCGCACCTGCGCGTCCAGCAGGTCGCGACCCGCGGCTTCGGCGATCGCGTCGGCCAGCCGATCCTGCTCCGCGCGCAGCCCGTCGTGCTGCTCGGTCAGGTCGATCAGCACCGCGAGGTCCATCCGCGAGGTCCGGTTCACCATGTAGTGGGAGCGGTTCCGCAGCTCGTCGACCATCGCCCACCGGCCCACGATGTTCGTGTCTTCCGGAACGAGCAGCTCCGGATACAGGCGCGCCACCGCGCGGTCCCAGTCGGCTGTCAACCGCGCCAGTTCCCGGCGAGCGGCCGCATGCTCGCGCACCAACTGCTGCACGCGACGGGCCGACTCCGCGGAGGTCGGCGCGTACTCGCGCATCCCGTCCGGCGCCTCCGCCCGCTGGTGACCGTCCCAGGTCTGCCCGAATATCTCCCGGAAACCCGCACTGCCGCTGGGGTATCCGGGCACATCGAACAGTCCACCGGACAGCAGCGCCGCGATGCCCGCGTCCCGCCCGATCCGGCGCAGCTGATCCGCGCCGAGCTCCGGATCGCCCAGGCGAGCCGCGTCGATCGCGGCATCGTGGGCATCCAGATACTGCGCGTGCAGCGCCCGGTCGTAGGCCGCGCCGGACGGGTCGGCGGACAAAAGGTCGGTCGTCATATACCCGTCCGACTCCAACTGCCTGGCGAGTTCGGCCTGCCTGCCCAACGCGGCCGCCTCCGCGCGCAGCCGGGATGCGACGAACTCCGCGCGGTCGGTATCGCGGATCCGTCTCGGGGTGACCTCCACTTGTCCGGCCAGCACCGCTTCGGCCAGGGCCGCGGCGCGCACCACCACCGCCGCCTGTGCGAGCTGGCCGCGGTCGTGGGTGTCGACGAAGACGTCCATGGTCCGGTTGTTGAAGACATCGGCCCGGCTCGGCCGGTCACCGGCATCGTCGAACCGCACCGAGGCCCGTGCTTCGCGCAGCAGCGCCATGGCTTCGCGGCCGATTTCGGTGCGCCCCAGGATTTCCCAGACCCGGCTCGCCGCCCGGTTGGTCGGCCGGTGCAGCCACGGGTCCGGGCGGGTGCCGTCCGGGATGACGCCCGCGTCGTCGTCCGTACGCCTCGGCGGCAGCGCGGGGTCCGCATCGGCGGTGGCATCGCCCGCTGCGGGCGGGACGGGCGACGCGTCCGGATCGGCGCCCTCGTGCATCGGAGTGTCGGCGTCCGTGACATCGGGCCACGGCCGGTAGCCGATCTGGTTGTCCTCGGCCAGGCGTACCACGTCGAAGGCGACCTCGGCGGCCTCACCGGCCTTATCGAGGTAGCGTTGCAGCGCTTTGATTCCGGCCTCGCGGGCCTGCCGCTCCGGCTGCGCGGTATCCGGATCGGCCGCCCGCGCCGCAGCCCGCTGCGCCTTCTGAAGGGCACGATCGTAGGCGTCGGTGTAGGCGCGCTCGGCCGGGCCGACCGGCACAGGCCGTCCCGAATCCCGCTGCTGCCGAAGCGATTCGAGTTCGGTCGCGAGCTCGCGGCTGCGTTGCTCGGGACTGTTCCGGCGCTGGGCGGGCGGCGCTTCGCCTTCGAGGGGAACAATGCCGTGCGCGAGGTCCCAGAGGCCCCGGTAGTAGCTCGCGTAATCCAATCCCAGGACACCGGGACCGAGCTCGAGCAGCTGCGCCCGCAGCGCACGGACACCGGCCTGATAGGCTGCGGCGTCGATCATGTGCCTATTGACGGCGCTGTCACCACGGTAGGCCCGCTCCGCGGTCTTGTGAGCGCGCTCGAATGCCTCGCGATATGCCTGCGCGAACGGGTTTTCACGGCCGCCCTGATTGCTGTAGCCCGCGACCCGCTGCCGCTCGAATTCGAAGGCTCTGGCGTGCGCCTCGGCCTGCCGGTTCAGCATCAGATCGACGTATTCGCCGCGCGGCAACGCGAACCGCTCCAGGGACGCGCGGGGCAGACCGAGCCGCTCGGCCAGATGTGCCGCATGGATCAGCGTCTGCGCCTGCGCTGTCCTGTCCGAGAAATGGTCGAGCACAATGGTGTTCGAGGCCGGGTCGTAACCGGCCAGCTCCGGGCGTGGCACCGCCATCGGGCGGAGCTCCGGATCCACCGCGATCGCATACCGGACCTGGACCCCGTGCGCCTCCAGGACATTCAGCGCCCACGCGCCGACTTCGTTGTAGCGCAGGTAGTTCCGCAGGTCCTGTAGCGCCGCGGCCGCATCCTCGGCCAGCGGCGCCAGCATGTCGGGGGTCGGCGAACCGGCGGGCTCATCCGGCGGGCGCGGTGCGACGACCTGTTCGGGCACCGCCCGCACGGCCGCCGGGTCCAGCTCCACCGCATCGGGTCGCACCTGGACCAGACCGGAATCATCGACGTGCACCGACAGCTGTTCGGTGCGGACGTCCGGCCGCCGCAGCGTGGCCCGCAACTCGCCGTCCTGCGCCGCGGCGACCCGCAGCGATTCCGCTGCGGCCGTGGGCGACTCGGCCACCAGAACCCGCGGCGGCGCACCCGGGATGAGCGCTACCCGGTCGGTCACCCAGCGGCCACCGGCGTCGCGGACGGTGCCATCCATGCGATCGTGACCAACCCGGGCGGCAATCTCGCCGCGGATCCGGTCCTGGCGCGCCGCGACCTGGGCGTGCCGGTCGGTCAGTTCGGACAGCTCGCGGATCAGGGCTCGCAGGGTGGGGCGACTGTCCGTCGCCGCGAAGCGGGCCAGCGCCTTGTCGCGCACCGGTCCCCGGCCCTGTTCGAGCAGCTGCGCGTCGGACACCTCGAGCTCGAAGAAGTGAACGCGCAATGGAATGATCGTGCGCTCCCAGTCCTCGGCGAGCGCCGCCAACTCCCGGCCGAGCGCCGCATGCTCGCGCACCAGGCGATCGATTTCCCTGGCCGACTCGCGGGATGCCGGAGTATGCAGGTCATTCGCGGTATCGGCGTCCCGGTGACCGTCCCAATTCCGGCCGTGCGGATCCCGCAGGCCGGTGGTGTCCCCGGCGAGCAGCGCATCGATGCCTGCGGCGCGACCGATCTCGCGGAGTTCGCGGGGGCCGGGCGTCCGCTCACCGTCCCGCGCGGTGTCGACCGCGGCGTCGTATGCGTCGAGGTACTGCGCGTGCAGCTGCCCCGTGGCCGCCGGATCCGCATCCGACATCGGCACGCTCGACTCCGGATACCCGGCCGCCCGCAGTTCCCTGGCGAACTCCGCCTGCCTGCCCACCGCGGCCGCCTCCGCACGCAGTCGCGCCGCCCGGTGCTCCGCCGGATCGGTGGCGTCGAGCAGGGCCGGGTTCACCTCGACCCGACCGGCTAGCACCGCCGCGGCCAGCATCGCGGCGCGTACCACCTCACCGGCCTGCATCAGCTGGCTGCGATTGCCCGCGTCGATGACGAAGTCCATGGTTCGGAGATCGAACGCGTCCCGTTCACCGGGTGACTCGCCGTAATCGAACCGCACCTCGGCCCGCGCGGCCCGCAGCGTGGCGATCGCTTCGCGACCGGTCTCGGTGTGCCCCAGGATTTCCCAGATCTGCGCGCGATAGCGATCGATGGTGCCGCTCACCCACGGCGGCGGTGGGTCGGCGTCGGCGCTCTCGTCCTCGGGACGGCTGCGCGCTTCGTCCCCGGCGCCGGTATCCGATTCGGGGTGCGCCGGATCAACCGGGCCGTCCGCGCTGTCCGGCGAAGCCCGATGCGAGTCGCCCGATTCGACCTCGACGGCATCCGGGCGCGTGAATCGCACCGTGGCGCTGTCGTATTCGCCGGACCGGCCTTCCATACCCTCGGGCACGAAATTGACCTCCGTGAACCCGAACTCCGCCGCGATCCGGCCGGTGAAGGTGTTGAGCGCCGCCTCCTCCGGGGTGAAGAACAGTTCGGTGATTCCGGCGTTGAAACTCTCCAGATTGTCGGAAAGGTGTCCGCTGTAGGACCATTCACTCTCGATGGTGTGGGCCAGGTGGCCGAGTTCGCGCAACAGATCGGAGACCATCTGGCGCCCGGTCGGGGTGCCCGGTCCCTGATTGACCTCGATGTGCAGTACCCCGTCGGCGTCGACCCAGCCCGCGACGCCGTAGCGGGAGTCCGTGCCGTAGCGGTTGACGTAGACCGCCACCGCATCCGAACCGAACCGAGCGGGATCGGACTGTTGCGACGCGGGGTCCTCGACGCGGGCGTGCGCGGCGAGCTCGTCCAGCCGCGTCAGCACCGTCTCGAACCAGCGCAGCCTGCCGCGGTTTTCGAATTCGGATCGCAGGGCGGCGACCCGGTCCCGGATCGACTCCACTTCGGCTCGGGTGAGGTGGTGGTCGGTGAACTCCACCCGGCCGTCCTCGGTGACGCGCACGAAGTGGGCTTCCGCGAACGGACTCAACGCTTCCCGGGTGGGGTCGCCCTCGAAGGCGCGCCGATTGCCGACGCCGTACACCTCGCGGTCGCCCTCGGTCAGCCAGCCGCCCGGATCGCGGCCCGGCATCCCGGTCAGCGCGTCCAGTAGTCCGAGGGCACGGCCGCCGGGGGTATTCAGGTAGCCGAGCCGGTGCGGATCGGTGAAGCCCGGATGCCGTTCGGCCGCACTGGCGCCGGGCAGCACCTGCTGGTAGATGACGTTCGGCGCGGCGCGCAGCACCCGCGGCACCTCCGCGCCGACGGCCCGGCCCAGTATCGAGGCGAGTTCCTGGGCGTCCGCGTGCCGGACGTTACCGACCGTTTCGCGGATCAAGGTGGTGCCGTTGCCGTAGGTCACCAACTCGATCCGGCGGGAGCTGTGTACCGACGGGTTGCGCGGGCCGATGGTCCGCACCGAGGTTTCGCCCGAATCGATAGCGGCCCGGACGATATCCTCGAACGGCCGGATGCCGTGCGCGGAATCCCAGGCGCGGCCGTAGCTCTCGGCGTAGGTGTCGCCGCCGATCTCGGTGCGGTGATCGGGGATTTCGAGGTGCAGCGCCGCCATGCCCGCTTCATTGGCGATCCAGTCCAGGTCCGCGGGTGATCGGCGCGGATCATCCGACCGGGCGTCGGCGCGGGCCTCGCGGGAGGCGTCGCCGTAGACCCGCTCCAGCCTCGACTCCGGAATATCGTGGCCCGCCTCGCGCAATTGCAGGGTGGCCAGGAATTCCACGGCGTGGGCCCGGACCTCCTCGTCGAGCATCCGCGCGACGTACTCCGCGCGCGAGAGCTGCAGTCGATCGCGGGCACCGCCTGGCGTCTCCCGAGCCTGCGCCAACTCGGCGTGGATGGCCCCGTGCACCAGCGCGACCATCTGCGCGGCGTCGGTGGCGCCGACATCGAGCCGCAAGGTATTGCGCGCGGGGAAATATCGGTCCGTCCCATCCGAACCGTAGACAATGTCGACCCCGTGGCGGGTCAGCACCTCGTCGGCCCAACGACCGGCATCGGTGCGCGCCAACTGCTCTCGGATCCCGGCGATCCGCTCATCGGCCGCACGGCGGGCCAGGTCCGGACCGACGCCCTCCTCGACGCGGCCTGGCCCGGGCGGATCGGGCCGCGCCACCGGCTCCACCCGGACCCGGCCGACCTCATCGGTCTCGACGTGGAGGTAGGCGCGCTCGACGTCGGTGCGGGACAGTTGCTCGGCGATCAGCGGGTCCTGTCCGGCCTCGGTCAGCACCCGCTGATGGTCGCCGGGTGCGGCGGCGATCAGGAGGCGGTCCGGCGCGCCGGGGATGAGCGCGACATGATCGTTGAGCAGGCGCACGCCCGCGCGATCACCGATCTCCCGGCTCAGCACATCGCGCGCGGCGATGCCGTCGACGTGGGCCGCCGAGCGATCGAATTCGCGCGTGGCCTGGTCGCGTTGTACGGCGAGATCGGCGAGGGTGCGCAGATCGTGTGCGGCGCGGCGCAACTCGGCCGCCCGCTCCGGCGTCGTATCCGACTGCGCCGACTCCGCCTCCAGCCGCGCCAGCCGGTCGGCGATCTGGCCTTGCAGCGGCGCCCGGCTGAGTGTCGGATCGATATCGACGGACCCCGCCAGCTGGGCGAGCCGGGCCGCGACATCCTGCAGGCGAAGCATCCCCGCCTGCCGGTCGACGGCGGCGGCGCGCAGCGCGTCGGCGACCTCCGGAGTGGACGGCCGATGCGTGGTGCTGCCCTCGGGCGGCAGATTCGGCGTGGACCGGATCTCGTCCCACCGCGATCCGTAGTGGTCGGTGTAGGTGCGGCCGTTCGCCAATTCCATGGTGGCCAGGCCCGGGCGCAGCGCGTCGATGCCGACCTCTTCGGCGATCGCGCGCACGTCGGCGCGGCTCAGCTCCGGATCGGTCTGCGCGAGACTGGCTTCCGCGCGGTCGTACGCGGTGGCGTAGATCGGCTCCAGCGGATGGACCGGGATGTCGTAGCCGAGCGCGCGCAGCTCCCTGGTCAGCTGGAAGCGCCGGGCGGCCGCGGCCGACTCCTCGTGGACCATGGCCCGGATGTATTCGTCGCGGGACATGGTGCGAATCCGGTCGCCCAGGTTGGCCGTCCGGCCCTCGACGAAGAATTCGGCGTGCACCGATTCGTGCGCGAGTGTCAGCGCCTGCTGCAGGTGGTCGGCCTCGAGGGAATAGGCGACCGCGGCCAGCTCGCCGCGCCGGAACTCGCCGATCCGGCCGTCGTGGCTGTGGTCGTGATCGTAATCGAGCCGGACCGGACCACTGTCCAAGCGCGCCAGAATCTCTCGGCCGGTCTCTGTCTGCGCCAGGAGTTCGCGAATCTGATCCGCGTGCTCGTCCATGGACCGGCCGATGCGTACCTCCGATGCGGCGGGTACCGCGTCGGCGTCGATCGGATGCACCGGATTGCCCTGGGCGTCGAACAGGATGGCCCTGGTTCCGCGCACATCCACCGGCGCCAGCGGCGGGAAGCCGCGGACGATGCGCGCACCCGGATCCTGCACCACGATTCGCCCGTTGTCGTTGTACAGCACGTAGGCGTGCGCGCCAACGCCGTAATCGTCTGTAGGGCCCGTATATTCGTCGACCACCAGGGCCGCGGAGCCTGGACCGAGCTCCGGGTCCAGCAGCATCCGGGCGATCTCGTCATAGTCGCCGACGGAACGCAGCTCGCCGCCCGCGGCCCGCTGCAACTCCGCGTCGGTGACACCGGCCAACCCGATCAACCGCCCGAAGTCGCGAATGGCCGTGCTGCCGGTCAGGCGTTGGATCAGCCGCAGCGCCAACTCGGCGCAGCGCCCGCGGTTCGCGTCGGAACCGTGGATCCGGTCCGGCTCGGACCGGTCGTGAGCCTCCTCGGACACCGAGTCGTCGGCCGGCCTGGCTTCCGCACCGGGATCACGTGGATCGGGAACATCGGTGTCGGCGCGACGCAGGTCAGCCACGCCATCCGACCCACGACCACCACGCAGATCAACCACATCATCGGTGTCGCTCGGCCGCACCGTGGTGCCGTCCTGAACCCGCGGGCCACGGAGGTCGACCACATCGTCGCTGGGCCGGGACGGCCGCAGATCCGCCACGTGATCGGTGAACGGATGCGCGCCCCGGTCCGCATGTCCGTTGGGGTTGGCCAGATCCCACGCCGACTCGTAGAACGCGCGCAGATTGCCCGCCCGCAGTGGATCGCCGGGCATGGTGAGGTATCGGTGGATCCAGTCGACGCTGTACGCATTGGTGCCGCCGTCGGCCGCGGGTGGTTCGGGCAGCGTCCGATCGTAGGCGCGCTCGACTCCGTCCGTGGGAATATCGAAGCCGAGCACTCGCAGCGCCTTCTTGAACTCGACGGCCAACGCCTGCCCGCGACTCTCCTCCCGGAGCATGTCACGCACGAAATACTCGCGGGAGAGCTCCGTTCGACCCCAGGGGATGTTGGGCGAGTGATTGGTGCGCCGATCGTCGACGTGGCTGGCGGCGCGCACCAATTCGGCGGCCTGCTCCACATCGGGGGTCCCGATATCCAGGATCACCACCCGGCGTTCGGGCGCGTACCGCGCCTGCGCCCCGGATTCGTGCACCACGTGGACACCGGCATCCTCGAGTACGCGCGCCGCCCAAGATCCGATCTCGGTACGCCGCAACAACTCTTGTACCTGTTCGATCCGGCGCCGCGACTCCCGCGCCGCCAGCTCGCGCGGTTCGGGCGCGGTCGCCTCGGGCGGCGATTGCGCCGCCAGCGCCCGATCCACCAGATCCGAGGGAACCGCATCCGGATCGACCCGTGCGATCGATACATAGACGCCCTGTTCGCGGACTCCGATCTCCAGCAACCGCAGAGCGGTATCAGGTTGCCGCAGTGTGGCTTCCAGCCCCGGATCGCGGCGCAACGCTTCGGCGAGTGCTGCGTCGAAATCGCCGTTGCGCCCCGCGACCAGCACCGTCGACGGGTCGCCCGGAATCACCGCCACCCGATCGGTGATCAGTTCACCGCCCTCCTGGGCGACGCGGCCCGTCAGGACGTCCCTGGCCGCCGCGGCGTGGTTCAGTGCCACGAGGCGCCTTGCTTCGACCTGTTCGGTGCGCAGAGTATCCACCGCGTCGGAATAACTCAGCAGGTCATACGCGCGACGCAACAGATCGGCCCGGCGCTGGGCCGCGTCGGCGGGCAGGTTCGTCCGCTCGAGTTCCACCGCGTCGAGCCCGAGCTCCCGAGCCAGTTGCGCGCGGTCCCGCGCATTCGCCGCCAGCTGCTCCCTGACCACCTCGGCGGCCCGCGCGTGATCGACCGGGCCCGGCGGAATGCCGAGCCGCCCGCCCAGCTCCGCGACCGCGCCGAAGGCCTCCCGGCGACGTCCCGCGGCGATGATCGATTCCCGGCCGAGCTCCCTGGCTTCGGTCGCGGCCTCGGGTGTGCGCCACCGGTGCGCCGGTTCGTGCGCGCCGGTATTGGCGGCGGTCCAGTTCGCGGCGTAGTACTCGAGGTAGGAGGTGCCGTCGGACCACGGCCGCATGGCCAGCTCGTTGACGATCGCGTCGATCCCGGCGGAGCGGGCGATCGCCCGCACGTCGTCGTCGGAAAGGCCCGGCAGGTCACGACGGGCGGCCGTACTCGCATCGTCGAAGGCGCGCAGGTATCGCGTCTCGAGCGGGTCGGTGATCGGACTGCGATAGCCCGCCGCCGCCAGCTCGCGCACGAATTCGAAGGTGCGCCCGTGTGCGTCGGCCTCCTCGCGCATTATCGTCTCGAGGTAGTCCTCGCGACTCATCGAGCGCATCCGCTCGGGAGTATTCACCTGTCGGCCGGTGTGGTCGTATTCGGCGTGCACCGCTTCGTGCAACAGGATGTAGGCCTGCGCCAGATGGGATCTGCCATCGGCGTACACCCGCGCGACGATCTCGTCCGCGTGATACCCACCCCCCAGGGTGGGATGCGTGCCCTCGAACAGCACGGCGATCCGAGCCTCGTCCAAG
The DNA here is from genome assembly GCF_040654375.1 of Nocardia sp. NPDC050710. Taxonomy (NCBI): domain Bacteria; kingdom Bacillati; phylum Actinomycetota; class Actinomycetes; order Mycobacteriales; family Nocardiaceae; genus Nocardia; species Nocardia sp. NPDC050710. The sequence continues at coordinate 133,816 of NZ_JBFAHV010000002.1, read as the reverse complement.
AGCGCGAGCATTTCCCGGCCCACCGCGGTCTGGTCCATCAGCGACCGGATCAGATCGGAAACCTCGTCCATCGATCGGCCGATCCGCGCGTGCGGGCCATCGGCGACCGTATGGCCCGCGGTATCCCCGGAATCGATGGGATGCACCGGATTGCCCTGCGCGTCGAACAGAATCGCGAAGGTACCGCGCACCTCCCGCGGCAGCGACGGCGGGAACCCGCCCTCGGTGATTCCGGCGCCCGGGTCCTCCACCCGGATGACGCCATTATCGTTGCGCAGCACGTACGCGTGGGCACCGACGTCGTAAGCGTCTGTGGCCCCGGCGTATTCGTCGACGACCAGGGCCATCGAACCCGGTTCCGCCAATGCCCGCGCGATCGCCTCGTGATCGGCGAACGGGCGCAGTCGCCCGCCCGCGGCCTGCTGCAACTCCGCCGAGGTCACACCGCTGAGCCCGATGATCCTGCCGAACTCCCGGATCACTTCGCTGCCGGTCAGCTGCTGAATCAGCCGCAGCGCGAGCTCCGCGCAGCGTCCCCGTGTCGGGTCCTCCTCGCGCACCGGCGATTCGGTGTCGGAGCGAATATCCGCCGCCTGGTCGACGGCTTCGTCGGCCGGATGCGCACGCACCTGGTCGGAGTCGGATCGTGCCGATTCGACCTCCCGGTGCGCCGGTTCGGCGCTTCGGTCGTGGGTGATGCCGTCGGGCCTCGGCCCGGAGCCGGTGGCACGGATACCGTCGCCCACGGCGTCGCGGGCGCGCGGTGCCGCCGTCTCGGTTCCGGCGTCCGAGGCCGGCCGCGGCGTCGGCGATCCGGGGTCGTTCGGCCGCGCTGTCGCACCGTCCGCGGGCGGTTGACCCGCGGCCCGGTCCCAGGCGCGGCCGTAGCTTTCGGCGTAACCGTGGATATGGGCGGTGCCGCCGGGCAGGTTCAGATGATCGCGGATGCCCTGCACACCGGCGCTGAATCCGTCGTGCCACGATCGGTCCGGGGCATTCGGGTCGATGTGGCGCGCCGGGTCGGGCGGGAACGCGGCATCATAGGCCCGCTCCAGATCGTCGGCCCGGATGGTGAAGCCGAGATCGCGCAGTTGCTTCTTGAGCTCGATCTCCATGGCGTGGGCGCGGCTCTCCTCCGCCACCATGGTGTCGATGTAGTCCTCGCGCGAGAGCAGCACGCGGTCCTGGGCCGTGCTGACGGTCTGGCCGTGCTCCATATTCTCGACGTGCATGGCGGCGTGCACCAGGTCGATGGCCTGCGCCACATCGGAGGCCGAGTAGTCGAGCACCACCGTCCGGCGCTCCGGCTGGAACTGTGGCCGGGCGCCGGATTCGTGCACCACGTGGATGCCGTTGTTGTCCAGCACCTGATTCGCCCAGGCGCCGATCGCGGTGCGATCCAACAACTCTCGGATCCGATCGGTGCGATATTCGGAGGCGGCGCGGGCGAGCTCACGCGGTGTGATCACCTCCGGCGTCGTCTCCGCGCGCGGTCCGGCGTCGAAGGCCCGCGAAATCACGTCCGCGGGAAGGACACCCGTATCGGCGGCCATGACCGAGACGCCATCGGCGAGGCCGTCGACGGTCACATGCATGAAGGTGATGTCGACATCGGGATGGGTCAGCGCGGTCGCCAGCCGCGAGCTCTGCGCGATCGCGTCGGCGAGCGGCCGGACGAAACCGCCCTGCTCCCCCACGACCAGTACCGTCGGCGGTTCACCGTCGACCAAGGCGACCCGGGCGGTGATCACATGATCGGCCTCGGGTTCCGGCACCATGCTGGTCAGCACATCGCGCGAGGCGGCGGCGTTCAGCGCATCGCGCGCCTCGTCGGCCACACCGCCCAGCCGGTGGTATTGCTCCACCAGATCCGCGAAGTGCAGTAGATCGAATTCGCGACGCAGCATGCCGCCGCGACGCAACTCCAGGGGATCCGACAGCGGCAGCTGGTCCACGTCCGCCGGATCGACCCCGAGTTCCGCGGCGAGTTCGGCGCGCAACTGATCGTTCTCGCTCCACAGCTGTTCCAGCCGCGGGGTCACCTCATTGCGCAGCACCTCCAGCGCCGAGATGCCCAATGCCTGTCGCAGTACGCCGATTTCTTCGGTGAGTTCACGACGCGTCCGCTCGGCGATCCCGACCTCGCGCGCCAATCGATCGGCGTGCTCTTCGGCATCGGGATCGGTCCACTCGTGGTTGCGGCCGACATCGGGTGCGTTCGCCGAATCCCAAGCGTTGCCGTAGTACTGGTGGTAGCTGCTGCCGTCCGGCCATGCGCGGGTACCGATTTCGTCGGCGATGGCGTTGATCGCGGCCAGTCTGGCTCGATCACGCACCTGCTGGTCATCGAGTTCGGGATGGTCCTGCCGCAGCGCCGTTTCCGCGTCGGCGAGGTGCTGGTGGTAGACGGCTTCGAGGGGGTCCTCGGCGACGTCATAGCCCAGATCGCGCAGCTGCCTGGCGAATTCGAACTCTCGCCCGAAGGCGGCGGCCTCCTCCCGCGCCATCGAATCGATGTAGTCCTGGCGGTCCATGCCCTGCATGCGCAGCACCGAATTCGGGCTCTCCCCATTCAGTGCGTACTCCGCGTGCACGGCCTCGTGCACCAGTGTGATCGCCTGCTGCACCTGGGATTGCCCCTCGGTGAAGATCCGAGCGGTCACCTCCCGCGCGTAGTACTCACCCGCGTGATTGCCGTGCGCGCTGCGTCCGAGTTCGTAGCTGTCCAGCACCGCACCGCGATCCAGTGCGGCCAGGATCTCCCGGCCCACCTCCGTCGCACCGACCAGCGATCGGACCTGGTCGGAGTAGAGGTCGAGCGAGAGACCGATCCGCACCGGCGGTCCGGCCACCACGGGGTGCGCGAGGGCGTCCGCGCCGTGCGGATGCACCGGATTGCCCTGGGCGTCGAACAGGATCCCGTAGACACCGCGCGCCTCACGCGGCAGCACCGGCGGGAATCCGCCCTCGACGATCCCGGCGGCCGGGTCCTCCACCCGGATGACACCGTTGTCGTTGCGCAGCACGTAGGCGTGTGCGCCGACATCGTAATCATCGGCGGCGCCGGCGTATTCGTCGACGATCAGCGCCGAGGACCCCGGACCCATGCGTGGATCGAGCAGCAGACGCGCGATCGCCTCGTGGTCACCGTAGGAGCGCAGCGGTGCGCCCGCCGCACGAACCAGTTCTTCGGCCGTCACGCCGTCCAGTCCGACCGGGCGATCGAATCCGCCGATGACATTGCTGCCGGTCAGTCGCTGGATCAGGCGCAGCGCCAGCTCCGCGCAGCGACCGCGCGTCGATTCCGGGGTGTGCGGCGGGACCTCGGAGACGGGCGTCGTCGTCGAGTCGGCGTCAGTGCGCGATTCCGGTTGCGTCGCACCGGATTCGAGCTCGGGCGGGCGGTAGGACCCGTCGGACTGCTGCGTCCTGTTCGGTTCGGGGCGGTTCGGATCGGCGCCCGCATCGGTGCGCAGCCCGTCGGGCAGTGCGATATCCGGCCTGGTGAGACCGGACGCACCGGATTCGGGCGGTCGGCTCGGCGCCTGCCATGACGGGTCCGGTGCGAGCGGGTCGATCGCGTACGGAATATCGGCGCGCCAGCCGGTGCGGGGCGGACGATTCGCGTCCCAGTGGTGGCCGAGACCGATGGCGTGCGCGTTGGCGTCGTTCCAGGTCGCGTTCGGATGGGTGCGCAGGTATTCGGATTCGGCGAGCGCGTCGCGCAGCAGCACCAGATCCTGCGGGAGCGGATTGCCCGCGATGAGCCGGTTCCATGCCTCGGCGACATCGGCCAGCTGGTCCATTCGACGGTGCACGAATGCGCCGTGCGGGTCGGCGAAATCGCGCACCAGATGCTCATCGCGCATCAGATGGTTCTTGATCTGTTCGAGCTGCTCGCGGGTGAGCACCGGCACGTCGTCGCGCAGGTGCGGGGTGAGCGCCCCGGCGATCAGATCGGGATCCACGCCCGACAGCAGCAGTTCTCGAATATCGTCGACCGTATCGCGCACCGCATCCGGATCGTCGACCGCGAAGCGGTCCGCGAGATCCCCTGTGAGACTGTCGATCTTGTCGTGGAGTCGCTGCATCTGAGCGTCGACGTCACCGCGCGGATCGATACCGGGATCACCGGTCACCAACTCGTCGCGCACCCGGTTCACTACATCGCGGCCCGCGTCCAACAGCTGCGCCCGCCGATAGTTCTCCAGGCCCGCGGCGATCGGGTCCAGGTCGGAGTCGTCGGCGCGGAAGCGGAAGTATTCGGCGTCGGCCCATTCCTGCACCTGACGCCACGCGGCAACATCCCGTTCCCATTCGGCGCGTAGCGATTCCGGGATCTCGACGCGGTCGGCGGCCGGTCCGTGTTCGGCCGGATCGTAGGGCCGGAACATCGGTTGCACATGCCGCTCCGGCGGCGCGAACCACTCGTAATTCCGAAACACCGTCCCGAACGGCGGCACATGCTGCAACCACGGCCGCTCCTGCACCCAACGCCCGATCTCCGGATGACGCTGAATCCACGCCTTCACCGCCGGATGACTCGGCACCTGCGCCGCCATCAAAATCAACCGAACAACGTTGTACCCATCAGCACCCCAATGCTGTCCGAACACCACCGCACCATCAGCCACCCCCGCCGTGCTGTACTGCTCCTTCGCCCCCGGCATATTCACCGGCAACGTACTCGCCGGAATCTGACCCGCCGGCACATCATCGGTAGGCAACGTCATGTCATTGACGACATCCTCCATCGCCCAACCACTCACACCATCCGGCGGATCCTTGAAAGTGAACTTCTTGGGCGTAGGCCGATTGTCGCGGCCCTCCTCCCAGCTCGGACGGGTGGCGTCCACCGGATGCCAGATGCCCTCGCCGTCGCGCCACGAGGTCATGTCCAAGCGGTCGCCCTGCCGCCAGCCGCTGCTGAGGCGCTCGATGCGCGGGGGCGCCATCCGCTCGGTGCGCCAATTACCCTCACGGTCGGCCAGCACCCGGCGATACTCGACAGTCGTCTCCGCACGCACCATCGCCTGCGCCACCGCCGGACTACGACGCAACGCATCCGCCAAAGCCCGATCATGATCCGCACGCGGCGCATCCGGATCCGGACGCGGACCGAACACAATGATCCGCGGACGCTCACCATCGATGATGCCGACCCGATCGGTCACCATCCGACCACCCTCGGCTTCGACCAACTGCCGCCACACCCCGGCGACCCTGGCCATTTCGTCCTGGATGCGGCCGATCTCGTTGTGCGCCCGGTTGACACGTTCTGCGGCCTCGGCCAGCAGCTCGACCTGGCGGCGGAGTTCGAGCGCCCGGTCCGCGCGCACGGTGCGATTGAACAAATCGGCCAGCGTGGTGTCGAGCTCCGCCTCGCCCAGACGCGTCTCGGAGACATTCAGACGCCTCGCCATATCGTCACGCATTCCGCGCCACGGGGCGATCTTGCGTAGTTCCTCGGCCCTGGCCCGCGCGAGACGGTCGAGTTCGGCGGCGACCTCGGCCGACCGCGGCCGACCACGGCCCACACCCGCCTGATCGAGTTCGGCGATCCGACGGTCGATCTCGCGCACCTGGTCATCGAGATCGTTCACCCGCTCGGCGGCATTCTCCAGCTTCCGGATCGCCTCGTGGCGCCGGGCGAGCTCGTCCGCATCGACGGGATGGCGGACCTGGGTCGACGCCTCGTCCGGACCACCTGCCAGGTCGATGATGTCGCGGCCGGCGCGGTCGTAGAGACCGAGGATGGTCCCCTCCAACCGATCCCGGCCCAGCGACCGCGGCCGACCCTCGACATCGAGACGCGCGGCCCGGTCATCGCGCTTGGCGCGCTGGAACTCCCGCTCGCGGGCCAGTTCCTCGCGCTGTTTGACCAGTGCGTCGTATTCGGCTCGGGCGGCGGCCGCCGCCGCGTCCGGATCCTGGTGTGTCCCGTCCCGGTCCGACGAGTCGGTGCGATCGGCCGAGGACGTGTCGGGCTGGTCCGGGTTCCGCTGTGCCCCTTCTGGTCCCGGGACCTCCGGACGCCCGGCCTCGGAGGTAGCGGGGCGCACCGGGCTCGACCCGGACGTGCCCGCGTCCGTCGAGTTGGTGCGACCGGTGGTCGAGGGGTCGGGCCCACCGTCCGGATTCCGCTGGCCCGCGTTATCCGACTCACCCGCATCGCGCGTCGCGAGGTCATCGAATCGAGCCGATATCCGCGCTTGGTCCGCGGCCAGCGCATCCATGATCCGCTGGTGCTCGGCTTGGTCGGCGAGGTCTTGCCGGATATATTCCAGCCGCTCCATCAACCGCTCGTGCTCGGCCGCGGCCGCCGCCTCATTGCGGCGGAAGGCCTCATCCGCCGCCGCCCGCTCGCGTTCCAGTGCCGCATCTATCCGGGAGAGCGGATCCGCGGCCCCCCGCTGCGCCGCCGGGTCACCGGAGCCGTCCGGATCGCCGTGCTCCGGCATCCCATCGGTGGCGCCGATCCGTTCCGACATCTCACGGCGGATCTGTTCCAGCCGATCCATGAGTCGCTCGTGCTCGGCCCGCGAGCCCTCCTCGTTGCGCTGGAACGCCTCGTCCAGGGCAGTCAGTTCGCGTGCCAGCGCGGCGTCGATACGGGACCGCGAATCCGATGGCGAGGCATCATCATCGGTTCGCGGCCGGGCGGCCAGCTCCTGGCGTATCTGCTCGAGCCGGTTCATCAGCCGCTGATGCTCAACCGCCGACGTCGCCTCGTTCCGACGGAACGCCTCGTCCAGCGCGGCGCGTTCGCGCTGCAAAGCGGCATCGATCCGAGACCCCGGCTCCACCACCGCGCCCTCGGCGGCGTCCGGATCGACACTGTCGGACTGCCGCTCATCGAGTGTGTCGAGTCGCGCGGACATCTCCTCATGAATCCGCTCCAGGCGATCTATGAGTCGCTCATGCTCGGCCTGCGACGCTTCTTCATTGCGCCGGAACGCCTCGTCCACCGCCGCCAGCTCCCGGGCCAGCGCCACCTCGATACGCGACTGCGGATCGGATGTTCCCGACGAACCATCCTCACGCCGTGGTTGATTCGGCGGCTCCGCGGCGGCGGCAGGGGTGCCGGGCGGTTGGGACGGCGGGCCCTTCGGGGGCGATGCGGCAGCGGGCTCGGCGGGTGTCGGATCCGCATCCGGTTCCGTGGGTCGCGAAGCGGAATCCGATTCCCCCGCATCTGATTCCTGATGCGGCGACGCGTTGTCCGCGGTCCCGTTGGGCTGCCCGGGTACGGGCCGCTCGTACAGCGGCGTCACACCGTCGACCCGGATTCCGTGCGCACGATCCCAGGCACGTCCGTAGATATCGGCGTAGCTGCCGTCGGCCAGGGTGGGGCCGACCTTGTTCATATCGCGGTAGATCGCCTCGGTGCCGCCGACGAATCCCGCGTCCCACAGTCCGTCGACATCGGTGGCATCGTCGAAATACGCCGCCGAACGGGCGCGGTGGAACGCCTTGTCGTAGATCTGTTCCATCCGGTCGACCGGAATGTCGTAGCCCAGCCCGCGCAGCTGTTTGCGCAGCTCGATCTCCAGCGCGTGCGCGCGACTCTCCTCGCGCAGCATCGCCTCGATGTAATCCTGCCTGGGCAGCGTGATCCGATCGCTCGATGTACTCGCCGAATCGTCGAAATGCGAACTCTCGGCGTGAACTGCCGCATGCATCAGGGCAATCGCCTGCTCGACATCGGATGCGCCGATATCGAGCACTACGGTGCGGCGTTCGGGATAGAAGCGCGGCTCCGCACCGTTCTCGTGCACCACGTCGACACCGCTGCGCTGCAACATATCCCGCGCCCAGTCGCCGAAGGCGGTCTGGTCGAGCAAGCCCCACACCTGTTCGGTCCGCCGGGCGGACAGTTCGTCCACCAGGTGGCGCTGTGGTCCGGGCTCGGGCACCGGTTCGGCCGGTTGCAGCCCGAAACGCATGGCGACATCGAGTGCGTCACGCGAAATCGAACGGACGCGAATGCTGCCGTCTGGTCCGACTCGAACCTCGAGGTAGCGCACATCCGCATCGGGGTGCGCCGTGGCGCGCACCACCGCCTCGTCGGTGAGGGCCGCATCCATCAATGGCGCGTCGAAATCCCCTCGGATATCGGCGATCAGCACGATAGGCGGCTCACCCTCAACCAACGCGACCCGATCGGTCACCATGCGTCCGTCGATGCCCTCGGTGAACATCCGGTAATCCAGCACATCTCGCGCCACCAGCGCGGTGAGCTCATCGTGCACCAGAACCGAATCCGTGGTCGCCTGACGGAAGCGATCCAGCTGATCCGACAGCGCCCGCGTATCCAGTTCCCGGCGGAGCAGTTCCGCCCGCCGCTCGGCCTGGTCACCGGTGCGCAGATCGCGGCCGAGATCGGCCGCGTCCACACCGAATTCCCGGGCCAGGTCGGCGCGATCGGCCGCATTGCGGCGATGCAGTTCGTCGATCGCGTCCGACAGCGCGTCGGGTCCCGTCCGGCTCTCCGGCGGAATACCGAGTCGATCGCTCAGCCTGCTGATATCGGCCGAGATGTCCTGCGTGCGTATTTCGATCACGCGACGTCGGTGGATCAGATCGCGAGCCGCCTCTTCGTCCGCGCCGAGCCGGTGGATATCACGATGGTCGGGCGGATTCTGCGCCTGGTGGTCCCAGCCCTTGCCGTAGTGATCGCGGTAATCGGCCGAGGGTGCGTGATCGCCCCACGGCGCCGAGCCCACTTCCGTCTCGATGGCCCGGATGGCCGCATTGCGGGCGATCGTGCGTGCGTGCGCGTCATCGATCCCGGGGTTATTGGCCCTGGTGTCGGCCAGCGCGTCGTCGTAAGCCTGGTGGTAGGCGGTTTCGCGGGAGTGCTCTGGAATATCGAACCCATGACCGCGCAGTTCCCGTGCGAACTCGTACTGTCTGCCGAACGCCGCCGCCTCTTCGCGCACCATGGCGTCGATAAAGGCCTCACGACCCATATGCGTTCGACGGGTCTCGGTATTCGCGGTCTCGCCGTTCATCGTGTACAGCGCGTGCACACCCTCGTGCACCAGGGTCATCGCCTGACTGAGATGGCCGAAACCGGGGGTGAAGATCACCGCCGCCATCGTCGGCGCATTGAAGAGGCCACCGTGGCCGGGATGACTGCCCGCGTGGTCGTACCAGTCGGTGATCCCATGCCGTTCCAACGCTTCCAGAATCTCGCTGCCGATGGTGGTATCGCGCAGCAGCGCTCGAACCTGGTCCGGGTAGTGGTCCAAGGAGGTGCCGATCCGCGGCGGGCGCGCCGATGCCTCATCGGGCGCGGGTTCCGGCCGGTACAGCGGGTGATCGGAAACATCGGAGCCGCGCGGGTGCACCGGATTGCCCTGTGCGTCATAGAGAATCGCGTGCACACTGCGCACCTCACGCGGCAGCGTCGGCGGGAACGGTTCGCGGCGGTCCGCACCGCGGTCGGTGACCTCAACATAGAGTTCGCCGGAACCCGGATGCGCCCGGACGGTCAGCACATAGGCGTGCGCGCCGACATTGTGCTCGTCGACCGGACCGTTGTAGACATCGACCACCAGCGCTCGGGCGCCCTCCCCCATGCGCAGCAGTTCATCCGCGATCGGTTGGTGCAGAGGCTGATCCGCGCCCGGATCGGCGATGCGCCGCAGCGGTGCGCCCGCCGCGTCCTCCAGTTCGGTTCGGGACATGCCCGCCGGACCCACCGGATCCCGCGGCACCCTGATGTGCCTGCTCCCGGTCTCCTGCTGGATCTCCTGCAACGAGAGCCGACCGCACTCACCCCGGTTCGGTGAATCCCCCGGCCGCACCGGGATCCCGGAATCCGCGTCGGAATCGACACGGCCGCCGTTGTTTCCATTACGAGCCGAGGAACGATCGGCTTGCCCGTCGGTCCGCGCGGACCGCACCGGCGTCTCGGACTGCGATGCCAACAGAGCGGCGGCCGCCGCGTCGACGCTATCCCGTTGCGCGTCGGCGTCATCGAGCTGCGCCGGATCGGCATCATCGCGCTGCGGCGCATCCGCATCATTGCGCTGCGGTGCGTCCGCACGCCAAGGCGCGTTGGGCTCGACAGCCGCACGCCGCGCCACTTCGTCCGGATCGACCGGACGCCGTGCCGGGGCATCCCCATCCCCGCGACCGGATCCGTCGTCACCATCCGGCCGCGCGCGCCCCGCGTCCGCACCGTCACCATCCGAGCCCGCGCCCACCACGTCATCGCGCCGCGGACCGCCCCCATCGGCATCGTCACGAACCAGCCCCACGCCATCGGTGCGGTCGCGCGCGGCCGTCGAGTCCGCGTCCTGCCGGACCGGGATGGACGTGTCGGGCCGGTCACGATGCGCATCGGTTGAGCCGATGTCCTCACGAACCGGAGTGGCGGCGTCGCCGTTGTCACCGGGTCGAGTTGTCACGTCCCCATCGGCACGGACCGGGGCGGATGCGTCCGCATCCGCACTCCGCCCGATGACCGAATCCGCGTCAGTACTGTCGCCTCGGGGAATGGCCGTGCCGCCGTCGTTACCCGGCGGCACCCCGACGAGACCTTCGGGCGTCGTAGTGCCGGACTCGACGGCCGGAGTGTGGGCGGGGGTGACCTCTGGGCCGCCATGATGGGTCTGTAGACCGAGGGTCCAGAGCCTGGTACCGCCCGCGGTCGACTCCGTGGTGCCCGTCCGGGAGTCCGCTTGGGGGCGGTGCGCGGTCGCGCCGTCGCGGCCCACCGCGGCGGCGCGGGAATCGGCTCGGCTGTCGGTCGTACCCGCGCGGGGTTCGGTGGTCCTGGTGTCGCTTCCGGACTGCGAGCGTGTGTCCGGGGTGGCTCCGGCATTCCCACGCGCATCGGAACCCGCTGCGGTAGCGCCGGATCCGGTATTTCCGGAACCAGCTGCGGGTCCGGCGCCGGTCGAACCCGCACTTGTCGCGGCCGGACCCACACCCGAGGCAGCAGGTCCAGCACCCGACGCGACCGGGCCTGCGGAACCCGCCGCATTGACGGTCGACCCGGCCCCCGCACCGCTCGCACCGGTGGCGGCGGACCCCGCGTTACCCGCGGAGGTCGAACCGGTACCGGATCCAGCCGAAGTCGAGCCCGTCCCCGAGGCGGGGCCACCACCCGCCGAGGCCGCGCCGCCCGCGGGCCCCACGCCCGTAACGCCGCCCGCCGCAGGCCCGCCCGACTGCGATGCCGCTGGATCGGCGGCCACCGATACACCGTCGGAATGTCCGCTCGACGCCGAACCATCCACCGCGCCGCTCGATGCCGGTCCGTCGTGCACTCCGGCATCGAGACCGCCGGCATGCGGCGTACCGGCCTGCCCCGGCGCGCCCGCTCCCTCGGCCGCCCCGGCCCGCTGACCCGCCGGATGGTCGCCCGCCGGAGCGGTGGACGTGCGGTCGGCACCCGACCCGGATTCGCCCGCGGGCCGCGCCCCACTGCCGGTACCGGCGCGCTCGCCGTCGGGAGAACCCGCGCGGCTATCCGAATCTCCCTCCGCCCGTGGGTTGTTCGCGCTCTCGCCGGTGTTCGACCTTGTTCCGTTCTCGCCCGCATCGCCGCCGTCGTGCGCCCCCTCCTCCGCTCCGGGGTCCGCGGTCCGGCCGGTGTCGCCACCGTTGCGCGTGCCGGATGAGTTGTCGCTGCCCGGCCGCCCGGCCCCGGTATTCGAGCCGCCGCCCCCGGTCTGATTCCCGGTCCCGGCCGGACCGGAACCGGTGGCCGGGCCGACGCCGTTCGAAGGGCCGACGCCGTTCTGGGTACCGCCGAAGCCCGCGGGCAGCAGATTGGAATCTGGACGAAACCCGATGCGCGGCATATTATTCGGGTCGTTATTCGCTGGGGCCGTGTACCACTCCGGGTGTCGTCGGCGCCAAAATGCGTCCGCCGCCGCACGATTCGCGCCGGACATAGCGCCGTTCGAGGCGCCCGCGGTGATCATGCGCCAGTCGAAGCCCGCCAGTGTCTGCCCGGCCGCCTCATTCGCTTTGGCCCAGTCGAATTCACCGGTCAGTATTGTCTGTAGATAGGGCAGCGCGAGCGTGCCGCCGAATCCGGCGAAGGCGCCGACCGTACCCGCCATAGTGCCGACGATCGCACCGTGTACGTAGCCCGGCGTGCCCCGCGGCATGACGTCTCCGAGCCACTTGCCGAACTTGTCACCGAACGGGCTGGCGACGCCGGCGCCGACGGCGGAACTGAACGCGGTGACACCGACCTGGCCCCAGTCGATGCTGTCCCTGTGGCCCTTACCGACCTGCCACGCCTGGATCCCGAGCTCCTGGCCGGTGCCGATAATGGTGTCGATGGCGACGTGGCGCACCAGGAAGGTGGCGAGTCTGCGGCCGATCAACCTCGACATCCACCGGATGACGTTATTCATGATCGTCTGGCCCATCACCCGTATAGCCACCCGGGTGCCCGCGATCGCCGCCGCCTCCGCCGCGGGTGCGGTCGGCGGGAAGATCCAGGCCAATGCAAGCTCCGCCGCCAACAGCGCCAGCGACGTGATCATCATCAGCTGGCCGTATTCGATCTCGGTACCGACGGCGTCCGCCGCCTCGGCCAGCTTGTCGAATTCGTCGGCCAGCGTCTGGATGGATTGGGGACCGCTGCGCAGATCGTCGAATTTGCTCGCCATCTCGTCGATGCCGTCGCCGGAGAGATAGGCGTCCAGCGACATCCGTTTGGCATCGTCGATGTCGTAGATGATCTCCCGCAAGCCGTCCGCGGCGGCGCGCCAGTCACCCGCGAGATCCCACATGCCCTCGGGAGAACCCTCGGGCCATTCGGACCCCGCCACCCAGCCCAGGAAATCGAGCCAGCTGGGTATCTCAGCCATATGCCATTACCCGGTCACCAACTGGAATCGGTGACTCCGCGGCCGTCGGCGTGCTCCGGGCTCAGTGTTTCGACATCACTGAAGGCCATCGGCCCGCTACCGTCGGCGGCGGCGGCGGTCAGTTCCTGCCGTTCCGCGGAACCGGGCGCCGCCGTGGAAACCGGTGGTGGCGTGGGCATAGCGGCGGTGAGGTCCGGCATACCCTCGATCAGGTCGGAGAGCTTGGGCAGCCTGGCGCGCCGTTCGTGCAACGGCGACATCAACTCCTGCCCCTTGCGCGCCACCTCGGCAGCGGCCTGCTGCGCCGCCTCGGTCACCGCCCGGGCGATCTCCGCGTATCCGAGATCCTCGATATCGGGCCCGAATTTGGTCTCGATGACCGTGCCGTCCGCATTGACCGTGACCGTCACCCGTCTACGTACCGTCGCGCTCGCGGTGAGCAGGGTTCGTTCCTGTTGCACCCGCGCGATCGCGCGCAGTTGCTGTTGGACACCGTCGAGCACCGAAGCCATCTCGGCGCGGGCATGTTCGTTTGCCATGAGCTGAGCCGAATTCCGTCGCTACCGGTACGTGTCGCCGTTGCCGTGATCCATATCGCGAATATCGTTGGCGGCCTTGACCTGAGCGGTGGAGAAGTTGCCGAAGGTTTCTGCCATGTTCTCGGTGCTATCGGTCAGACCGTCTCGCGACTTCTTGTATCCGCTGTCACCGTTGGCGAATCGATCGCCGATCTTGTCGTCGCCCCACGGTTCGCCGCGGTTGGCGATGGCGGCCTCCAACTGGAGGAGCACACTATTGATCCGATCGCGCACGTCACCGGTCTTACCCCCAGCCTTACGCAGTCGGTCCTCGTAGACTTTCAGATTGTCGGCCATGCCGTTCTCCTCCAGCTCCCGCGGGACCGCCCCGCACCCTTCACATCGGATCGTGCCTTTCGACGATCGCAGCCGAGGGCGACCGATTCCTTGCCCGAACGTGAACGAGAAGTGCCCAGCCAGTGACAGCGCGTCACTTTCTCGTCAGCGGGATCCGACAATCACACAGATGCGATCTGGCCGAAAAGATCTGCCACCGCATATTTTCGAGGTTCTGATGCCCGCGCAGGCAACCGCACCGGGCGCCGCCGGAGACCCGGGATCAACCTGTCCGATAACCGCTGGTCCCCGCGTTCTCCCGGCGCGCAGCCTGCGCCGAACCGCCACACCAGAAATCTGACGAATTCTTGACGCCGGATGCACATAGCGGTCGTCGATTTCGGGCAGCGGCCGAGGGGCTACCTGCGAGCAGCCGCGACCGTTACCCGGCTGCGCACCGTGGCGCAGGCGGTGAGCAGCGGAATCAGCGATCGGTATGGATCAAGACGAGATCATGAACCCGTCATTGCTCCGCTAATCCTGGAGTTCCCAGTGGGTTTCGATTCGCTCGAGGATCGTTTCGACCGAGTTGTCGATCTTCGAGGTCAACCATTTCTTACCCATGCCGACGGCCATCGGGGCGCCATTGGGCAGCTCGATGACGTAGCGACCGTCACTGGGCAGGTCGCGCCACACGAGGATGTGTTCGAGGATGCCGCGCGGCCCGAACTTCGAGTGTCCCTGGACAATCGTGATCGAACCGGTTCGATCCGCGGGGATGCCGAAGAATTCGGCGCTACGCCCGGCGCCGGAGGAATCGACTTCCTCGGTCACCAACGATCCACCGCTACTGATCCGTTCGAGGTCATCGAGGTTGTCGGTAACGATCGGAATGCTGCCGCGGCGACCGGCTTCGATATTCGGAGGCAACAGCCGGACCACCGCTTCGGCCAGGCCCCGGGGCCCGCAGTCGATGATCGTGTATCCACTGCTGTGCATGAAGGTTTCGCCGGGAGCCTGGGTCACCAGATAGCCCTGCGTGCCGGATCGGACCGCGAGGCCGCGAATCCACTTCTCCGGAGCCTGGAAATCCCCGTCGTACCAACCCAATACCTTGATGGCCACGTCCGGGCGATAAAGGAGCGGGATGATGTCCGGGATCACGGGATCCAAGTCAGGTTGCAAACGCTCCCAGGTCAGGTACTTCTCCCGCTCGTAATCGTCCAGATACGGGATCCGGGCCATGAAGGTGAGCGGATCGGGGACGTTGCTCTTGGCGAACCGCTCACAGAGGACCCGGAATTCGAGGTCGGTGAACTCCCAGCGCTGGTGGTTCACACCTCACCCGCCGGGCGCGCCTCTTCGAGCGAGAAGAAGTCCATCTCGGAGAGATCCTCGGTCTGCCGCACCAGCGGTTCCTGCTGCGCCGGCGCCGCCGCCACGCCGGAGAAGCCCAGGCCACGGCCACCGGCGGACGAATCGGACTCCGGAATGCCCGCACCGGAACTCGGCACAGCCGCCGTCGCGGGCTCGGGACTGGTCGGCGGTCCGACCAACTGATCGATCGAGGGCAAGGACACTCCGGGCAAGCCGACCCCGGGCACGGAGGCCCGCGGGAACAGGCGCTGCTCGGGTGCGGTCGTCGACTTGCCGTCGCCCGCGGCGGGCTTTTCTTCCTCACCGGGCTTGGCGGCGAGGTCCTCCGGCTTGATTCCGAGGGCTTCGGCGAGGGGCTTCAGTTCCGGGTTCTTCGCCAGCAGATCTTTGAGCTCGGGCGACTTGGCGAGTGCGTCCTTGAGTTCCGGGAACCGCTCGAACAGGCCGCTGAGCGCGGCGAAGTTCGGCGTACCCGCCGCCGGATTCGTCGCCTGCTGCACTGCCTGTTGCAATGCCTGCTGCAGACCCGGCAAGGCCTGGGTCAGGGCCGGGATCGCCGAGGACAGCGCGCTCATGAGTGGGCTGAGCATGTCCTGGCCGCCGCTGCCGGACTGCTGGCCGGTACCCGACCCACTACCCGAACCCGAACCAGTGCCGCCGCCGGAACCGGTGCCGCCGCCCGAACCATTGCCGGAACCGTTGCCCGAGCCATTCTTGTTCTGGCCGTTGGCGTCCTTGTTGCCGTCTTTGTCCTTGCCGTCCTTATCCTGGCCGGTACCGGGCTGCTGGCCGGTACCCGGCTGCTGGCCCGAACCTTGCCCGCTGCCGCCCTTGCCACCGCCACTACCGCCGCCGGTGCCACCCCCGCTGCCGCCGCCGTTGTTGTTGCCGTTGCCATTCCCGTTCGGATCCTTGTTCGGGTCCTTATTGGGATCTTTGGTCGGATCCTTGGTCGGATCCTTGACGGCCGGTGGAGCGGTCGCCGCCATCGCCGCGGCGACCACCGGGAAGGACTTGTCCGACCACTCGATCCCCTTGTTGTAGTTATCTCTGAACTCGTCCTGGTAGTGCTTGAGACTCTCCCCGCAGCTCTCGTGGTGTGGCTTCGGAGGCATGGACCATTTCGTGGCGTAGAGCCAATCGGTGGTGTACTCGAGATTCGCCTTCATCACCGACATGCCATAGCTCAGGTCGCGGACGGTATCCGCATACTTGCCAATGGCTTCGCGCGCGTAGTCCCCTCCCTCGCTCTTCCAGCTCTCGGTCGTGATCACCTGCAGCTTGTCGTGCAATTCGCGCGCCGCCGCATAGGATTTGTCGGCCAGCACACCCCACACCGGTGCATGTTCGGCAACCTGCCAGGGATCGATTTTTTTCCCCAGGTCGTGCAGCGGCCCCCAATCCATTGACTCCGGCGTGTCGAGCCGGATCGGCCAGGAGTTGTCCTCCAGCTTTGTCGCGGGCTTGCTCAGACCACCTGGGATCTTCGCCGTGTCGGGATCCTTCTGTATCGAGAAGTTCGACGGAAAATACATGGGGGTCTTGCTCTTGTCGTACGGGACAGTCTTCGCACCGGGCGAACCCGTGGCGTCCCTGAGGTCCTTGAGCGTGTTCGCCGACTGATGATCGGCGCCCTTGTACGCCTGGCCCGCCGCCCGGAACATATCCACCAGGTCGGACAGCGTCTTCAGGTGGTTATCGAACTCCTCGTCGAACTTGCCGGCCTTCTGGTTGAACTTGGTTGCCAGCTGATTACCGGAGTCGCGCCCGCCGAACTTCCCGCTGTCGAGGTTGTCGAGATTCTGCTGCCGGTATAGATCTTTGAAGCCCTTGATTGCCGCGGCCATGTCCTGGCACGCTTTCGCCGCGGTGAGCGCCGCATCCGGCCAGATCTCGATCTTCTTCGACCCCGCCAACCCCGACCAGGAAGTACTGTCACCCACGCAACGCTCCTCCGACGTGCTCACCCGACGACACTCGTCCGAAACACGGTATGCCGGGTGGGTTACAAGTGTATGGCATCAGAATGAAGCACACACGGCATCGCCGATCGTCCGTTCGATCAATCGACACTACCGCGAAACCCTTGAGAGACAAGGGCGGACAGTGCATCCGCAGCTCACCGACCGGCATCGGTGACGCCCCGGCGAGATCCCGATCGAGCTTCTCGACGTCGTCGTACTGGATCGACGCTCGTCGAGCGTGTCACGCTCCGGGGCATCCCGCGGAGCGACGCTGCGACTCTCGTCGCGTCACCTAACCATGCAGCTCCCAGTGCGTTTCCATCCGATCGAGCATGTTCTCGATCGAGGAATTGATCTTCGCGACCAGCCCTCCGGCACCGATGCCGACGGCGATCGGCGCATCGGAAGGTAGTTCGATCAGGTAGCGGCCGTCGTCCGGCAGGTCGCGCCACACCAGATGGTGCCGGTGCACGCCGCGCGGACCGAACTTCGAGTGACCCTGGATAACGGTGATCGCGCCGGTCTTGCTGGCGGGGGTGTTGAGGAACTGCTCACTGTGCCTGGCACCGGAGTAATCGACTTCCTCGGTCACCAGCGACCCACCGGATCGGAAGCCCTCGAGGTCACCCTCCTGATCGATCACGATCGGGATGCTGCCGCGCCGTCCCGCCTCGACCTGCGGCAGCATTCGCACCACGGTTTCGGCGATGGCGCGCGGACCGCATTCGGTGATCGTGTAACCGCCACTGTGCGAGACGGTTTCGCCTGGATGCTGCGAGATAACGTAACCATGCATGCCGGATCGGATGCCACGCAATCGGATCCACTGCTTCGGATCTGTCCGGTCCTGGTCATACCAGCCCACCACGCGAACCAAGACCTCGGGGCGCGCTTGGAGCAGCTCACGGATCGCGGGATCCACGGTGTCCCGCAAACGCTCCCAGGTCCGGTACTTCTCGTTCAGGTACTGATCGAGATACTTGGTCCGACAGGTGTAGGTCAGCGGAGTCGGGATGCCGCTCTCCTCATCGATATACCGGTCCCAGAGCACCCGGAATTCGAGGTCGGTGAACTCCCACTGCTGCGTCACGACTCACCCGCCGGCCGCGCCTCTTCCAGCGAAAAGAAGTCTTCCTCGGGTAACTCGACCTGCCGCACAACGGGTTCCGATTGAGTCGGCGCGGCCACAACCCCGGGGGAGCCGAGACCGCGTGCACCACTCGGCGCATCGGACTCGATAACGCCCGCACCGGATTCGACAGGTGTATCCACGATCGCGGGCTCCGCGCGAGTCGCCGGCCCCAGCAACTCATCCAGATTCGGCAAGGTGACACCCGGAATGGACGCACGCGGGAACAGACGTGGAGTGGCCGAAGGATCCACTTTCCCAGCACTCTCGGCGGGTTTGCCTTCGGACGATGTGCCTTGTTCGGGTTTGCCTGCGAGATCCCCCGCTGGGATCCCGAGCATTTCGCCGAGCGGCTTCAGCGCGGGGGTCTTGGCAATCAGCGCCTGGAGTTCCGGCGACTTGGCCAGCACCTGCGCGAGCTCCGGGTACTTCTCGAACAGAGCGCCGAAGGCCTTGAAGTCAGCGGTTCCGGCAACCGGGTTGAGGGCTTGGAGTTGGGCCAGCGCCTGCGTCAAGGCTGGGAGCGCCTGGGCCACGCCTGGGATCGCCTGTGACAATGCATTCATCAACGGGCCGAGCCAGTCCTGTCCGGACTGCTGGGCGCCGGTGCCCGCGCCGCCTGTGCCGCTGCCGCTATTGCCGCTACCACCGCCGCCGCCGGTGTTGCCGCCGCCGGTGTTGCCTTGGCCTTTGTCCTTGCCCTGCCCCTGACCCTGACCCTGACCTTGGCCCTGACCTTGACCTCGGCCCTGCCCTTGACCCTGCCCTTGACCCTGGCGTCGGCCTTGGCCCTGCCCTTGGCTCTGGCTCTGGCCCTGGCCTTGACCGCTCCCGCTCCCGCCATGGTCTTTGCCTTTGTCGAGGTCTTTGCCCTTGCCGGGGTCGTCTTTGCCCTTCTCGGGATCGACTTTCGGCGGAGCGCCCGGGGTAGGCGGCGCGGTGAATGACGGAAAGCCCTTATCGGTCTGCATCAGGCCTTCTGCGTAGTACTTCCAGTAATCGTTCCGCTTGTCCTCGAGGTCTTCGCCGCAATCGGGTTCGACCACCTCCCGCGGCATGTTCTCCATGGTCGCGAACAGCCACCGCGACGTGTAGTCGAGGTTCCGACTGACCACCAGCATCTCGCCGCTGAGCTTGCGCGCGTTCTCGCTGTACTTGCCGATCGCGGCGAGAGCCGAATCAGCACCCTGGCTTTCCCAGGTATCCGCGGTCAGCCTCTTCAGGTGCTGTTCCAGCTTGCCCGCTTCCTTGTAGACCTCGTCCGACATGTACTTCCACATGTCCCCGGCGGTCCACGCCGTCACTGACTTGATCGCCAAGCCGAGGTCGACGAGCTCACGCCATTCCATCGAGCTCTTCGGCTCCGGCTGAATGGGGTTGCTGTCATCCATCGTGGGCTTGGACACCCAGTTCGGGGCCTCCGGCTTGGGATCGTCGCCGCCGATGTCCGGGACCGGGTACTTCCCGGCCTTATGCGTGAGGTTGTTGCCTTTATCGGGCGAGGTCACCACACCCCGGAGGGCGTCGAACTCCGCCTTCGTCCCTTTATCCGTCCCCTCGTACGCGGCGCCCGCAGCCTTGAACAAGTCGCCGAGATCCGTCAGCGTCTTCACATGGTCGCCGAGCCGCTGCTGTAGGTCGTACGCCTTCCGGTTGAACTTGTCCGAGAGCTCCAAGGCGGAACGATGACCGCCGAAGTCTCCGAAGTCCTTCGCGGGAAGCTTCGCGACATTGTCGCCGCTCGCCAGGGCTTTCAAACCCAGCAACTGCATGATCATGTCGTGACAGCCATTCGCACAGGCCAAGGCCACACTCGGAATGACCTTGACCTTGCGCTCCTTCGCCGCGGCAGTCACACCCGACCATGTCGATTGATCACCCACGAAGAACGCTCCTCCGACACCCACAACCCGACGAGGCTCGCGATGTCGTCGCAAAACCCTTGGGATCCAATGCCTCTCCTTTCATCTCGGATCACCAGCCCGCATCGGTGACGCCGCGGCGAGCATCGCCGCCGAGCTGTTCGACGTCGCCGTAGTGCACCGATGCCCCATCGGACACCTGGCGCTCCGCGGCATCCGGCGGAGCAAGCGATACCGTCGGCGGCTGCGGTATCACGTCGGTCAGATCGGGCATGCCGTCGATCAGATCGGTAAGTTTCGGTAGCCGCGCGTGCCGCGTTTGGATGGGCAGTATCAGCTGCTGCGCTTGCCGCGCGGCATCGGCCGATGCCTCCTGCGCGGCGGCCGTTACCGCGCGCGCGATCTCCGCGTGACTCAAATCCTCGATGTTGCTGCCGAATTTGACCTCGATGATCGTGTTTTCGGCATTCACCGCGACCGACACCCGCCTACCGCGCGCGGTGCCGCGGCCCACGATCTGCGCGCGCTCCTGCTGCACCTGCGCGATCATGCGGAACTGGTCCTGCACTTCGTCCAGAATGTCGGCCATCTCGGACCGGACACGTTCGTTCGCCATCCAACCTCCTCGACTCACATCGACCCCGGCAGGAACAGCCGAGCTCGTCGCTGACCGTTCGCCAGCACGTCCCGCACGAACAACCCGAGATCGCTGCTGGGATGCGGGCTCCGGTACTGCACCGCGCACACCCGCGCGCCACGAAACGACACCGCGAAGTACGAATACGTGCCGTTGCTCCACCACTCGACGTAGACAGCGGGATCGTCCAACTGCACGACGAACGTGCCGACGCGCAGCATCAGTCCGAACCGGTCCCGGTAGAACACCACCGGCATACCGTCGAAATCGCCGAAGACACCGCGCAATTGGCTCAGCGTCTGTGGTGACGGCGGACCGGCCGCGCGCAGCAAGCCCGTCTCCGGTTGCAGCTCGGCCAGCTCACCGAACCCGCTCATAGACCGGACCAGGACCCCCTCGACAGCCGGAACCCACGCGGGACCCGCACCGGCACGAGGCCAGGAGGATGCCGGCGCCGGCCTACCCGCAGTCGGCATCTGCCCTATTGGCGGTGAAGACATCGCTTGCGGCGGCGCCGAACCCGCTGCGGGCGTGGATGATCCGCCACTGCCCGCGCCATGGGCTACCGAACCGTCATTGCCCGCAAACCCGTTTCCGGCGACACCGAACCCACTCGGCGTCGATCCGTGAACGGCCGCGGCGGGGGTGACTTGTACCGGTTCGGTTGCAGCGGTCTGCGGGGTGCGGGTGTTACCCGGATTCTCCGGGTCCTCCGGGTCCTCCGGGTCCTCCGGGTCCTCCGGGTCCTCCGGGTCCTCCGGGTCCTCCGGATCTTCCGGGTCCTCCGGATCTTCCGGGTCTTCCGGGTCTTCCGGGTCTTCCGGGTCTTCCGGGTCTTCCGGGTCTTCCGGGTCCTCCGGGTCCTCCGGGTCCTCCGGGTCCTCCGGGTCCTCCGGATCTTCCGGGTCCTCCGGATCTTCCGGGTCCTCCGGGTCCTCCGGGTCCTCCGGGTCCTCCGGGTCCTCCGGGTCCTCCGGGTCCTCCGGGTCCTCCGGGTCCTCCGGATCTTCCGGGTCCTCCGGGTCCTCCGGGTCCTCCGGGTCCTCCGGGTCCTCCGGGTCCTCCGGATCTTCCGGATCTTCCGGATCTTCCGGATCTTCCGGATCTTCCGGATCTTCCGGGTCCTGGGGGTCCTGTGGGTCCTCGGGCTCCGGTTCGGGCTCCGGCTCCGGTTCGGGCTCCGGCTCCGGTTCGGGTTCCGGCTCCGGCTCCGGTTCCGGTTCGGGTTCCGGCTCCGGTTCCGGTTCGGGTTCCGGTTCGGGTTCCGGCTGCGGATTGGTCGCAGGCTTGTCCCACACGCTGTCGGCAGGTTTGTCCGGCGCCGTGTATGGAGTGATCCCATCCGCACCGTCGGGGTCGAAATACCTTGGCGTGTACGGTATAGCCGAGGTCAGACCCGGTTCCTGCCGAGGCTGCGGCCCGGATCCGGCACCCGCCTGCGAACTTCCACCACTCGACGACCCCGAGCTGGAAGAGCCGCCACCACTCGAATTTCCCGCACCGGCCGAAGACCCGCCACCCGCGGAGGAACCGCCACCAGCCGAGGTACCGCCACCCGTGGGTGTCGATGAACCACCGCCAGAAGCTGCTCCAGTTCCGGTCGACGAACCACCGGTCGAAGCGCCACCTGTCGTCGAGGAACCACCACCGGACGAAGCACCACCACCGGTCGAACCACCACCCGTAGAACTACCACCACCCGTAGAACTACCACTGCCAGTCGATGAACCTCCACCAGTAGAACCGGTCGAAGCACCACCACTGCTGGTGGATCCACTACCGGGTGAAGATCCACCACCAGACGACGTGGACGAACCACCACCCGTAGAAGTACCACCACCCGAAGCAGTCGACGAACCAGCGGTCGAAGCGCCACCTGCAGTGGAGGAACCACCACCGGACGAAGCACCACCGCTGGTCGAACCACCAGAAGACGCCCCAGCGCCAGTCGAAGCACCACCACCGCTGGTGGATCCACCACCAGATGAAGTACCACCACCAGCGGAAGTGGACGAGCCACCGCCAGAAGCGCCACTGCCACTGGAAGTTCCGCCCGCGGACGAACCACCACCCGTGGGAGTCGATGAACCACCGCCAGAAGACGCTCCAGCGCCAGGCGAAGTACCACCACCCGAAGCAGACGACGAACCACCGGTCGAAGCGCCACCTGCAGTCGAGGAACCACCACCGGACGAAGCTCCACCGCCGACGGAAGTGGATGCGCCTCCGCCAGAGGTTGTTCCAGCTCCGGTCGAGGTACCCGCACCGGCGGCCGAGCTCCCACTTGTCGCGGAGCTACCGCCCGAAGAAGTTCCGCTGCCTGCGGTGGATGTTCCGGATGCGGTCGAGGTTGCGCCTGCGTTCGCGGGTGCGGCGTTGATCGGTGATCCTGAGCCGCTGAATGTTCCGGTGCCGGTTGCTAGGCCTGCGCCGCTCGAGGTGCCGGTCGACGAGCCGCCGCCCGCGGATGTGCCCGCGCCACCCGAGGAACCACTCGTAGAACCACCACCCGTGGATGTGCCGCCGCCGCTCGAGGAACCACCTGTAGCACCGCCGCCCGCAGCCGACGCACCGGCGGAGCTGCCGCCACCAGCCGAATGCCCTCCGCCCGCAGATGTTCCAGCACCCGAGCCCGCACCAGCGCCGGTCGATGAACCACCACCGGTAGATGTGCCACCTGCCGTCGATGAACCTCCGCCAGATGATGCCCCACCGCTGGTCGACGAACCGCCCGCGGAATTACTGCTACCAGAGGATGTTCCAGCTCCAGACGACGAACCGCTACCAGAAGTGCCACTGCCGCTGGAAGTTCCGCCAGCAGAGGAGCCACCACCGGACGACGAACCAGCGCCAGTCGAAGCACCACCACTGGTGGATCCCCTACCGGTGGAAGTAGGACCGGACGAAGTTCCGCCGCCTGCCGAAGAACCACCAGCAGAGGAACCACTACCCGTAGAAGTACCGCCACTGGTCGACCCACCACCGGCAGCGGAAGTGGACGTCCCACCACCAGCAGACGTCCCACCACCGGTGGATGTCCCACCAGCAGTCGAAGTAGAGGATCCGCCGCCAGAAGACGTTCCAGCCCCGGACGACGACCCACCAGTCGAGGCGCCGCCAGCCGAATGCCCTCCGCCCGTGGATGTTCCAGCGCCGGTCGAGGCACCACCACCCGTAGACGATCCACCCCCGGTCGGCAACCCACCACTCGGAGGCCGGAAACTCGTTGCGCCGGAATTCGTTCCGTCGAACATCGAGATCCCGTTGCGCCCACCGTGGCGACCGAAGCGCGCACCTTTCGACCCGCCGACCAACGCGCCGTACGCGCCACCGCTGGTGACGACGCGGGGGTCCCAGGCAAATGCGGAGCCGGTGACGAGATTTCCGGCGATTTGTGAGGCGTAGGCGCTGCCGATGCCCGCCAAGGTGCCGATCGCGATGCCTTTCGCGGCTCCGGTCCACGCATTGGTCGGGATATGGGCAACCGCCCCGAGCTTGGTAAAGCCCTTGGTGAGTCCCTTGGTCAGCGGCGCGCCCGCGGCGCCCGCCGCGGCCGAGCTGACCGCGGTGACCTTGACTCGCTCCCAGTCCACGCTGTCCCGCTTGCCCGCAGCAACCTGGCCGGCCTGGATCGCGAGGTCCTGCCCGGCGCCCAGCACCGTGCTGATGACGACGTGCTTGGCCGCGAATTTGATGAGGGCGGCCAGCCCGATCCTGCCTGCGAACCGGACGATGGCGGCGATCGCTCGGTTGGCCATCAGCCGGATCGCCACGCGGGCGAGAGCGGTCGCGATGGCTTGATTGATCCACGCTGTCGGCGGCCAGAGCCAGGCGATGGCGATTTCGGCGGCCAGCATGCCGAGCGAGCTGATGATGAGGATCTTGGTGTATTGGATTTCGGTGGCGGTCGCGTCGGCGGATTCGGCGACTTCGATCAGGATCTCGGCCAGCCGCTCGATCGACTGGTCGCCGGTCGCGAGCTTGTCGAGTGCCGTTTTCATGGCTTCGACGCCTTCACCCCATGGATAAGCGTCGATGGTGTGTTTGGTCGCGGCCCGCAAGTCCGGGAGCAACTTCGTGAGTTCCTCGCTGGCATGGCGCCAGTCGTCGGCGAGATCCCACATTTTGTCTTCATCGCCGTCCGGCCAGTCCGAACCCGCGACATACCCGAGCCATTGCAGGCCGTCGGGAATATTGAGAGACACTCCCGTTCCGCGCTACCCGCGGATATTCGTTTTGTCCATGCGCCGCAGTTCTTTTGCGGCCTTCAGCTGACCGTCGTGGTACGCCCCGAAGGTGTTCGCGACATTGCCGATACCCTCGGTGAGGTTCTTGCGAGCGGCGAGGTAGCCGTTGTCGTCGTTGCCGTCGGCGAAACTGCTGCCGTAGCCGTCCGGGCCCCATGGCGCGCCCAAGCCGTCCAGCGAGTTCTCCAGGTTGCTCAGAATGGTTCGCACCCTGTCGCGCAGCTCGCCCATTTCCCGCGCCGCGCCTTCCAATTGGATGGGGGATACCTCGAGCTTCTTCGTCATATCTACCCCTTCCACCAGCGAACCGAATTCGACGATGGCATGAACCGGATGCGACGGACAGGTGGCCGCGAGCAAATTTACGTGCCCCTGATATCCGCTGTGGCACAACGCATCTGACCCATATCGATACCCCGCGCACATCGATACTGGTCCGGGGCGCACCGTCGAATACGGCGGGCGCCCACCCGAGCGGACACCTTCTTGACATCTTCTTGACGGACCGGCGGCCGGCCCTACGCGGTGGACGAATGCGCGCGCCGCAGTTCCTCGGCGAGCGTATGGAATACGAGGAAGTTCGGGATGTCGCTGACGGGCCGATCGATCAGGGCTCGCCACTTCCCTGCGACGCGCAGCCGGACGAATCCGTCCTGCACCGCAATCTCCTCCAACTGCCCCCACCCGACAGTCTCGGCACCGGATCCGACCGCCCCCTCGGTCATCCAGATCTCGTCGAATTCGAGCCGCTGTCCGGTCGCCAGCGCGGCCCTGGCCGGCGGCAACTGCGCGGCCGCGACCGCGTGTTGAATGGCCTCGCCCCATTCGTCCGGGCGCTCCAGCACGTCGCCGAGCACAATCGGATCACCCATGAGATCGGTGCAGGTATAGGTGTAGGTGATGTGGGTGGGCGTGCCGTACTCGATGCGCTGCACGATCTTCCGCCACACCCGCGTCGTGTCGTATCGGAACACCGAGACCCGGCCCTGGTAGACGTACACGAATCCCCGCTCGTAGCGATCCAGCCGCGCATCCCGATTCCGGTTGGCTACGAACCTGATCCAACCGACCTCCAGCAGCAGCCTGCCCCCGAACACCACCACGAAGACCAGGGCGATGATTGCCACGATGTACGCCTGTGCGACGGCAGAGACCACTAACGCCCAACAGCTGACGATGGTCACTATGACGACCGTCCGATACCGCCGCCAGTCCAGCCGCACCGGCAGATACGTCCGCAGCCAATGACCGAGACCGGCATCGCTCGCCGCCCGCGCCACGGCCGCTTGCAGGTTTTCACTCCGCTCCACGGTTCGGATCGTGTCAGCCCGCGATGCCCTGGATCGATGATCTTGACGGTATCTATGCCCGCGCACCCGACCGGCCCGGGGTGAGAGGATCACCGCATGCGAGTACTCGTGCAGCGTGTGACGGCAGCGCAGGTAACCGTGGACGGCGCGACGGTCGGCCGGATCGAGCCGAATCCCCAGGGCTTGGTCGCCCTGGTCGGCATCACCCACACCGATACCGAAGCCGGCGTAAAAGCCATGGCCGACAAGGTGTGGCGGCTGCGCATCCTGGACGGCGAACGCTCCGCCGCCGATCTCGACGCACCGATTCTGGTGGTCAGCCAGTTCACCCTCTATGCGGATACCGCGAAGGGCCGCCGTCCTTCCTGGTCGGCCGCGGCGCCCGGCCCGGCCGCCGAACCTCTCGTCGATGCGTTCGCCCACACCCTGCGTGATCTCGGCGCCACCGTCGCCACCGGCGAGTTCGGCGCCCACATGCATATCGAACTAGTCAACGATGGGCCCGTCACCCTGCTTCTCGAGGCCTGACACGGCCCCGTTCTCGGTCAGGACCCGTAGCGCGGCGGCCTTACGTCTGCACTGCTCGACCGAGCATTCCGCGTGGATCTTCACGATTCCGCGCGCCCGCTCCAGCGACAACGGAAAGGGCACCTTGTCACAGCGATCAATGATCGGATCGATCACGATTGCGTCCCGCTGTTCGTCCACATTGTCGTCACCCATCTCCACGAATAGCCAACGTTGCAGTGCATACCCACTGTCAAGCCACCTATCACCGCCCGGCCATCCGATACCGAGCACCGTGAACGGTACGAGCGAGGATTGCCGCAACACAATAGAAGTGCGGACAAGTGCGTGACCTCTTGTAGGTCGTTGACCAGCAAGGAGCCGGCTTGGGACCATGTCTGTCACGCACTGCCGCGTGATAGGGGCTCTCATCATGAAAGTTCGACTGCTCGGCGGACCGACCGGAGGCCAGGGGTCGCCACGGCTGTATCGGACAGACCGCAATACCTTCGCCGTACAGGGATGGAAGACGGGCCGCACGGACCGCATCGAAATCCCCCACCGGCTGCTCACCTACACCGAGCCCGGCACCTGCCTGGCGGGTCTGGAGGACACCGGGCACGGCACATTTCTCCTGTCCGGCACCCCGATGACGGACCCGGAAGCGCTCGCGGTCATGCAGATTCCCGGTCACGAGACGGCAGTCGAGGTGTCGATCACCTCGGAGGTGACGCCCGATGCGACTAGTCCCAGGCGGTGAGCCGTTCGACCGAGTCCTACGTACGGCGCGAACACGCGCCTTCCACCTAGAGAACTACGACAATTACCTAGCGACAGGCGAATCCGATTCTCTGCGACAATTTCTCGCCGACGAGACAACCGACCCCGGTGGCGAATGGTTCACTCCGTGGGCCGACCAGGTACGACGCATGGTCGGCGACGGCATCGTCATGCAACGGGCCCGCATCGTCAGCGAACCGCATACCGACTACACGCGCTTTCTACTCGCCCTGGCCCGCCACAATGTCGCGGCCGGTGAGGACGTCCGGTATCTACCGCGCGCCGACACCGACGTGGTCAGCGAGGATTTCTGGTTACTCGACGACAGCACTGTCGTCTTCAGCCTGTTCGATCTGCGGGGCTTCTGGTCCGGCGGCGCCGCCACCTCGGATTCCCGGATGGTCCGGCACGCCGCTGACATCCGGGATAAAGTCTGGCCCGCAGCAATTCCGTACCGCGACTATCTCACCCGACTATCTCCGTGACTGATGTTCTCCGTGCCAAACAAGGTCTGGGCGCGCGACTGCGCGAATTGCGTAAGGACGCACACCTGGACGGTCGTCAGCTGAGCCAAGCCGCAGGATGGCACTGGTCCAAGACCAGCCGGATCGAACACGGCAAACAGACCCCGAGCGAGAACGACGTCGCTATCTGGTGCCGGGTGTGCGACGCGGAGTTGGCGCTGCCCGATCTGATCGCCTCACTGCGCAATGTGGAAGCGCAATGGGCCGAGTGGAAGCGGATCGCCGCCACCGGTCACGCGCGTCGTCAACTCCAGTCGGTGGACCTGATGGCGCGAACCCGCCTGCTGCGCACCTACAGTTCGATCCTCATCCCCGGCCTGCTGCAGACCGAAGACTATGCGCGCGCCGTCCTGCGCACCTGCATCGATTTCCTCGGCACCCGCGACGACCTCGAGGAGGCCGTCGCCGCCCGGATGGAGCGTCAGCGAGCGCTGCGGCAGGGGCCGATCAAGACCATGATGCTGGTGGACCAAGCCGCGCTGCTCACCACCGTCGGGGACCGCGAGGTGGTCCGCGGGCAACTCGAGCATCTGCTCTCCTCGGCGTTCGGCAATCCGAGGCTGGTCTTCGGCGTGATCCCGACCGGTGCCGTATTCATCTACACCACTACCTCTTTCGACCTCTGGGAGCACACCATGGTGCAGGTCGAGACGATCAGCGCCGAGCTGACCGTGACAACCCCGTCGGAGTTGGCGTACTACGAGAAGGCGTGGGCCGCGCTGCACCGGCAGGCCCGCTACGGCGACCAGGCCAAGGCGCTGATCACGGCCGCGCTGAAGCAGCACCACGATTGACCCGCAGGCCAGACCGGACGGCCCGCTCCGCCGCCACACGGTTGTCACCGCGCACAGCGCGGACCGAACTCGCCACCCGTCGGGGCTCGCCTACGACGAAAAGGCTCGAACCGTGCTGCACCGGCAGGCCCGCTACGGCGACCAGGCCCGGGCACCGATCACTGCCGCGCCGTCCGGCCACCGAGGTTGATTCACCCGGCGGGAGCGCGCGGGGTCGGCGCCAGAGTCGACTTGCGGCCCCAGAGGAACCAGGTGATCGGCCCCAGGACGGGGAAGGCGAACATCAGCAGTACCCAGATGGCCTTGCCCGCAGCTGCGTAATTGCCGGACCGCAGGGCGCTGACCAGACCGGCGACGAAGAGCACGATGCTCGCGATGGTGAACCCGATCACCAGCACTCCGATGCCGACGGATGCCGCCGTCTCGGCGGAGCTGGCCAGAACGAGGGTGGAGGCAAAAGACATTGTTGTCATGACCTTCAACGTAGGGAGGCGCATGTTTCCACCACATCCGGAATTAGCCTTAAACTTGCTGGCCAGTGGTACGACCACCGGTCTACATCTTCCGGATTACCCGATCGCCTCTACATTGTCCTGGGCGTGTGACGACCGAATGTGGCAAACTCGGCGGAGCACTAATGCGGCCGATCGACGACCGTATGTGGAAGGTGACGCGGGAGTTGGGTTCGCGATGGAGCATTCGGGGACGGCAGCCGGCGTAGCGGGCGGGGTGGGTGCGCTCAGCGCGATCGAGCGTCAGGTGGCCGCGAATCGTAGCGCGGCCAGAGACCGGTCGATCGAAACCGAACTACAGCTGGCCACCTCACTCGTCGAGCTCGCCAAGGCCATGATTGCCACCAAGCACGACAGCAGCGCGCGCCGGGACCGCACCGTAGAGGCGTTGGCACCCGCACAGGAGGCGGTCGGGCTGCGCCTGCACTGGTTCGCCAATGGCAATGTCTCGGCCCGATCCGCGGGTGAATTGCAGGAAGCACTCCGGGTTTTCGAGCAGGCGACCCGGCTGACGAACCGCCGGGAATTGGCGGCGAGCACCATCCGGGGCGCCTGTGTGGTGTATCTGCAAGCGGCACAGAGTGATCCGTCGGTCGCCGGAATGTGCGCCGACTGCCTCGGCAAGTGCGGCGTCTGGCTGGGCCGCCTCGACCAGGACGCCGCGGTCGCCGCGACGGAGGATGCGGCCCGCATCCGCAGCGAATTGGCCGCGGCCAATCCGGAACTCGCGGGCAAGTATCTGCAGAGCCTGAGCACGATGCTGCGTACCCTGATGGTCGGCCGGTCCCGCAAGCAGGCGATCGCGATGTACCGCGAGCGGTACGCCGCCTTCACCTCGACCGGTATGTCGATTCGTTTGCGCGCCTGCGGGATCCGCGATCTCGACCTGACCCCGAAGTCCTACAACGCGCTGCACGAACTGGAGTGCCGCACCCTGGAGCAGGCCGGACGGCTGACCCAGCAGCAGATCCTGCGCAAGACCTCCGGCGACCTGTCCACGGTCGAGGAGATCAACTGGCGGCTCGCGCTGGTCGGCCTGCGGCCACTGGCGCCGGGTGAGGATCCGGATCCGCCCTCGGCGCCGGTCGAGATCGGCCCGACCTTCGGAGCGCTCGGCGTGCGCTGCCCGGACAAGGATGCCATCAACCTGCTGCGCGCGGCCATCATCGAGGCATACGCGGCCGACGATATCGACATCGTCGACAGCGCCACGTATCTCAATGCGGACGAAGACGATTGGGTGATCGGCGACCCCGAACTCAACACCGCAGGCACCCTCGGCGACGATGTGGTGCTCATCGAGCTGTCCTACGGCGGCTGGGTCACCATCATGAGCATGAACTGGGAGCTGACGCCGGTCGGGAAACATCCACTGGCGCTGCGCCTGTCCGCGCAGTGGCCGGTCTTCAGCGTGACGGCGACCTCGAATATGTCCTACGAGCTGTGCCGCTACGAGCACGGCAAGGCCATCCAGTACGCCGCCCTCGGCAGACCCGCGGGGCCTGCCACCCTCGACGAACCCTTGGCGCCCTTGGACTTCGGCATGTTGGCCGCGTACGGCGCGCACTTCGCCACTGAGACCAAACTGCGCTCCGCCTTCGGCAACACCCAGGGCTTCGCGAACCTGACCTACCTGCCCAGCGGTGGAATCCGTCAGGTACGCAAGACCATGCCGCTCATCGACCACGATCATGTGCTGTTCTTCCGGAAGACCGGCCAGTCCTGAGCGTGATCTTTCAACCGCGTGCTCTGCCAAGCGAATTCGAGTAGTTGCCTACTCGGGTGACCGAGGAACCTCCCGGCATACGCTCATCGCAGCGTAAGAGTTCACCACGAGAACCGGGAGGCGCCATCCGGACACTACAGCGGTCGCACCCGCTGCACGGCCGAACGCGGCACCGCCGCACCAAGGCTCAGACGCAGAGGGCGCGGGTGGAAGGAACGACGTCACCGATCCAGCGTCGCAGCTGGGTATCGTCCGGAGACTCCGGCCAGTAGACAAACGTGTCGAAACCGGTCTCGACGGCGAGATCGACCAGGATGCGGGCCCAGCCCGCGGCGTCGGTGCGAATCGGTTCCTCGCCGCGCAGCGTCACCGGGCCCGGAGTGTCGGTGATGTGCCCGACCAGCTGTGCGATCCGGGTGATGTCGGCCGGATCACGGCCCGCGTCACGGGCCGCCGTCGAGATGGTGTGCTGCGCACCCTGCCACTGCTCGTAGGGCAGGTAGTGCGGGATCGGCGCCGCCCAACCGTCGGCGATCCGCCCGGTCAGCGCGTTGGCCTTCGGGCCGACACTGCCGAACCAGATCCCGACCGGATGTGCGGGAGCCGGTCCGGTCTGCACGCCGTGCACGGAGTAGTAGTCGCCGGGCACCTCCGCCTTGGCACCGGGTTGCCACATGGCCCGGATGATCGTCGTGGCCTCCTCGAGCGCGCGCAGCGCTTCGGGATTCGACCGTGCCGGGCCACCCATGGCGCTGATCGCGGGCCAGAACGCACCCGCGCCCAGTGCGAGTTCGAAACGTCCACCGCTGAGCAGATCCAAGGTCGCCGCCTGCTTGCCGAGCATCGCGGGGCCACGCAGCGGCAGACTCGCCACATCGGGAAAAACCCGCAGCCGGTCGGTCTCGGCCAGGATGGTGGCGATCAGCGCGAAGGTATCGACCAGGGCGCCGGAGTACGGATGGTCCTGAATCCCGAGCAGATCCAGGTCCTCCCGGTCGGCGAACCTGGCCATCTCCCGAATCCGCGGCAGCACCGCGGCGTCGGGTGCGAACTGAATCCCGAATCGAAGCTTCACGCAGTGATCATGCCAGTCCCGATCCACCCGGAGCGGGCACGCCGGGCCGGGGCGCACAACGAAAGCACCCCCGACCGGATTCGATCGGGGGTGCTTCGGATAACTCTGCGAGAGTAGCGATTACTCCGGGCGCAGGGTGAGGATCCGGGGACCGTCCTCGGTGACCGCGACGGTGTGCTCCCAGTGCGCGGCGCGGCTGCCATCGGTAGTGACGACGGTCCAATCGTCGTCGAGCACCTTGGTCTGGGTGGTGCCGAGGGTCAGCATCGGCTCGATGGCGAGTACCGAACCGACCACCAGTTTCGGGCCCTTACCGGGAGCACCCTCGTTGGCCAGGAACGGATCCATATGCATTTCGCGGCCGATGGCGTGACCGCCGTAGCCGTCGACGATGCCGTAGGCACGGCCGTGCAGCTCCTCCGCGGCGCGGGTGCCCAGCTCGATGGCGTGCGAGACATCGGTGAGGCGATTGCCCGGCAGCATGGCTGCGATACCCGCCTCCATCGACACCTTGGTCGCCTCGCTGAGCAGCTGGTCGGCCTCGATGAGATTGCCCACACCGAAGGTCCACGCCGAATCGCCGTGCCAGCCCTCCAGGATGGCGCCACAGTCGACGGACACCAGATCACCCTCGGCGAGGATCTCTTGCGCCGTCGGAATCCCGTGCACCACACGGTCGTTCACCGAAGCACAGATCGACCCGGGGAAGCCGTGGTACCCCTTGAACGAAGGCACCGCTCCCGCATCCCGGATCACCTGCTCGGCGACCTCGTCCAATTCCAGGGTGGAAACCCCGGGCTTGGCTGCCGCGCGGACGGCGACCAGAGCGCGGCCGACGATCGCGCCGGCCGCCGCCATGGCATCCAGCTCACCGGCGGTGCGAAAGGGCACCACCTTCTTACTCTTACTGCGGCCGAAAACCATCGCGGCTCAGAACTCCCGGGTCCGGGGCATCAGTGTCCCAGCGCACGCAGGGCGCGGGTGTTGACATCGTCGACATCGCCGACACCGTCGACCGTCACGACCAGACCGTCGTAATGCTCCAGCAGCGGCTCGGTCTCCTCGCGGTACACCCGGAGCCGGTTGCGGATGACATCCTCGTTGTCGTCGGCGCGACCCCGGGCCAGCATCCGCTCGACCACGGTGTCCTCGGCCACGACGAAGCACAGGACGGCGTCCAGCTTCTTGTCCATATCGGCCAGGATCTTCTCCAGCGCGTCGGCCTGGTCGACCGTGCGCGGGTAGCCGTCCAGCACAAAGCCGTTCACGGCGTCGGGCTCGCCGACCCGCGCCTCGACCATGCGGTTGGTGACATCGCTGGGCACCAGATCGCCCGCGTCCATGTACTTCTGCGCTTCGCGGCCGAGCAGAGTCTGCTGGCTGATATTCGCGCGGAACAGGTCCCCGGTGGAGATGTGCGGGACGCCCAGCTTTTCCGAAAGCAGGACGGCCTGGGTGCCCTTGCCGGCACCCGGCGGACCGAGCAAAACAACTCTCACTTGAGGAACCCTTCGTAATTTCGATTCATCAGCTGGCTCTCGATCTGCTTCACCGTGTCGAGACCGACGCTCACCATGATGAGGACCGCGGTGCCGCCGAACGGAAGGTTCTGCGCACCACCGGACGAGCCGATATCGAGGAACAGATTGGGCAACACTGCCACGAGACCGAGGTAGATCGAGCCGGGGAGGGTAATGCGGCTCAGGACGAAATTGAGATAGTCCGCCGTCGGTCTACCAGGACGATACCCCGGAATGAAGCCGCCGAACTTCTTCATCTCATCTGCGCGTTCCTCCGGGTTGAAGGTGATCGCGACATAGAAGTAGGTGAAGAACACGATCAGACCGAAGTAGATCGCGATGTACACCGGGTTACCCGGGTTCACCAGGTATTTCTGGATGATCTCCTGCCACCAGCTCGGATTCGTGGCGCCCTGCGACCCCGTCAGCTGCGCCACCAGGTTCGGCAGGTACAGCAGAGATGAGGCGAAGATCACCGGAATGACACCGGCCTGATTGACCTTCAGCGGCAGATAGGTCGAGGAGCCACCGTACATCTTGCGGCCCACGACGCGTTTCGCGTACTGGACCGGGATTCGGCGCTGACCCTGCTCGACGAAGATCACGGCGGCGATGATGGCCAAGGCCGCGGCACACACCAGACCGAAGACCAGCCCGCCGCGGCTGTCCAGGATGTTCTTGCCCTCGGTCGGAATACGGGCCGCGATGCCCGCGAAGATCAGCAAGGACATGCCGTTGCCGATGCCGCGCTCGGTGATCTGCTCACCGAACCACATGACCAATGCCGCACCGGCGGTCATCACCAGCACGATGATGATCATGCCGAAGATGCTGGTGTCGGCCAGGATGTCTTGTTGGCAGCCTTGCAGCAGCTGACCGCGGGCCGCGAGCGCGACCAGACCGGTCGCTTGCAGAACGGCCAGCGCGATCGACAGATAGCGCGTGTACTGCGTCATCTTGCTCTGGCCGGCTTGGCCTTCTTTTCGCAGTTCCTCGAACCGCGGGATGACAACAGTCAGCAGCTGAATAATGATGCTGGCGGTGATGTAGGGCATGATGCCGATCGCGAAGACCGACAACTGCAGCAGCGCACCACCGGAGAAGAGGTTGATCAGCTGGTAGATACCGGCCGAATCACCACCGGAGACCAGGTCGATACATTCCTGTACCGCCTGGTAGTCGACACCGGGGGACGGCAGCGCGGCACCCATGCGGTACAGCGCGATCAACCCCAGCGTGAAGAGAATCTTCCGCCGTAAGTCCGGAGTCCGGAAGGCCGATACGAAGGCGGAAAGCACAGATCCTCCTGGCGAACGACATGGTCATGCCATGGCAGTTTCAGCAGATACCGAAAACCCATGACGAGGCTTGGCAGACAACAATTGAACTCTAACAGCGGCACCGGACGAGCCTTCACCCGTCCGGTGCCACTATGTCGAGAGTACCGTCAGCCCAGCTCGGTGACAGTGCCACCGGCCGCGGTGATCTTCTCCTTGGCGGAGCCGGTCACCTTGTCGACGGTCACCTGGACCGCGACACCGATTTCCCCATCGCCGAGAACCTTCACCAGCTGGTTCTTGCGAACCGCGCCGGCGGCCACCAGCTCGGCCTTGCCGACCGTGCCGCCCTCGGGGAAGAGCTTGGCGATCGAGCCGACATTCACGACCTGGTACTCGGTACGGAACCGGTTCGTGAAGCCCTTGAGCTTGGGCAGCCGCATGTGCAGCGGCATCTGCCCACCCTCGAAGGCGGCCGGGACGTTCTTGCGCGCCTTGGTGCCCTTGGTACCACGGCCCGCGGTCTTGCCCTTGGAGCCTTCACCGCGACCCACGCGGGTCTTGTCGGTCTTGGCGCCGGGAGCCGGACGCAGGTGATGCAACTTGATGGTCATGTCAGACCTCCTCAACTGTCACGAGGTGGCGCACGACGTTGATCAGCCCACGGTTCTGAGGGTTGTCCTCACGAACCACGGTCTGACGGATCTTCCGCAGGCCGAGCGTACGAAGGCTCTCCCGCTGGTTCGCCTTGGCGCCGATCGACGACTTGATCTGGGTCACCTTGAGATCTGCCATTTACCTGGCACCTCCCGCTGCCTGAGCGCGTGCGCGCAGCATGCCCGCGGGGGCAACATCCTCGAGGGGCAGACCACGACGGGCCGCGACCTCTTCCGGACGCTGCAGCTGCTTGAGCGCCGCAACCGTCGCGTGCACGACGTTGATGGCGTTGTCGCTACCGAGCGACTTCGCCAGGATGTCATGAATGCCAGCGCATTCCAGCACGGCGCGCGCCGCACCACCGGCGATCACACCGGTACCGGGCGAGGCCGGACGCAGCATGACCACACCGGCCGCCGCCTCACCCTGAACCGGGTGGGTGATGGTGGAGCCGATCATCGGGACGCGGAAGAAGCCCTTACGAGCCTCCTCGACACCCTTCTGGATGGCCGCGGGAACTTCCTTGGCCTTGCCGTAGCCGACGCCGACCAGACCGTTGCCGTCACCGACGATCACGAGGGCGGTGAAGCTGAAGCGACGACCACCCTTCACGACCTTGGAGACGCGGTTGATCGCTACGACGCGCTCGAGCTGGTTCTTGTCGGCCTGCTGGTCACGACGGTCACCACCGCCGCGACGATCGCGGCCACCACCGCGGCCATCGCGGTCGCCGCCGCCGGCGGCACCATTCTGCTGTCCGGCGGGTCCGCTGCCGCCGTCACGCCTCTGACGTCCCGGCATCAGACGTTCCTTCCGTAAATGTTTGCAGTCATCAGAACTTCAACCCACCTTCGCGAGCGGCATCGGCCAGCGCCGCGATGCGGCCGTGGTAGTCGTGACCACCACGGTCGAACACGACGGCCTCGACGCCTGCGGCCTTGGCACGCGCGGCCAGCAGTTCGCCGACCTTCTTGCTCTTGGCCGACTTGTCGCCGTCCAGTGCACGCACATCGGCCTCGATGGACGACGCGGCGGCAATGGTCTTGCCGATCGAGTCGTCGACGAGCTGCGCGTGCAGGTGACGCGAGGAGCGGTTGACCACCAGGCGCGGACGCTCGGTGGTGCCGACGACCTTCTTGCGCAGACGGAAGTGACGGCGGGTCTTCGACAGACGACGCGTCGTCGACACGTCCTTGCCACGCGGCTTGCGCTTGGCGATCTGGTTTTCGGTTTGCGCCATGATCACTTACCCGTCTTTCCGACCTTGCGGCGAACGACCTCGCCGGCGTAGCGGATGCCCTTGCCCTTGTACGGGTCGGGCTTACGCAGTCCGTGGATCACAGCGGAGATCTGACCGACCTTCTGCTTGTCGATTCCGGACACAGAGAACTTGGTGGGCGATTCCACCGCGAAGGTGATGCCCTCGGGGGCCTCGATCGGCACCGGGTGGCTGTAGCCGAGAGCGAACTCGAGGTTCGAGCCCTTGGCCTGCACGCGGTAACCGACGCCGAAGATTTCCATCTTCTTCTCGTAGCCCTTGGTGACGCCTTCGATCATGTTGGCGACCAGGGTCCGAGTCAGGCCGTGCAGTGCACGGCTCTGGCGCTCGTCATTCGGGCGCACGACCTCGAGCTGGCCGTCCTCACCCTTGGCGATGGTGATCGGCTCGGCGACCGTGTGCGACAGGGTGCCCTTGGGACCCTTGACCGACACATCCTGGCCGTCGATGGTCACCTCGACGCCTGACGGAATTGCGATGGGCTTCTTGCCAATGCGCGACATTTGTCCTGACCTCCCTTACCAGACGTAGGCGAGGACTTCGCCGCCCACGCCAGCTTTGGCCGCCTGACGATCGGTGAGCAGACCGGTCGACGTGGAGATGATCGCCACGCCGAGGCCGCCCAGGACCTTGGGCAGGTTGGTGGAC
Source organism: Nocardia sp. NPDC050710 (assembly GCF_040654375.1). NCBI lineage: Bacteria > Bacillati > Actinomycetota > Actinomycetes > Mycobacteriales > Nocardiaceae > Nocardia > Nocardia sp. NPDC050710. The sequence continues at coordinate 96,295 of NZ_JBFAHV010000002.1, read as the reverse complement.
TTCGCGTACACACGCAGACCCGGCTTCGACACGCGACGCAGGCCCTGCAGGCTGCGCTCCCGGCTCGGGCCGTACTTGAGGTCGACGACGAGGTTCTTGCCGACCTCGGCGTCCTCGGTCCGGTAGTCGGCGATGTAGCCCTCGCGCTTGAGGATCTCGGCGATATTCGCCTTGAGCTTCGAGTGCGGAGCCTTCACCTGATCGTGGTACGCCGAGTTGGCGTTGCGCAGACGCGTCAAGAAGTCTGCGATTGGATCAGTCATGGTCATGGTTAGACCTCGACACCTTTCTCGCTGCGGTTCCCATACAACGCCGGCATACGAGATGCCGGCCGTGGGCCTACAGCAATTGGGGCTGGTCCGGCCGACACTTGCCGACCGGATGAGTTCTCATACGAGTTCTCAGTGCCGAGGCGGTCCGCACGCCGATACAGTCACTACATCGGCGACCTGCGGACATAGAGGTGCCCAGGCAACCGCTCTAGTGTAGGCAACGGTCCGACCAGGACAAAATCGGGGTGTGGCGGACCAACGCGCTCGCGGAGATGACGCACGCCGTCGGCACAGGTTCCGGCCCCGGTCGCGGAAGGCTCGAGAGGTACCGCTGGCCATCCAGGGAAACGCCCTGTGTGCCGGTTTACCATGCGACCATGTCGCGTCCGCGCATCGAACGCCCCGACCTCCCCGAATACATGACCTGGGAGGAGCTCGAACAGCTGCCCGAGGAGATCGCCGGGCAGCTCGAACTATGGGACGGGCGAGTCGTGTGGCTGCGGCGTGAACCTGCCGAGCACCAGGAGTTCACCAACCTGCTGTGGAGTGGGCTTCGACGGTGCGCCCGCGAACACATGGCCGAGGACCCACGGCAATGCTGGCGGGTGCATACGGAAACAAATGTGTTCTTCGGCAAGTCGGGTAAGTCGGATTTCGTGACGCCCGATTTCCTGATACATCGCTGCCTCCCCGCCCCCTACCAGGATGTTCGTGCCGACGACGTCCTCTTGGTCGGCGAGGTCATCTCACCGTCGAATTCTCAAACCGATATCGAAGAGAAGAAGGCGCGCTACGCGAAGGCGGGCATCCCGTGGTACTGGGAGGTCACCTTGGAGCGTGAGAAAAGCGCCATCGCCATGATTCGCGCATTCGCGCTGGAAACCCGCCACGGCCCACTCCCCGAGGGAGTGCACCCGCCGTACCCCGCCAACTATCTACTGACCGGAAAGTGGACCCCCAAGGACTCCGACGCGGTCACCGCCGAATTCCCGTTCCCCATCCATATCCCTTGGGCCGAGCTGGAGTTCTGACCCACACCAACTGGTGGGTCTACGCGGACATTCTCGATCGATACAGACAGGTTTCTGCTGTTCACGGCCGAGAATGTCCGTTCAGGCCGGGCCGGACCGCCGCATTCAGCGCCGGCCGAAAAGGCAGAAAGTCGTCAGGTTGGGGCCATGGGGGTTCTCGATGGCACTGAGGCTGAGGAGGCCGCCGATGGGGGAGCAGAGCAAGGCGTTTCCTCCGGAGCCGCTCGAGGCGGAGCCAGTTGCGGGTCCGGCGACGGATGCAGCTGGCTCGGCGATTGCTGTTGCGGGCGCGCCGAGAAGCATGATGGATAGAGCGGCGGCCGTTGCGAACTTCTTCATCAGGGTATGTCCTTCTGGAAAGTGGTTGTCCCCGAGAAGTATTCGTACGAATCCAGCCTGACACACGACCCAACTCATAGGGCCGAGAAAACTAGGGGCAAACGCGGTAGCTCCGGCAGCCATGCAGCCCTTCGCACGGCAGCGGCGAGCCGAACAGGAAGACCGGCGCGGTCCGGCCGTCCCCGTGACCGAGACGCGCCAAGGCACGGACTCGTCGAGTCCGTGCCTTGGCGGGTGTTCAGTTGGGGGCGCTCGCTAGGAGCGCCGACTCACCAGGAGCTCTTGTGAACGCCGGGGAGCTCGCCGCGGTGCGCCATCTCGCGAAGGCAGACGCGGCACAGGCCGAACTTGCGGTACACCGCGTGCGGACGGCCGCACCGCTGGCAGCGGGTGTAGGCGCGGACCGCGAACTTCGGCTTGGCGTTGGCCTTGTTGACCAGTGCTTTCTTAGCCATGTGCTCAGTTCTCCTTGAACGGGAAGCCGAGGTGCTTGAGCAGGGCACGGCCTTCTTCGTTGTTGGTCGCGGTGGTGACCACGGTGATGTCCATACCGCGCGGGCGGTCGATGGAGTCCACGTCGATCTCATGGAACATCGACTGCTCGCTCAGGCCGAATGTGTAGTTGCCGTTGCCGTCGAACTGCTTCGGCGACAGACCACGGAAGTCGCGGATACGCGGCAGCGCGATGGAGACGAGGCGGTCGAGGAACTCCCACATGCGGTCGCCACGCAGGGTGACCTTGGCACCGATGGGCATGCCCTCACGCAGCTTGAACTGCGCGATCGACTTGGTCGCCTTGCGGACCTCGGGCTTCTGACCGGTGATCAGTTCCAGGTCCTTGATGGCGCCGTTGATCAGCTTCGCGTCACGGGCGGCGTCGCCGACACCCATGTTCACGACAACCTTGACCACGCCCGGGATCTGCATCACGTTGGCGTAGTTGAACTCGCTGTTCAGCGCGTCCTTGATCTCGGCCCGGTAGCGAGCCTTCAGGCGCGGCTGGGTCTTCTCAGAGGTAGTCATCAGATGTCCTTCCCGTTCTTACGGGAGATCCGGACCCGCTTGCCGCTCTCCTCGTCGGTCCGGTAACCGACACGGGCCGGCTTGCCATCGGAGTCGACGATCATCACGTTGGACACGTGGATCGGAGCTTCCTGGGTCACGATGCCGCCCGAGGAGGCGCCGCGCTGGTTGGCGGAGTTCGCGACGTGCTTCTTGATCCGGTTCACGCCCTCGACGAGGACCTTGTTGGTCGCCGGGTAGGCCTGGATGACCTTGCCCTTGGCGCCCTTGTCCTTGCCCGAGATGACGAGAACGGTGTCACCCTTGTGCACCTTCATGTCAGAGCACCTCCGGAGCCAGCGAGACGATCTTCATGAACTTCTTGTCACGCAGCTCACGGCCGACCGGGCCGAAGATACGGGTACCGCGCGGATCGTTGTCCGCCTTGATGAGCACGGCGGCGTTCTCATCGAACTTGATGTAGGAACCGTCCGGACGACGGCGCTCCTTGACAGTGCGCACGACCACGGCCTTGACGACGTCACCACGCTTGACGTTGCCGCCGGGGATGGCGTCCTTGACAGTGGCGACGATGATGTCGCCGATACCGGCATAGCGACGCGCCGAGCCACCGAGAACGCGGATGCAAAGGATTTCCTTCGCTCCCGTGTTGTCGGCGACGCGCAGTCGCGACTCCTGCTGAATCACTTCAGCCTCCTTGACCTGGACGTATAAGCACGCCGGATTGCCGACCCGACGGGCATGGTCATGTCACCACCCGAACGCGCGCCTGCCAGCGGTTTCATCGGTCCGAGTATGGAACTCGAGAGCCAACCACTGGGGGTTCACGGCCGGACTGCGGGCATAGCTGCCGCAGGCAACCGGTTCAGTGTAGGGGAATCCCCAGGTCGTTCCCAAATCGAGGGTCACGCACCGATCCGGAGGGCACCGGTCCCGGCGTGTCCGGGACTTTGAGGCTCACCTCAGCACCCGGCGCTAACCTCGGCGGGCACGATCGCCGCCGATATCACCGCAGGAAGAGGGTCGTCTTGAGCTTATCCGCGGGTGCCGCCCGATTCGATCGCCGCGCCTTCCTCACCGCGCTCGGCGTGATTCCGACGACCGTGGCGTTGGCGTCCTGCGGGCCGGACCATCGGACACAGCTCACAGGTGTCGATATGGACGGCGCGGATCCGGCGATCCGCCCGCAGGACGATCTGTACCGCCACGTCAACGGCACCTGGCTGCGCGAGTATCGGCTGCCCTCGGACAAGTCCTCCTATGGCTCGTTCAATACGGCCACCGATCGCACCGAACAGCAGTTGCGCACCCTCATCGAGGGCATCGCGAATCCGCGGCCGGGCTCGACCGAACAAAAGGTCCGCGATCTCTACGACGCCTACCTGGACCGCGCCGAGATCGAGCGGCTGGGGATGGAACCGCTGGCCGATCTGTTCGCCGCGATCGATGGCGCCGCGACCAAACCGGAGCTGGCGCGGGTCATGGGCGCGCTGCCGATCGGCGGGCTGATCGGGCTCGGCGTCGACGTGGATCAACGGGATTCCACCCGATATATCGCCAGCGTCTCCCAGTCCGGGATCGATGACAGCCTGGGCGAGCAGTACTACCGCGATCCCGCGTACTCGGCACTACTGGCCGCCTACCGGACCTATCTGGAGAAGATCGCCGTGGGCGCGGGAATCGCCGACCCGGCGGGCACTGCGCAGCGGGTGCTCGAACTGGAGACCAGGATCGCCGCCGGATACTGGGACAGGGTGCGCAATCGCGATACCGACGCCACCTACAACCCGCAGAGCTGGCCCGAATTGATCGCACTCGCACCGCAATTCGATTGGGATCCGTGGCTGTCCGGCAATACCGGGCGACCGAGGGAGCTTTTCGATCGGGTGGTGGTCGCGCAGCCGTCGTTCGTCACGGCGGCGGGCCTGCTGTGGGCCGAGGTCGATATCGCACAGTGGCGCGAATACCTGCGCATGAGCGTGGTCAAGCGCTTCGCGAATTACCTGCCGGCGTCCATCGCCGATGCCGAATTCGAATTCAACGGCAAGGCGCTGCAGGGCCAGTCCCAACGGCAGGAGCCGTGGAAGGACGGCATCGGCACGGTCAACCGGTACCTGGGCGATCCGCTCGGCGAACTCTATGTAGCGAGGCACTTTCCGCCGCAGGCCAAGGCTCGTGCCGAAGCGATGGTGGCCGACCTCATGACCGCCTACCGGGACAACTTCACCGGGTCGACGTGGATGTCCGAACCGACCAAGCGGGCGGCGATCGCGAAACTGGACAAAATTGTCGCCAAAATCGGTTATCCGGACAAGTGGCAGGACTATTCGGGGCTGTCGATCTCCAAGGGCCGCTTGATCCAATCCGTCCGCGCGGCAATGACATTCGGGTCCGAACGCGATTTCGCCCGCCTCGGCACCCCCGTCGACAAGACGGAATGGGGTCTGCCGCCGCAGATCGTGAACGCGATATACAACCCGGCCAGCAACGCGATCATCTTCCCCGCGGCGATCCTGCAAAAACCGTTCTTCGACGCCGACGCCGAGCCCGCGGTCAATTTCGGCGGCATCGGCGCGGTCATCGGCCACGAGATCGGGCACGGCTTCGACGACCAGGGCGCCAAGTACGACGGCGACGGCAATCGCGTCGATTGGTGGACCCCGCAGGACCGGGAGGCGTTCGAGGCCAAAACAGCGCAGCTGATCGACCAGTACAACGGGCTGGTGCCTGCGGGCCTGGATCCGGACAAGCATGTCGATGGCGCGCTGACCGTCGGGGAGAACCTCGCCGACCTGCGCGGATTGCAGATCGCGCTGGCCGCCTACCGCCACGCGGCGCAGCGCGAGGGTATCGCGCCGGACTTCGCGACCGTGCTGCTGTCCTGGGGACGCATCTGGCGTCAGAAGGCGACCGAGGAGTACCGGGAAATGCTGCTCGGTCGCGATGTGCACGCACCGAACGAGTTCCGCGTCAACCAGGTGGTCCGCAATATCGGGGAGTTCTACCGCACCTTCGACGTACGGGCCGGCGACCTGTTGTTCCTGCCCGAGGAGCAGCGCGTCACGCTCTGATACGCCGGGACGGTATCGCCGGGGACAGGTAGCCTCGGTCCAGCAAGTTAGCCAGGCGAGGATGCGGCACGGTCGCATCGGGAGAGGAATCCTCGTGACATCATCCGGTCGTCCCGGTCAGCTGGACCGCCGCGCCTTCCTGATCGCACTCGGGGCGGTGCCCGCCGCCCTCGCGCTGGTCTCCTGCACCGATTCCCCCGAACAGGTGCGGTTGACCGGGGTCGATATGGGTGGGGCCGATGAAGCGATCCGACCACAGGACGATCTGTACCGGCATGTCAACGGCACGTGGCTACGCGAGTACCAGCTGCCGCCGGACAAGTCGTCGGTCGGTGCGATCAGTGAGGCGGGCGACCGCACCACCGAGCAGTTGCGCGCGCTCATCGAGGGGATCAAGGATCCGAAGCCGGGCACCCCGGAGCAGCAGATCCGCGATCTGTACGACGCACGCTTGGACCTGGCGGAGATCGAGCGGCTCGGCATGACGCCGCTGGCCGATCTGTACGCCAAGATCGACGGCGCGGCCACCAAAGCGGATTTGGCCAAGGTCATGGCGGAGCTGCCGATCGGCGGGCTAATCGGCATCGGCATCGGCATCGACCGGAAGAATTCGACCGCCTACATCCCGACCATCAGCCAATCGGGTCTCGGGCTGGGCGAGCAGTACTACCGCAAGCCCGAATTCGCCACACAGCTCGCGGGTTACAAGACCTATCTGGAGCGGATGGCGGCGGGCGCGGGCTTCGCCGACCCGGCGGGCATGGCGCAGCGGGTGGTGGATCTGGAGACCCGGATCGCCGCCGCGCACTGGGACAGTGTGCGGCTGCGCAATACCGATGCCACCTACAACCCGATGAGCTGGACCGAATTGGTGGCGCTCGCACCGCAATTCGACTGGGACCAGTGGATGACGGGTAATACCGACCGGCCGCGCTCGCTGTTCGAGCGTCTCGTGGTCGGGCAGCCGTCCTTCGTCACCGCGGCCGGTCAGCTGTGGGCCGAGGTGGATATCGCCTTGTGGCGCGAATATCTGAAGCTGCACACCACCAACGCCTATGCGCGGTTCCTGCCCAAGGCCATCTCCGACGCTCGCTTCGACTTCGTCGGCAGGGTGCTCAGCGGCCTGGAGGAACGGCCGGAGCTGTGGAAGTCCGCGGTCGGCGTGGTCGACGACAATCTCGGTGACCAGCTCGGAAAACTGTATGTGGCCGAACATTTCCCGCCCGCGGCCAAGGACCGGGCCACGGAGATGGTGGCCGATCTGATGGCGGCCTATAAGGACAACTTCACCCACTCCTCGTGGATGTCGCAGCCGACCCGGGATGCGTCCATCGCCAAGCTCGACAAGATGAACGTCAAGATCGGCTACCCGGATAAGTGGGACGACTACTCCAAACTCACCATCACCCGGGGCAGGCTGGTCGAATCCCTGCGCGCGGTCAATATCTTCGAGTCCAAGCGGGCCTTCGACCGGCTCGGCACCCCGGTCGACAAGGCCGAGTGGTCGATGTCCCCGCAGACGGTGAACGCCTACTACTCGTCGACCAATAACGAAATCGTCTTCCCCGCCGCCTATCTACAGCCGCCGTTCTTCGACAAGGACGCCAGCACCGCGGTCAATTTCGGCGCGGTCGGCGCGACCATCGGCCACGAGATCGGGCACGGATTCGACGATCAGGGCTCCAAATACGACGGCGACGGCAACCGGCGCGACTGGTGGACCGCGGAGGATCTGAACGCCTTCGAGATCAAGACCAAACAGCTCATCGACCAGTACAACGCACTCACCCCGGAGGGTCTGGACCCCGCGACCTATCACGTCGACGGCGCGCTGACCGTCGGCGAGAACCTGGCCGACCTGCGCGGATTGCAGATCGCGCTGGCCGCCTACCGCCGCGCCGCCGAGCGGGACGGCGCGGAACCGAACTTCCGCGAGATGTTCCTCGCGCACGCCCGCGCCTGGCGCGAGAAGCAGACCGAGGAAACCACCATCCAACTGCTCCAGGACACGCACTCCCCCAACGAGTTCCGTTGCAACCAGGTGGTCCGCAATATCGCCGAGTTCTACACCACCTTCGGGGTGAAGGAGGGTGACAAGCTCTTCATGCCGGAGAACGAGCGCGTCACACTCTGATCACCGACGACCGAATCCCTGGCGGAATTCTTCCGACGGCCCGGCACCCCAGTGCCGGGCCGTCGCATGTCACGGCCGGACAAGCAGGCCGGTGACCAGTGCGCGCAGGCCGAATTCGTAGGTGTCGGTGGTGGACAGCTCGATCCAGCGAGGGCCGAGTTCGGCGAGGCGGGGCAGGGTTTCGGGATCCAGATCGGCGAAGACCTGGGCGCGATAGCTGGGGCGATCCTCGGCGGCACTCGATCAACCCTCCGACATCATGTCGATCGGTTTGCGCGACGGCACCCGCCAAAAGCGTGTCGAGTAACCGACATGACCGGTGCCAGGGTTTGTCCGCGGCCCCTGGCACTACCGGATCAGATCCGCGAAGCCGATGTCACCGACCACGACGTGCTCCAGCCGCAAGAATCCATCACGATGCAGACTGTGCAACCGATACTCGGCGGCGTGCGCATCGAGGCGGAACTCGCGCACCTCTTCGATGTCGTATTTGGTATCGAGTCCAACCACCAGGTACAGCGGGATACCGGCGCGGGCGTACTGTGCCTTCTTGTCGAGCAGGTCCTCGGCGGCGGTGGACGGCGAGGTAACTTCCACCACGATCAGCGCATCCCCGGCCTCCGGCTTCGCCCCACGCTCGGGCAAGCACCGATACACGATCACATCCGGGCGTCGGAAGGTGAATTTCGGCACCCGCCACAGCACCACATCGATATCGGTTTCGACCCGAATACACGGCTCCGTACTCGGCAATTGTTTCATCACACTCGCCAGGCGCCGCGCCGCCCGGTTGTGTTCCGGCACGGGCGACTCACAGACGATCACATGTCCGTGCACGACTTCGATCTCCCGCGCAATGTCCTCGGGCAGTCGGCGGTACTGCTCCTCGGTCATCTCGTGTGGTAGATGATCGGACAGCTGAGTCGTCATGCTCGAAGCCTACCCAGTCGGAGCATGGGCTTTCCGGCCATTCCCAGGCCGCGTTCCTCGTCGTACCAGCGTGGCGGCGACGTGTGGCGGGATGGCGGCATAGGCTGGCCGTGCTGGTATCCGGTGCAGAACCGGCACGTGATCCGGGGGTCGTGCGGGCGGCGATCGGTGCGCGGCGGAGCAGGAGGTGGCGGTGCGGTCTCTTCGTGCGGCGATGATCACGGTGCTCGCCGTTGTGCTGGCGCTCGGATCGGCCGGGTGCACGAACCCGACCCGGGACTCACGATCCGACGGTGGACCCGTCACGGTCACCCATGTCTTCGGCGCCACCACGGTCACCGGGACGCCGAAGAATATTGTGGCGCTGGGTGATCAGTGGGTCGATGCCTCGCTGGCGCTCGGGGTGACGCCGATCGGGCGGCTCGGTTCGTTGCCCGGCGACCCACCACCATGGACACCGAACTCTCTCGCCGCCGCGAAACCACTGGAGGCGACGGCCGATCTGGCGCCGCAGATCGCGGCGCTACATCCGGATCTGATTCTGCTGGATCGGCTGCCGACCGACCGCAAGACCTATGACGATCTGGCCGCGGTGGCCCCGACGGTGCCCCGCGCCGCGGATGCCGGGTGGCGCGCCCAGATGACGGTGCTCGGCAAGCTGCTGCGCAAGACCGATGAGGCGGATCGGATCATCGCCGATTTCGACACCCGGCTCACCGACACGGTCCGGGCGAATCCGGGCCTGACCGGAAAGACCTACGCCGCCACCTGGCTGGCCAGTGATGCGCAGTTGTTCGTTCTTACCCGGCCGAGCGTCGCCGCGAGCGAACTCTTCACCCGCCTCGGTCTGCGCATTCCGGATGGCCTCGCGGCCCGCTCCGACACCGAGGGCAACCTGGTGCTAGCCCCGGATCGACTCGGCGATCTCACCGCTGACCTGCTACTCGCCGGGCACTCCCCCGGCCTCGACGAAAAGTACCGCCTACTACCGGGTTACGCCGATCTCCCGGCAGCCCGCAAAGACGCGGTCGCATTCCTGACCACCGACGAGATCGCCGCCGTCGAGCAGCCCACCGTACTCTCGGCCCGCTACCTGCTGGACAAGCTGACGCCCGCACTGACCGGCGCGGCCAGGTAGCGGTTCGGGCCGACGCGTCGGGCGCGCGGCTCCGGGCGGTCCCAGCGTCGAGCCAACTCCAGCAGGGCCCGCAATTCCGTCGCGCGATCGGGGTGGGCGGTGCGATCGATGCCGCACCGCTCGAGCCGGGCGGCGTAGGCGATCCGTAGTCCGTACTCATCGGCGCCCGCTCCGGCCCGGTGCGCGACCGCCGGTGCGAATTGCCTCAGGTGCAGCAGCGCGTCCTGGATCTCCACGGTCATGCGGTAGAGCCGCGAGGCGGATCCGCGATCGTGCGGATGCAGCACGACTTCCGGAACCGCCGCGGTCAGATCTCGCCACAGTGGCCACAGGCGTCGGCAATCGCGGCCGGCCCGATCCAGTCCGGCCCGCGCGAGCAGGGCCTGCGCCAGCGGAATCGCCAGCAGAATTCCGAGCAGCGCGAACGCGATGAATGACGCAATGGCCCACACCGGTCCGGCATCCCGCGGTGGCGCCCCCGTGGCGCCGCGAATCACACTGCTCGACGCGGAGATCAGATCGTACAGTGCGAAAACGAGGAGCGCCGAAAACGTCAGCCGCTCCCGCAGCGGCTGTCCGGAGAGTTTCAGTTCCCGCACACAGGTGCGCGCCAGCCCCAGCCCGATACCGGCGATACAGATACCCAATACCGCCGACAGGATTCCCTCCCAGTCCAGCACCGACTGTAGGTCCGCGCCCGCCGCCTCGGCGACCGTGCAGGCTACCGTGATTGTCACGAAAACCGCTGCGGTGCCGTCGTATCGGCGCTGCCGGGCGGCGAAGGTTCGGACACTCGCCCCGTCCAGCAGCCGGACGAAACCGCAGGCGTTGGATATCGCCATCGCTCCGATTGCCAGGAACAGGCGCTGTCCCAGTTCGGCATTACCGTGCGCCACCGCCGTGGCGAATACGCACACGCCGAGGACATCCCAGCCCAACGCCCGGTTGATCAGCAGGTCGGTGGCGGTCTCGCGGACGAGCAGCCAGCGACCGGCAGTGATCACGACGACCACCACGACAATGGTGACCGAGAACGCGGGCGGGGCGGTGTTCATCACCTTGCACAGTAGAACTCCGCTCGCCGCGCGACCAACCCCGCGGAGACGCGCCTCACACGGCGCGCAGGAGCTCGACCTTATGGACAGAGAGGGGAAAGCCGTACTCGGAGAGCAGGTTCGAGCGAAGTTCGCCGGTGAGGGCGGCCAGGAAGTGCGCACCCGCCCGAAGAATGTCGCCGAGCCGCCCGAGCATGACCACCAGTACCGCGGTAGCCAAGAGGTATCCCATCAGTATCCACAGCGGGTCGCCGACATTGCCGAGTCGAGGCCGGTTCGGGCCGATGCATCTGAAGATGGCGGGCAGCGAGATCAGCACGATCGACGAATTGATCGAGCAGGAGTACCGCCCTTCAGATCTTGCGCCCCACCCTTCGAGATAGCAGGCAAGATAGGTTAGCCTTGGCTGACTAGCTTCCAGGAGGGTTGAACGATGAAGTCTGTTCGAGCGTCCCGCGGTTGGACGCGGGCAGCGACGGCCGTGCTGGCCGGCGCCCTTGCTTTGGGCGTCACCGCCTGCGGATCGTCGAGCGACGACGCGAGCACCGGCGGCGCGGCGGTCACCGTCACTCACGCGCGTGGCGAGACCACCATCGAGGGCACCCCGACGAAGGTTGTCACCCTGGGCAACCAGTGGCTGGATACCGCTCTCGCGCTCGGCGTGACGCCGGTCGGCTACGTCGACAATGTCTCAGTGACATCCAAGAGCACGCCGCCGTGGGAGCCGAAGTCGCTGGAATCCGCGAAAGCGCTCAGGCCGTCCGGCAATCTGGCCGAGCAGGTCGCCGGGCTGGAACCGGATCTCATCCTGGTCGACCCGTTCATCGCCGACCAGAAGACCTACGACGAGCTGTCCCGGGTGGCGCCGACCCTGCCCGGTCTCACCACTGCGGCCGTCACCGCGTGGCAGGACCAGGTCACCACGCTCGGCAAGGTGCTGCACAAGCCGGACGAGGCGAGCAAGGTAATCGCGAAGGTGGACGAGAAGATCGCCGCGATCAACGCGGCCAACCCGGGGCTGAAGGGCAAGACCTTCGCCAGCACCTGGCTGGCGAGCTCGTCGCAGCTGATGGTGCTGACCGACCCGAATGACGGCTCCGCCAAGGTCTTCACCCAGCTGGGCCTGACCATCCCGAAGAACCTCACCGATTTGCCCGCGAACCAGGGCCGCCTTGCGCTCTCCCCCGAGCGCGTCGACGAGCTCACCGCCGACGTGCTGCTGGCCGGCTACTCCCCCGGCCTGGACGAGAAGTACCGGCAGCTGCCGGGCTATGCCGACCTGCCCGCGGTGAAGAAGGGCTCGGTTGTCTTCCTCACCACCCAGGAGATCAGTGCCGTGAACCAGCCGACGGCGCTGTCGGTGCCCTACATCCTGGAAAAGCTCGAGCCTGCCTTCGCCGCTGCGGCGAAATAGGCAGCGCGCCAGTCAGATCGGTTCGACCAGCGGAGGTTAGCGGTTTGTCCGCCGTCAATTATCCCGACCAGACCAGATTCGCGCTACGTGACGGTGTCACCTGTTCGACCACGCCGGTCGGCACGGTGCAGCTGAATCCGCCGCACAATCAGCAGCTGACCGATCTTACCGCGGGGCAATTGCAGGCGCTGAAGACGCTGAATCGGGGACCCGCGACGGTCTCCGAAATGGCCGCGGTAGCAGGCGGAGACGATGTGGCCGCGCTGATGGACCGGCTCGCCGATGGCGGGTTGCTGTCGGTCACGGTGCGCAATAGTGGGCGCGATCTCTACACCATCCGTCCGTTCGGACAACCGGCACCGCGCCCGGCGACCTCGCTACCGTGGTCCGCCACGCTGTCGAAATTCGCCGTGCTGCATCGGGACTCGGAGGGATTCGTACTCGAGCATCCGCGGGCGTGGTGCGATCTTCGCATCCACGATCCGCGGCTGCTCGCGCTGCTCGACGGACTCGGCGCGGCCGACGCCAATCTCCCGATCGCCGTGAAATCCCAGTTCGCCGAGGATTTGCACTGGTGCGGATTCCTGGTGCCGGACGCGGACGCGGAGGACCGCGAATTCACCACGCGCAGTTGGAGCACGCCCGATCTCTGGTTTCACCGTCGCAGCACACTGGGTGAACGCACCGTCACCCAGAAGCATTTCGGTTCCACCAAGTGGGCGAAAGGCCAGTTCCCGCAACCGGATGCGCGCAAGACGAGGTATCCGGGTGAACCGGTCACCCTGACCGTTCCCGATCTGGCGGCCAAGCGAAGCGACGACCCGACACTGACGGCCGTTCTGGAGGACCGGGTTTCGACCCGTGCCTTCGACGACGCACGACCGATCACGGTGGACCAGCTGGCCGAATTGCTGTACCGCACGGCCAGGACCCGCGGCACGCACCCCGCGGGCGAGGGCGAGGAGTTGGTATCGCGGCCCTACCCCTCGGGCGGCAGCGTCTACGAGCTCGAGCTCTACCCGGTGGTGCGTCATGTCGCCGGACTCGCACCGGGGATGTACCACTACGACTCGTTCGACCACGTGTTGCGGCCCGTGGCCGCCTCGGATTCGCCCACCGTGACCAAGCTGCTGAAATCACCCTCGGCAACCCTGGTCGAGGGATCCGAACCGCAGGTGCTCCTGGTGCTGGCAGCCCGCTGCGGCCGGGTGATGTGGGCCTACGAACAGGTCGCCTACGCAAATATCCTCAAGCATGTCGGCATTCTGATGCAGACCATCTATCTGGCCGCCACCGCAATGGGGTTGGGCGCATGCGCCCAAGATTTCGGCGATACCGCGGCGTTCGCGGCGGCCACCGATGTCGACGAACTCGAGGAGTGCAGCGTAGGCAGCATGATCATCGGTTCACCCGCGCCGCAATGAGTCCGACGCCGACCGCCCGCTCGGCGTCGGCGTCATATCAGCGCTGCCTCGGTCCGATCCCGCCGGGATCGGACCGAGGCAGAGTGTGGGCCACTGTCGCGGTCGTCGTTTGATCACGATCACGCCCCGAGTCCCGGCGGCCATGCCGAGCCGCCGGAACATCGGGTCATGCCTGGGCGAGGATCTCCTCGTCGGTCATGGCCGCGATCTCCAGGTACATCCGCGCGACCGCGGCGAGCCGATCCGGCTGACCGCGCTCGGCCTCCCGGCTCACCAGACGGGTGGCGAGTCCCGCGACCGTCCGGGCCGCGAAGATATCGGCGACCAGGGCGTGATCGACGTCGAGCCATTCGCGCACGCGGGCGATGGTGGCGGTGGCCAGCACCGAATCGCCGCCGAGACCGAAGAAATCGTCGTGAATGCCGACGGTATCGGCGACGAGCACACCGGCGACGATATCGACCAGCGCGGCCTCGACGTCATCACGCGGTGCGTCGTCGCCCGCGTCGGTGATGGTGGGTTCGAGCAGGCCGACCACGGCACGCCGATCCAGCTTCGCGTTGGCGGTCAACGGCATCTGCGCGAGGAATTCGATCCGGGTCGGAATCATGTAGCTCGGCAACAGATCCGATATCGCCGCGGTGATATCGCCGATTTCGCTCGGTTCGCCCGCGACGGCCGCGACCAATTTGGGTGCGCCCGCACCGACGACCGCCGCCACGGCGTGCCGGACACCGGGCACGGTGCGCAGCGCGGTCTCCACCTCACCCAATTCGACCCGGTAGCCTCGGATCTGCACCTGATGGTCGGCGCGGCCCAGGAATTCGATGGTGCCGTCCGGCCAGTACCTGGCCATATCGCCGGTCTTGTACCAGCGGATGCCCTCGTGTTCGACGAACCGCTCGGCCGTACGCTCGGGATCATTGCGGTAGCCCGCCGCCACATTCACGCCGCCGACCCAGAATTCACCGGGTACCCAGTCCGGGCAGTCCCGGCCCGAGGGCGCGACAACCCGGCAGCGGACATTGCGCAGCGGAATACCGAACGGCACCGTCGCCCAGTGCGCGGGCGGTTCGCCGACAACCTCGCAGATGGTGCAGTGAATGGATGTCTCGGTCGCGCCGCCCAATCCGGCGAATCGGCAGCCCGGTACCTGTGCTGCCAGTCGGCGCGCGAGATCCGCACCCACCCAGTCGCCGCCGAGGATCACCGCGCGCAGCGAGTCGCCCAGCTGATCGCCACCGAGCTCCAGGATCATATCCAGCATGCTCGGCACGCAGTTGATCATCGAAACCTGGTGGTGGCATAGCAATTCCACCCAGGTGGGCGCGTCCGCACGCTGCTCGGAATCGAGTACGACAACCGCACCGCCGACGGAGAACAGGCCGAAGATGTCGTAGACGGACAGGTCGAATTCCAACGCGGACAGCGCCAGCGACCGATCGGCGGCGCCGATGTCGAACCACGCATTGAGTGCGTCGATGGTGTTCATGGCGGCGCGGTGCGGGATCTCGACGCCCTTGGGTACGCCGGTCGAGCCGGAAGTGAAGAGGACATAGGCGATTTCGGCGGTATCCGGGTAGACCGGCGCCACCAGCGGTCGCGAATAGACGCGGGCCGCGTCGATCGACAGGCACGGAATCGGCGCACTCATATCGGCGCCAGGAACGGTGACCGCCGCGACAATATCGCCGGTGCGCAGGATTTCGGCGCGCCGGCCGACCGGCTGGTCGAACGCGATCGGCACGTAGGTCGCGCCCGCCGCGAGCACACCGAGTACCGCCAGGATCTGATCCGGGCCCTTCGGCAGCTGCACGGCCACCGCCTCACCCGGCCGAACGCCCTCCGCGTGCAGTGCGCCGGCGACGGCGAGCGCGCGGGCCGCCAGATCTCCGTAGCGCCACTCTCCGCCCTGCCCACCGAGCCCCCAAACCACCGCGGGCGCGTCGGGATTCGCGACGGCGTGCTCGAAGAAACCCTGGTGCAGGCAGCGCCCGCTGACCGGTCCGTCGGTGGCGTTGACCGCCGCCCTGATCTCGGCCTGCGCGATCGGCAGCCGCACCGCGGCCTCCGCGTTCCAGCCCGCCTCGCCGTCACCGAGTCGGCCGATCGCGGCGGTGTACCGGGCGAACATGGCCTCGACCATGCCCTCGGGGAAGGCGTCGGCGCGCACATCCCAGTTCAGCAGCAGCCCGTCGCGCACCTCGGTGACCTGCGCGTCCAACAGCACCTGCGGACCCTGGGAGATGATCCACACCGGTTCACCGAAGGTTTCGGTGACCTTGTCGGCGAACAGTTCACCCAGATTCAACGCACTGGTGTAGACGATCGGGGCCAGCACCGGCTCGCCACGATGCCTTCCGAGATCGCGCAACACCTCGAGCCCGGAATAGGCGGAGTGCATACCGCTTTCGTGGATGCTGCGCTGGAGCGCGCGAGCTCGTTCGGTCACCGACGTGTTCTCGGTGACATCGACCTCGAGCATGATCGAGGAGGTGAAATCGCCGATCACCCGGTCGATATCCGTATGCACCGGTTCGCGGTGGAACAGCGGCACATTCAGCAGGAACCGGCTCTGCGCCGACCAACCACCGATGGTTTCGGCGAATACCGCCGCCAACGCCATGGCGGGGGTGACGCCGCGCTCGTGCGCGGCGGCCAGCAGCCGCTGCTTCGGCTTGGGCGCGAGCCAGTGATCGTAACGGACCGTGCGGTGCTGGGTGGTGCGCTCACCGACAGGAACGGTGGGAAGTTCCGGGGCGCCGGGCAATTCGGGCAGTCGGTCCTGCCACCACTGACGATCGCGCTCACGGGCGGCGGTGTCCTCGTGGCGTTCGGTGCGGTACTGCCGGTAGCTGTAGCCCAGAACCGGCAGTGTCGCACCGTGGTACAGCTCGGCGAGGTCGGAAATCAGTACCCGGTAGCTCATCGCGTCGCCCGCGAGCATGTCGACATCGAGGTGCAGCCGGGTGTTTTCCTCGTCGCGGAGGGTGAGCGTTATGTCGATGACCTGGCCGTCTTCGATGGCCAAGCGTTGGTGGGTCTTGCTGTCGCGCAATTCGTTCAGCGCCACCTCGGCAGCCTCGGGGGTGTGCGCACGCAGGTCGATGACGGAGAATACGGGACGGCCCGGCGCGGGCATGGTCTGTTGGGTACCGTCCGGCAGAAATCGCGTGCGCAGCATCGGGTGCGCAGTTACCAGTTCGGTCACCGCGCGTTCCAACCGCACGGGATCGATACGGCCGCCGTCGAATTCGACGTAGAGGTGCGCCGCGACACCACCGAGTTCCTGCTCGCCGGAGCGGCCGATCCAGTACGCGTGCTGCATCGCGGCCAATGGGAACGGGGTGTCCGCATCGGCACCCGCCGGGGTGGCGATCGGCTCCTGGGGAGCCGTCTGCGCCCTCGTTTCGTCCGCACCGAGCAGACCGTGCCAGGCCGCGACCGTCGGACTGGCCGCGAGTTGCGCGAAGTTGATATCGCTTCCGCGCTTACGCCAGCCGCCCGCCAACTTCATGGTCCGGATGGAGTCCAGCCCCAATTGGATGAGGTCGTCGTAGTCGGCGATATCGCCTGCCGCGAGCCCGATCTGACCCGCCACCGCGGCACGGATCTCCTCCTTGCCGATCCCCGCCGCACCGTCCGCCTGCCGCTGTGCCGACTCCATTCCGCTGCCACTCCTTGTCTGCCGCCGCATCCGGCGGATCGAGACTGTTCCGGGGGTAGCCTAGCGCATTAGAATAGGGTTGCCTAACC
The DNA here is from genome assembly GCF_040654375.1 of Nocardia sp. NPDC050710. Taxonomy (NCBI): domain Bacteria; kingdom Bacillati; phylum Actinomycetota; class Actinomycetes; order Mycobacteriales; family Nocardiaceae; genus Nocardia; species Nocardia sp. NPDC050710. Next base: position 78,708 of record NZ_JBFAHV010000002.1, on the reverse strand, counting down.
TACATAAGGGAACCCTATTCCCGACCTACGGACCCGGCGATCGCACCGGCGCCGGCAGCCGCGACCTGGCCCGGGGCGGATACGGGTGTATTCATCGGCGGCCCTGATCGGCGCCCACGACCATCGCGCGCGCCCGCGGCCACTCCCGCGAAAGTTCCAGCAGGTGGCCGAGATCGGCGGACAGATCGCGGCCGACGGGCCGGATCCGGTCGGCGGGTGTACTTCCGGTCGGCGGCGCGCCGGTGGTCTTGCGGTGTGCCGCGCCCGCCAGCACATGCGCGTAGCGCGCGACGCTCGAGGTCTCGGCCGTCTGCTCGGGTGGCACGTACCGGTGCAGATGCAACAGCGCGTCGCGGATCTCGACGGCCATGCGATACAGCCGGGCGGGTGGATCGTCGGAATGGTCGGTCACCGCAGGCATGGCTATCTCGGGCACCGCGTCGGTGAGATCGACCCACAGGGAGTGCAATCGTCGCAAATCCCGTCCGGTGCGGTCCCAGCCGATCCGTGCCAGCAGCAAGTTCACCAGCGGCACCGCCGTGACGACCGCGACCAGAATGCCGAAGGCGCAGGACAGCACGCCCCATTGCACGGGCGGACCACCTGGCGCGATCTGCGCACGGATCTGTGACAGGCCGAGGACCGCCGAGAAGTACCAACCCACGGCCAGCGTCACCAACCCGCCGTAGGCGAACAGTTCCCGCGGCCCGGCGCCGAGCCGCAACTCCCGCACACAGGCCCGAGCCAGCAGTGCACCCGCCACCAGCGCCGGCACATTGAAGATCAACCAGTAGATCGCGGCCCGCCACCAGAATTCCGATCCGGTGTGGTCCATGGGCTGCCCGATCAGCAATATCGCCGCACCCGCGAGCAGCGCGGCGATGTCGTAACGCCGCTGACGCAGGCTCGCGGTCTCCGGGTCGGCACCGATGAGCAGCTGTGCCAGGCCGTATACGTTCGCCATCGCGGGCGGGCACAGGGCCAGGAAGATCTGGTAGCAGATCTCGGTCGCGCCGAACCAGAATCCGAACTGCGCGGCAGTCACGCCCAGGCTCAACCACATCAACGCCCGGTTGATCAGCCGATGGGCCACGGTGTCGTCGACCAGCCACCAGCGTGCCGCCGTAACCCCGCACACCGCAACGACATCCAACGCCGCGAGCCAGGTCGGCGCAGGGGTGCTCATCTCCGCCCTCCACGCAGCATTCGGACCGATCGGTGCCAGCGATTCTATGTCACCACGCCTCCCCGGCCCCCGGCGCGATCACCGGAGGCCGGTCGAACGCCCAGGCTTCCTGCCATTCCTTGGCGAGTTCCAGCAACTGCTCGAGTTCGGTTTCCAGATCACCGGAGATAGGTTCCGGCCGGTCGGCCGACCCGACCACCGGCGGCAGGCCACCATTCGATTTGGATTGGGCGGCACGTGCGATAAGCAGCGCGGAGGGCCAGCCACCGAACTCCTGCCGGGGCACATAGGCCCGCAGGTGCACCAGCGCGTCCCGGATCTCGACCAGCATGCGGTACAGCTGGGACGCGGGCTCGCGACCGTTTTCGACGTGGTCGGTCAGCACCACCCCGGGTACAACCGCGGTCAGATCCCGCCACAGCGGCCGTAGCCGGCGAATCTTACGGCTCTCACTGTCCCAACCCCGGCGCGCGATGAAAACCTTCAGCATCGGAACGGCGGTGAGAGCCACAATCCCGACGAAGCCCAGGCACGATCCCACGCTCCAGTACGCGGCCGGACTGATCGACGGATACCCGGCCAGCACCCGCGCACCGTCGAAAACCGCGGCATAAACCCAGGTTCCGGCGGAGATCAGCAGGGCGAGAATCACCAGCCGCTGGCGCACTGTGCCACCGCCGATACGTAGTTCCCGCACGCAGGCCCGCACCGTCAGGGTCCCCGACACCGCGGACGGCACGTTGAATACCGCCCACACGATCAACATCTTCCATTCGTAGCCCGGCACCGCCGGGTCGGACGGTCGCCCGATGACGAACACCACCGCGGCGCCGAATGCCGCCGCGATCACGCAGCGGAACTGCCAGCCCCGCACGGTCTCCGGATCGGCTCCGGCAAAGAGCGCGGCGAGGATGAGAACATCGACCACCGCGAAAACACCCGATGCCAGGAAGAGCCGGTACGTCAGCTCGGCGAATGCGGTGCGCGCCCCGATCTCCTCGATCAGCACGGCCAGCACCATCCATGACAGCGCGCGGTCGACCAAACGGTCGGCAAGCGAATCGTGGACCAGCAGCCAGCGCCCCACCACGATCGCGATGACGAAAGTCAGCACCGCGACAACCGCCCAGCCGGGCACCGGCGCCATCATCGGGTGTTCCCTTCCACAACCACGACTCAGACCCTAGTGCCGCCGGATCATGTTTGAGCGGACCACGATTGACGCAACATGCCGAGGGCATCGGCATCGAGGCCCGAGGTCGACATCGGCGCGTAGGTGTGGCTCTCGACAGGCTGGTCGGCCGCGGCGGCCTGCGACTGTGCGGCCGCGGTATCGACGGCGGCGGCCAGTTCCGCGAGGGTGGCGCATTCGAAGATCTGCTGGGGCGTCAGCGGCAGTTCGGCCTCGGCGGCACGCGTCGCCCACTGGATCGCGATGATGCTGTCACCGCCGAGGGCGAAGAAGTTGTCGTCGCGGGCCACGTCGGTGATCTCCAGCAGATCTTCGAGGATTGCCGCGAGGCGTCGTTCGGTGGCGGTCGCGGGCGAGCCGCAGGCCGACTCGACGGAGCTCGGGGCAGCAGGCACGATGCGGCGGACCACGGTTCGGCCGGTGTCCCACTCCGGAGGCAGGACGTCGAGACCACTCAGCGGCCGGTCCGGCTCGGCGGCGAATGCCGTCATCACCCGCGTCAGCACGTCGGCGAAAACCCCACCCGTCGCCGGGTCGTACAGGTCATTGTTGACCACGACGCGAATCGTCAACTCGCCATTGGCCTCCACCGTGTAGTCCAGGTGGATATCCATGTACGCGATGTCGTGCTCCGGGAAGTATCCGGTCACCGTTGTCGCGCCGGACTCGGTGAAATCGACGGGCCGCAGTCGCTGACCGAAATGCATCATCACCTGGAACAGCGGGCCCGCGGCGTGGGCACGAGTCGACCCGAGATCGGCGATGATGCACTCCAGCGGCACATCCTGGTGGCTGATCGCGCCGAGCGCGGATTCGCGAACCCGGTCCAGCACGAGGCGAACGGTCGGATCGCCGGACAGGTCGGTGCGTAGCACCGCCATATCGGCGAAGACGCCGATGAGATCCTCGGTTCCGGCTCCGATCCGATTGCCGACGGTGGTGCCGAGCGCCGGATCGTCACCCGCGCCGAGGACGTGCAACAGCACAGAACTGGCGGCTTGGCAGAGCATGAATTCGGTGGCGCCGGCAAGTTCCGCCCATCCCTTCAAGGCATTCCAGGTCGCCACCGGAATCACCCGGTTGATGCTGGTGCCCTGGCGGCCGAGCACCGCCGGGCGCGGTCGATCGTGTGCGATCGCGACCTCGTCGGGGAGCCCGGCCAGCGCATCGCGCCAGTAGTCCAGTTGCGCCCGGCCGTAGGCGCCGAGCGCACCGCCCGGCGCATGGTCGAAGATCTCCCGTTGCCACAGTGCGAAATCCGCGAACTGGATGCCGGGCTCCGGCAGCCCGCCCACCGCGCCGACCGCGCGGGCCCGGTAGGCCGCGGTGAGGTCGTCCACGAAGATCTGGCAGGACTCCCGGTCGGTGACGATGTGATGTATGACAACGGAGAGCACATGCGAATCCGAGTCGATCACGAACAACCGCAGCCTGATCAGCGGCCCCTCGGCCAGGTCGAAGACCTCGGCCGCTTCATCAGCCAGTGCCGCGTCCAATACGGCCGAATCGAGCATGGTTACCGGCACGTCCACCGGGCCCGGCTCGCTCACCCGCTGGTAGGGCACCGCGTCGTATTCGGGAAAGGTGGTGCGCAGGGCCTCGTGCCTGGCTACCACGTCACCGACCGCGGCACCGAGGATTTCGGTATCGAGCGGTCCGTCGAAACGCAGGGCGAACCGGAAGTTCTCCCCTTCTCTCGGTCCCTCGACCCGCCGCCGGAACCAGAAGGCGCGCTGTGTATAGGAGAGCGGAATACGTTCGGGCCGTGTGCTTTTCGTCAGGTCTGGTCGGGAAGCCGCCCCGTCGGCGACCGGCGCGGAATTCGCGGCGTCGAGATCGACGCCGGATTCGTCGCGGAAACGGGTGGCCAGGTGCGCGGCGAGTCCGGCCACGGTCGGGGTGTCGAACGGCGCGCGGACATCGATCTCGATGCAGAATTCCGCACGGATCAGCGTGACCAAGCGCGCCGCGAGCAGCGAGTGGCCGCCGAGCTCGAAGAATGAATCGTCGGCACCGACCCGGTCCGCGCCGAAAAGCCGGGCGTACAGCGCGGCCAGCCGAATCTCGGTGGGCGACTGAGGTTCCCGGTATCTGTCCGCCACTGAGACAATCGGTTCGGGCAGCGCGCGCCGGTCGAGTTTACCGTGCGCGGTCAGCGGCACCTCATCGATCACCGAGAATGCCACGGGCACCATATGTTCGGGTAGCGCGGTCCGCAGCTGGGCACGCACCTGCTGCACGTCGAGCTCGACCCCTGGCGCGGGGACGAGATATGCGGCCAGGATCGGGCCGAGCGACGCGTGTTCGGCGACCACGACGACGCTGTGCGCCACGCTCGGGTGGTCGGTGATCGCCGCCTCCACCTCGCCGAGTTCGATGCGGAAACCACGCACCTTGACTTGCTCATCGGCCCGGCCGACGAATTCTATCTCCCCGTTCATGTTGCGCCGCACCAGATCTCCGGTTCGGTACAGCCGCTCACCCGGACGGAACGGGTCTGCGACGAAACGTTCCGCCGTCAAGCCGGGCCGCCCCAGATAGCCGCGAGCGAGCTGGCGGCCACCGAGATAGATCTCGCCGACCACACCCGTCGGTACCAGCTGCAATGCGTGGTCGAGCACATACAGGTAGACATTGCGGTTCGGCACACCGATCGGCACGATCCCGGTGCCCTGCGGCCCCTCCACCGGCATATGCGTCGAGGACACCACCGCCTCGGTCGGGCCGTAATGATTGCGCAGTGTGGCGTCGAATTGTGCGGTGAACCGATCGGCGACCTCGCCGGGCAGCGCTTCACCGCCGACGGGTACGTGGCGCAGCATCCGCCAGTCGTTGGCCTCCGGCAGTAGCAGGAAGGTCGCCAGCATCGAGGGAACCATATGCAGCACGGTCACCTGATGCCGTGTGATCAGCTCCGACACATACGGAATATCCCGGTACGCGTTGGGTTTCGGTATCACCACGCGGGCGCCGACCACCAGCGTCACGAAGATGTCCAGCAGCGATGCATCGAAACTGACCGAGGTGGATTGCAGCACCCGGTCCTGCGGGGTGATGGTCCATTCGGCCGCGAAACCCGTGAGGTGTTCGGCGATCGCCTCGTGTGGAACCGGGACTCCCTTGGGTCTTCCGGTGGATCCGGATGTGTAGATCACATAGGCGGTATTGCCCGGCAACAGCGCCGCCGAGCGGTCCGCATCCGTCGGATCGACCTCCGGCAACAGTGCGGCTTCGGCCTCCGCCACCGCCAGGGCGCCCGGATCCAGCACGAGTCCGGGGCCGGCATCGGAGAGCAGATATTCGATGCGGTCCGGCGGGTAGGCGGGATCGATGGGCAGGTAGGCCGCGCCCGACTTCAACACCGCCAGCGCCGCGACCACGAATTCCATCGAGGTCGCCAGCCGCAGCGCAACGATGTCCTCGGCGCCGATACCATGCCGGATCAGCCAGTGCGCCAACCGGTTCGCGCGTCCGTTCAACTCCGCGTAGCTGAGCTCCAGCTCGTCGGAGGCGATGGCGATGTGGTCGGGCAGTTCCCGGACACGGTGCTGAACCAGCTCGACCACGGTGGTCGGTGACTCCGGCACCAGGACGCCGTGCGACGCGGCCAGGATGCCCGCCCGGCCGGTTGCGCCGAGCATGTCGAGCTCGCGCAGCGGACGATCCGGCTCATCCAGGGCGCTGTCCAGCAACCGCAAGTACTGATCGAGCAGTTGTTCGACGAGGGGAGCGTCCAGTTCGTCGACCAGATACGTTGCCTCGATCCGTGCGCCGGCGCCGTCCGAGACCACCAGCAGGCCGAGCGGCTCCTGGGCGACCGCGGTACCGAGCGGCAGTTCGCTGGATTCGATTCCCGGCAGGTCGAACCCGTTCGCATCACCGCGCATGCTGAAACTCAACTGCACCAGCCGCGCCATGCCGTCGGTGCCCGCGACCCGCTCGGGGCTCGCCTCGCGAACCACGGTATCGACGCCCACACCCTGGTGGGCGAAGGCGCCGACGCACGCGTCCCGCGTCGAATCGAGTAGTGCGGCAAAGCTGTCGGACGACTCCGGTGTGGCCCGGATCAGCAGTGCGTTGCCGAAGTAGCCGATGAGGGCCTCCGCGCCGTGGCCACCGCGGTTGGTAACCGGCACCGACACCAGAAAGTCGGTGGCGGCGGTGTATCGATGGATCAGTGTCTGAAAGGCCGCGAGCAGCACCATGAACGGACTCGCAGAGTGCGAACGACCGTGCGCGGCCGCCCGTTCCATCAGCTCTGCGGAAAGAGTTCGTGTGCACCGGTCCGCCTGCGCGGACGGATTCGCCGACGAGCCGCGACCAGGCAGTTCGAGCCGGTCCGGCAGCGGAGTCAGCGCCGAACGCCAGAACTCGAGATCGGCCTCGCCGCTATCGTCCGCGCCCACCGCGACATCCACGTATTGAGCACGCAGTGGCGGCAGCACGGCGTTGCCGCGGTATGCCGCGTTGACCTCGCCGAAGAACACCGCCCAGGATTCGTCGTCCCAGGCGATGTGGTGAATCACCAGGATCAGCACATGCTCGTCGGCACTATTGCGCACCAGGGTGATTCGTAGCGGCAGATCGACGCCGAGGTCGAACGGCCTGGCGAACTCGCGCCGTGCGAGAACCTCGAGCCGCCGGGCTCGGCTCTCCGCGGGCAGATCGGTGAGATCGTGTTGCTGCCACACCAATTCGGCATTGTCATGGGCGAGCTGATATGGCTCGCCGTCGGCGCCGACGTGATAGGTGCTGCGCAGCGTCTCGTGCCGAGCCAACACCGTCGCGCAGGCGCTGCGCAGTTGGTCCGCGTCCAGTACGCCGTCGAGCCGGTAGGCGACACAGATATTCAACGTGGTGTCGGCGGGATCGAGCGTCTGGACGAACCACAGGCGCCGCTGCGCCGAAGAGAGTGCGGCGGGTTCACCCGAGCGGCGGGCGGCCTGCACGGGCGTGGACGCGCTGAGATTGCTCTCCCGCAGTCGCTGCTGCATGAGTTGGCGACGACGCTCGAGAATATCGTTCGACATGGTGTTGTCCTTACGTATGGGCGGCGGGCTTGGGGCGCGCACTACAGCGCGCGGGCGAGTGCGACGATGGCCTCGTCCCAGACAGCGGCAAGCCGGTCCGCGTCTTCGGGGCTGAAAACGGCCTCGCTCCAGCGCAGCAGGGTGGCGAGTTGCGGGCCGTCCGGGCCCGGGTGCACCGCCGCAATGACATCGAGGGCATAGCGCAACGGAAAATCCGGCTCGCTGGCCAATGGAAGTCGCTGCAGCAATGCGGGATCGGTGACCGGTGCCCAGGCACGATTTGCGCCCGCGAGGTCGAAGCGGCCGAGATAGTCGAAAAGCACCTGCGGTTCGGACGCCGAGACCAATTCGGGGATTGCGTGGTGGTAGCGCAACAGGCCGTAGTCCATACCGTTGTTGGGGATCGCGGCAAGATGCGCGACCACCGCATCCAGCAGTGCCGCTGCCGCAGCCGGATCCGCCTGCGCCGCCGCGACATCCACTGCCATGGCGCCGGCTCCGAGCCGCGCCGGGAAGACGCTGGTGAACCAGCCGACGGTATGTGAGGTATCGACATCGTCGCCCAGTACCGCATCCTCGCGGCCGTGACCCTCCAGCGCGAGATAGGCCCCCGCCGCCGGATCCTGTCCACGTTCGCCGCGCCAGGTTGCCAGCGCCATGGTCAACGCGGTGAGAAGGAATTCGCGCACGCCGCGGGCACCGGATAATTGCTCCAGAACATTCCGGGTGGTTTCGGCCGTGACGTTCACCGGGCTGATCCGGTAGGAGGACCAGGTATCGGTGCTCGGATCGGGTCGTCGCACTCCGAGCGCCGGATCCGGCGCTGCGGATTGGCTGATCCAGTAGGTGCTTTGACCGATGACTTCAGGAAGACCTGCACGCTCACGGAGCAGTCGGGCCCACCGCCGGTAGCCGGTGTACTCGACCGGCGGGGTGAGCACGGCCGGTGCTGCGGTCTCGACCTGCGCCCACAGCGCGGCGAGGTCGGCGAAGACGACATGCCAGGACACCGGATCAACGGCGAGATGGTGAATATGCAGCAAGAGCACATCGCCGCCGCGCCGGGTGAACCACACCGCGCGCACCAGATCACCCGCCATCGGATCCAGCTCGTCCGCAACGGCGCGGGCGTGCGCGGCCACGGTGGCTTCGAAATCGTCTGTGGCCGCGACGACTCGCAGTAGTTCGCCGACGCGCACACTGCCCGGTTGCCGAGTGTGCAGCTCATAGCCATCGGCCGTCGGCTCGAAGCGCGACCGCAGCATGTCGTGACCGTCCAGCAGCGCCTGCAGCACCGCTTCCAGCCGCGGTCGATCGATACCTGTCGGCAGTTCGATCAGCGTGCTCAGCGCGAGCCTGCGGTATCCGCCGTATTCGTACATCCACGACACGATCGGCACCGGTCCGACGGGGCCGTAGCCGTCGGAGTCCGCGGCCCGCCGCGGTGCGTCGCTCGCATCGATCTGTGCGGCCAGCTCGCGAATGGTGGCCGCGCCGAGGACCATTCGCGGGGTGACCGCGAGACCGGCGCCGCGTACCGCGTTTACCAGTGAGATCGCCACAATGCTGTCGAGACCGCGTTCGACCATGTCGTCGTCGATCCCCGGCGTCTGCCCGCCGGACAGCGCCGCGAAGGCCGCGCACAGGGTGTGTTCGGTTTCGGTGCGTGGCGCGACACCCGTGGCCGAGGACTCATCGAGAGCATCCCGAGCGAGGTCGGCAAGGCGACGGGTGTCGAGCTTGCCATTGCCGGTCACCGGCAACCCGTCCACAACGACGACGCGCTGCGGGATCATATATCCGGGTAGTCGGTCGACAAGTCCGAAACGCACCTGGGCGGCATCGAGATCCGTGCCCGCCACGAATCCGACCAAGGCGGGGCCGCCGGTGCGTCGCACGACTACCGTCGCGGCGGCCGTGACGCCCGGCCTGGCCAGCAGGGCAGCATCGATATCGCCGATCTCGATGCGATAGCCACGGATCTTCACCTGATCATCGGCGCGGCCGAGGTAGGCGATACTGCCGGAAGGTAAGCGCCGCACCAGATCTCCGGTGCGATACATCCGCCGACCGGGCCGGAACGGATCGGCGACGAATCGGTCGGCGGTACCACCCGGCCGACCCACATAGCCGCGTGCGACCTGGGTTCCGGACAGGTACAGCTCACCGAGCACACCGTCCGGAACCGGAAGCAGCCTCGAATCGAGGATATAACCGGTCATCCCGGTCACGGGTGCACCGATGGCCGGCTCGGGCTCGGCGTCGGTCACCGCGGCCACCACCGCTTCGACCGTGGTCTCGGTGGGGCCGTAACAGTTGTAGACGGCGGTGTGCGGGAGTGCCGACAACTGTTGCCACAGCGGAACACCGATGGCCTCGCCGCCGAGCGCGAGCACCGGCAGCGGGCCACCCGGCCGATCCTCGGCCACCAAACCCGCGGCCGCGAGCTGTCCGAACATCGACGGCGTTGTGTCGATCATGTCCACCCCGTGGCGGGTCATGCCGTCGACCAGCCGCCGCGCGTCTCGCATCTCCTCCGCGTCGAACAGGTGGACCGCATGTCCGTCGAGCAGCCCGACCAGTGGCTGCCAGGAGGCATCGAAACTCAGGGACCAGGCGTGGGCGATGCGCAGCGTCCGCCCCAGCCTGGCGACCGCGGGCCGATACACCCGATCCCGATGATCGGCGAAGTAGCTGGTCAGCGCCGCGTGAGTACCGATAACGCCCTTGGGTTCTCCGGTAGAGCCCGAGGTGAAGATCAGGTATGCGCTCTGCTCGGGGCGCGGCGACGCAATATTCGCACCGGGTTCGGCGTGGCGCAGTTCGTCCACGGTGCAGACCGGGACCGCGGTCTCGCCGAGCGTGCCGGGGCCGACCGAATCGATCAGAACTATTCGCGGATTCGCCTGTCGCAGAACTGATTCGATGCGAGCGGCAGGCAGGGTGAGGTCGATCGGGACGTAGGCGGCGCCCGCGGTGAGCACGGCGAGAATCGCTACGATCGACCCTGCGGATCGCGGCATCGCCAGGGCGACAACGTCTTCGGTACCGATACCGCGGGCCCGTAACCCGTCGGCCAGTACTCGCGCGTCCGCCGCCAGCTGCCGATAGCTGTATCGCTCGGACTCCGTACTGAGCGCCAAGGCATCCGGTGTGGCGGAGACCTGGCGCGCGAACAGCTCCGGCACCGTCGCACCACGCACCTCCGCAACGGCCTCGGTCGGCATCCGCGGATGCTCATGAGGTAGCAGCACATCCAGTGCATCCGGTCCCGCCGAACCGATTTCGGGCAGTTGACCCAGCACCGAGACGAGCCGCCGCGCGAGATCGGGTGCGGACAACGGGCCGAGCACCCCTGGCACCGCCTCGACGACCACCGTCAATTCGCCGTCGAGTACATGCGATACCACCGCGAGTGGATAGTGGGTCAGGCTCTCCGAGGCGATCGGCCGAAAGCTGACGCCGTCGCCCGCGTCGATCGGTTTCAGTAGGTCGGAGACGGGCGCGTTCTCGAAGACGAAGAGGGTATCGAAAAGCGTGCCGCGCCCGACCGCACGCTGGATGGCGGACAAGCTGAGGTAGCCGATATCGCGCAGCATCGCCGACTCGCGCTGCAGCCGCGCGCACATCCGCACCACACCGTCGTCTTCGGAATCCTTGCCGTCCCAGTGGACCCGGGCCGGTATGGTGTTGATGAACAGGCCGATCATGGTGTCCACACCGGCCAGCTCCTCCGGTCGGCCCGAAACCGTGGTGCCGAAGACGACATCGCGCCGGTCGGTGAGACGGCCGAGTAGCACCGCCCAAGCGAACTGCACCACGGTATTCATGGTCAGCCCGTGCTCGCGCGCCCACCGCTGCAGGCGGTCGGTCTCCCTCTTTCCGAGATGCAAGGGATGCAGTTGAGGCGCAACTGTATTCACAGTATCCTCGGCGCGCTCGGCCACTATGAGCGGCGTCAGATCCCGTAGATAGTCGACCCATGCGCGAGTGGTGGCCTCGGTATCACGAGCACCGAGCCAGCCGATGTAGTCGCGGTAGGGCCGGGGCGCGGGCAGCACATCGGCCGAGCCGCCCGCCTGGTACAGCGCGAACAGCTCACGGAAGAACACGCCCAGCGACCAGCCGTCCATCAGGATGTGGTGCGCCGTGACGATCATGCGGCGCACGCCGTCCGGCATGGTAACCAACACCACCCGCAGCAGCGGACCGTGCGCCAAGTCGAAGCTGCGACGCGCCTCCGCCGCCGCGAAAGCATCGAATTCCGACGCGGTCGCGGTGCATTCGGACCACGGCAGCTCGACGGCGGTGGGCACGATCTGCACCGGCCTCGGCAGATCGCGATCCCAGAACGAGGCTCGCAGGTTGCCGTGCCTGCGCAGGATTACCTCGACACTGTGCCGCAGCACGTCCACTCGGACCGGACCGGCACATTCGACCACGAATTGCATGGCGTACAGATCGTCGTCCCCGGCCAGCCGTGCTAGTGAGAACAGACCCTCCTGTAGCGGGCTCAGTGCGAGAACGTCCTCGATTTCGGGGGCGGGCGCCTGGGTGTTCTGCGACATGAAGCCGACTCCTCAGCCTTTGTTCTCGTTCTCGGACATCAGCAACACGACGTCGTCCAGCGACGCGCCGCCCATGATCGCGGCCACCGGCAGATCGCGGTTCAGCTCGGCCTGAATCCGTTTGCGCAGATCCAGCGTCTGCAACGAGTCCAGGCCCAATGCCACCAAGGGAACCGAGCCGTCGATGGCCTCGGGGCCGTCGCCGCAGATGACCCGATCGAGTTCGCGGCGCATCTGCTCGGCCAATGTGCCCTCGTCCGTGGTGGACGTGACAATTGGTGCGGGTGCGGCGCTTTCGGCCGGAGTCGGCGGTTCGGCGGTTCTCTCCAGTTCGGCCAGAGCGGGATCGAAGACCGGCGCCAACCCGACCGCCTCCGCGATACCGCGCAATCGCGTCCAATCGGCCGACAACACAATGCTGTTGGCGGGAAGGTCGGCGAGTCCCGCGGCGACAGCGGCGGGCTCGGCCATGGGGAGCAGCCCCGAACCCTCGATCCTGGTCCGCACCGCGGCATCCGCCTGTGCGGGCAGAACCCACAATCCCCACTGCACCGAAGTGCAATGGCGGTCTTCGGCGCGCAGCCGCTGCGCGATACTGTCCAGCATGCGGTTGGCACCCGCGTACATGGCCTGGCCCACACCACCGAGCGTGGCGGCGAACGAAGAGCACAGCAGGACACGGCAATCGGGGGTCTGCGGTACCAGCCGCAACACCCGTTCCAAGCCGAGTACCTTCGAGGCCGAGGCCGTCACGGCATCGGAGGCTTCGGTTTCGGTCGAGTACACGTAGTCGACGGCCGCGTGGACGACGACATCCACGGCTCCCGCACCGTATCGATCCGCCAATGCGGCCACCGCCGTCTCATCGGTGATATCGCAGGCCACCACATCGATTTCGGTGGTGCCGAGCGCGCGGAGCTCACGCAGCCGCGGGCCGAAGGCTTCGGTCTCACCGCGACGGCTCACCAGGGTGACCCGGGCCGCGCCTGCGCGGACGAGTTCGGCGCAGAATGCCGATCCGACATGTCCGGTGCCGCCGACGATGAGCGCTTCGCGCGGTACGACGGCGGCGGCCGTCGATTGGTGGTCCACCACAAGGCGCTTCGCGTACAGCGCGCCCTCGCGCACCGCCAATTCCGGCTCCTGCGCGAGATGTATCGCGTCCAGAATCCGGTCTGCCAACACATTCGGCGGCTGCGCGACGGCATCCGGCGGCAGATCCAGGTGGCGGAATGCGACGCCGATATGTTCCAGCGCGATGCTTCGGAAGGCCGCGGCCACCGCGGCCTGTGCCGGTGCCGGAATATCCTGCTGCCGCGCCGCTTCCGCGCCCGTGGTCACCAACCAGCATTCGGTGATCCCCGCGCCCAGCGCCGAGCGCCACGACGTATCCGCGGCGAAATCGGCGAATTCGGCGACGGCGGCCGCTTGGTCGACGGCAGCACTCGGCGGAACCAGTACCAGCACTGTGTCCGGGGTTGCGGTGGAGTCGAGATCCACGACGCCACTCCCGAATACAGTCGCACCATGCCGCCCGGCCCGAAGTTCGAGTGCGGCACGGAGTTCGGCACAACGATCATCGCTCGAACCCACCGCCAGCACGGTCCGCGGCGCGATCAAGGTACGCCGGGACAGCCGGGCCCACTCTTCGACCAGCCGTACGGGCTCGACCGCGGCGGGGGCGGGCACAATGGAAACGGCCGGACGATAGGCCGCCCAGAGCCGCTTCGGATTGGTGACCGTGTGCGGGAAATCGGGCAGCGGCAGCCGCGGCCGCGCGCCCGAATCGATCCGAAGACTCTCCCACGGGTAGTTCAGATCGCTCACCGCGACTGCGGCCAGATTACGGGTGAATTCCCGCAGTCCGGTGGCGGTACGCAGCGAGGTGCCGATGACCTGGAAGTCCCTCGGTCCCCGCACCGGATCCGGGGGCACCAGGGTCAGGTTCTCCTGCACGGCGAGCTGCAGCATGGGGTGTTCGGAGATCTCGATGAAGGTGTCGACCTCGGCAGCGGCCGCGACGATGGCGCGGTCGAAGCGAACCCGATTGCGCAGATTCCAATACCAGTAGTGCTCATGCGTCAGATCGGGGGTGATTTCGGTACCGAGAGTGGCTCCGTAACAGGCAATTTCGGATTGATGGAAGGTCGGGCTGCTCATTTCGTCGCCGAGCAGCCGCACGAATTCCTCGCGGAGTTCCGCCACGATCGAGGTGTGGGCCGGATAGGCGACCTGGATCTCCTTCGCGAATCTGCCCCGCTCCCCCGCGATCGCCACCATCTCGACAATGGTCTCCCGATCACCCGAGATGGCCAGGATATGCGGCGCGTTGACCACAGAAAGCTCGGCCCATCCGGAATGGCGAGCCAGCAACTGCTCGCATTCCTCGCGATCCATCCCGAGCACCGCCATCGAATAGCCGCGTGGCGCGATCCGTTCTACCAACCGGGCCCGATGCGTTACCGCGAGCACCGCGTCACGACGGGTCATTACCGCCGATACCGCGCCCGCCGCCAATTCGCCCTGGCTGTGCCCGACAGTCGCCACCGGGCGCACTCCGGCCGCACGCCACATCGCGGCCAACCCGGTCATGTGGAACATCAACGCGGGCTGGACCTCCCAGACCGCTTCCTCGTATTTCCCGGCAGTGCCGAGCAGATAGTGCAGCGGCTGTTCATGGCCGTAGCGCTCGAGGTGAATCGCCGCGCAGGCGTCGACCTCGGCCCGATACTCCGGCGACAGCTCGTAATACAGTGTGCCCATCCCCGGGCGCTGGCTGCCCTGGCCGGGGAAGACGAACCCGATCCGGCGCGCGGTCGCGGCGCCGACGGTGCTGACCACGGCCGGATGTGCGGTATCGGCGACAACGGCGTCAAGTGCGGCGAGCAGTTCTTCACGCGTGCTGACCATGGCGAGCGAGCGCCGCTTGCGGGCAATCCGTGTACGAAACAGCATGTCCGCCACGGCATCCGGGGTCACCTGCGGATATTTCTCCAGATAGGAGCGCAGCGCCGCAGCCTCGGCACGCATGCCGTCGGCGGTTTCGGAGGACAGCAGCACCGGGATGGTGCCGTCCGGCAGGCGGTAGTCAGGCATGGATCTCCTCCGCTACTGGCATGGCCACGATGGCGTGCGCATTGGTGCCCGCGACGCCGAACGAGGAAACGGCCCCGTACCGGAAACCCTCCCGGGCGGGCCAGGTTTCGAGTGTGTCGGCAAGCCGCAGGCCGGTCTCGGCCCACTGCACCGAGTCCGCCGGATCGTCCGCGTAGCGGCTCGGCGCGATCTGCCCGCGCGCACCGCAGAGCAGCACCTTGATCAGGCCGAGCGCACCCGCCGCGGCCTGGGCGTGCCCGAGGTTCGTTTTCACCGAACCGAGCCGTGGGCCGCGTTCTCGCTCGGTCGCGGCACCGTAGGTATCGCACAGAGCGGCAAGCTCCAGCGGGTCGCCCACCGGGGTTCCGGTGCCATGTCCCTCGATCAGCCCGACCAGCGCGGGATCGATATCCGCCGCGGCAATGGTCTTGCGCACCAACGTTTCCTGGGCCCGCGCGCTCGGCACCACGATGGGTGCACCCTTGCCGTTGTGGTTGATCCGGGTGGCCAGCACCCGGCCGTAGATCCGGTGCCCGAGCTCACGGGCCCGCGACTCACGCTCCACCACGACAACCCCGGCGCCTTCGCCCCAAACGGTGCCGGTGGCGCCGGCCGAATAAGCGCGGCAGTGACCGTCGGTCGCCAGCGCGTTGTTCTTGGCGAACTCATAGAACGCACCCGGTGACCCCATCACGCAGACGCCGCCCGCCAGCGCCCAGTCGCATTCGCCCTCGCGCACCGCGGCGACGGCCTGGTGCAGCGCGGTCAGCGATGACGCACACGCGGTATCCACCGTCACCGACGGACCGACCAGCCCCAAGCTGTGTGAGATGCGCCCGGCCACGGCGCCGAGTGCCGTGCCCGCCACCCGATAGCCGTTGTAGTCGTTCACTTCCGCGGCCCGCGGACCGTATTCGGTAACCGAGGCGCCCATGAAGCAGGCCGCCTCGGCTCCATCCAGACCGCCGGGATTGATCCCGGCGTGTTCGAGCGCCCGCCATGCCACCCGCAACGCCACCCGCTGCTGCGGGTCCATGGCGATCGCCTCGCGGGGAGTGATACCGAAGAACTGCGGGTCGAATTCGGTAGCGCCGGTGAGGAATCCACCGGCGTCCGGGACCGCACCCCAGCCCTCCAGCCGGTGTAGCGCGAACAGTTCGTCGAGCGGCCATTCTCGATCGCGCGGGAGGGGTCCGATCAGCTCCCTGGATTCGGCCAGGGCGGACCAGAACTCACCGAGTGTATCGATTCCCCCTGGCGCTTCCACCGCCATTCCGGTGATGACAATGTGATCTTCATTCCCCGAAACGGAGCGTCTCATGCTGGACCTTACGTACGAACGGAAATCTAACTAGCGGAAAGAACTTCGGTGGTAAGCAGATCCACGATGTCCGCGACGTGGTCGTGCACATAGAAATGGCCGCCGTCGAAAAGACTGACCGCGATGTCATGGGCGCTGTGCTTCGCCCATTCGTGTAGGTGTCGCGCGGTGACATGTTCGTCGTCCGCGCCGCCCAGTGCGTGAATCCGGGCCCGGACCCCCACCTCCGGCTCACAGACATAGGCATCGAAGGCCGCGTAGTCGGCCTTGAGCGCGGGCAGCGCCATCCGCATGATCTCCCGGCTGGCCAGCACGTCCGCACCGGTGCCGTCGAGCGCGGCGAGGTGATCGAGCAGGGCCTCGTCCTCGGTGGGGTGCGGCGGCATATCCACGACCCGGTACGGCGCGACCGCACCCGACGCCGCGAGCAGCGCCACCTGGATACCAGCCGCTTCGGCCTGGCGGACGAATTCGAATCCGGTCACCGCGCCCATGCTGTGCCCGAAGACGGTAATCGGCACCGGGCGGTTCTGTTCGGATACAAGAAATTCCGCGAGTGCACCGGCGGCGAGCTCGGGCAGGCCGGTAGCGGGAGGTTCGGCAGCCCGGTCCTGCCGTCCCGGATATTGGAAGACAATGACGTCGAAATGCTTGCTCAGCGCCTTCGAGAAATTGCGGTAGGTCGAGGCGCCGCTACCCGCATGCGGAAAGATCAGCAGCGGTGGACAGTTTCCCGACGCCGGCTTGTGGAATCTTCTGATCCACCCGAGTTTCTTCGACATCACAAAGCTCCTGCGTCAGGGGTGTCGGTGAGATAGCCACCGCGGGAAAAGAATTGGACACCGTCGTATTCACAGCCGTCTTCGGTGCGAATCCGCTCGATGATCAGGCCGCGGTTGCGACCGCGATATGCCTGTTCGCCGACCACCACCGCGGCCCTGCCGTCCTGGACGACAACCCGGCCGGGAGTACCGCCGAAGCAGATATCGGCGACGGCTGCGGCCACCACCCGAATCCGCTCACCGCGGTAGTAGCTGAACGCATTCGGGTAGGGATCGGACAAGGCCCGTACGAAACGCTCCAACTCGACCGCGTCCCAGCGCCAGTCGATGAGACTGTCCCGATCGCTACGCTTGTGGAAATAGGTCCGCTCGGCGCTGTTCTGCGGCCGCCATACCGCCGTGCCGGATTCCAGCAGGTGTAGTGCCTCGGCGAGCGCACCCGGGATCAGCTCCATACCGCGCAACACCAGCTCCGTGCCGGTGTCGCCGGGGCGCACCGGAATCGAATGCTGCACAAGGATATCGCCGCTGTCGAGGCCCTCGTCCATCCGATGGACGGTCAGGCCGACCTCGGATTCGCCGCTGATCAGCGCCCACAGTACCGGGGAGAATCCGGTGAATTTCGGCAGCAGCGAATCGTGCAGGTTCAGCGTGCCGTGCGGGGGCAGGTTGTACAGCTCGGCGGGCATCCAGGTGTACCAGCTGTTGACGACGATGACGTCCGGCTCGGCCCGTTTCACCAGATCAATGGTCTCGGTGTCGGCACGTTCGGTGAGATGCACCGGGATGCCGTGCTCGTGCGCGAGCTCTTCGACCGAATCCGACCAAATCCCCTTGTACGCGTGTTCACTTGCCGGATGGGTGACGGCGAGCACCACCTCGTGCTCGGAGTCGATCAGGGCCTGGAGTGTCCTGCGACCCCAGGTCTGGAATCCGAACGACACGATACGCATGAAACTGCAACCTCTTCTTCGATAATTAGGCTAGGCTAGCCTATCTTACCGGCTCGCACTCCCGCTTCCGCCAGCGGATGCACCGGCGCCGCGCGCAACACCCGATCCGAAAGTTCGCCGAGACAGCTGAGATTCGGGAAGCCCGGCCCCTGCGCCAGCGCGGCCAGATTCGGCAGATAGAGCTTGCTGTCCAAGCCCGAGACGGCCAGGTCGTATCCGATGGACGCCTCGATCCGATCGTGGGTGAGCGCACCGCCGACGGCGAGCTCCAGCCCATCCGCGGCATCCGAATCGAAGAGGTCCAGGAACCAGAGCGATTGACCGCCGGTGGCATCGATCACCAGATCGAAGCCGTGCACCTGATCCGGGCGCATCTCGTTGCGCAGCGTCAAAGCGACGCCGTCACCCTGATCGGCGACCCGCACGACTCGGCCCTGGAGATGGTGCACCCGATTATCCGCGAGCAGGCTCTCCTGCACCCGCACCGAGAACACGCCGCGGTCGGTCCGCCGGATCACATCGCGCCGTTCGGCTGTGCTCAGTGCGCACCATTTGATCGGATCACTGAAAAGCGCATTCTCGAAATAGCTTTCGCCGCGGGTATAGATCGTCGCCATCGGCGAGATCACCGAGATCGACAGCATGCCGTGGCCGACCAGTTCATCAAGCGCCGATCCGGCCGTCTCGCCGCCGCCGATCACCGCCACCCGCGAGGAGAGCGGCAGGCTACGCCGCCCTGCCAGATCCCAGAATTCCGCGATACTCAGCACCTTCGGATGTTTGGCGAGGGCTTTGCCGCTACGTCCCGGCCCGGTGATCATCAACCGGTCGGCAGCCAGCTCGGTCGGCACGCCGTCCGAATCGGTCGCGCGGACCAGCCAGCCGTCATCCGCCGCCGAGATGGACCGCACCGTGCCCAGCACCATGTCCAGATCGATTTTGTGCGCCACCCACTGCAGGTATTTGGCCCAGACATGATGCTGCGGGCTCGGGCGACCGCGGTCGATCCACTCGGCGTAGGTGCCGTGCTCGACCAGGAACGCGGTCCAGCTGAAGGCCGTCATGGCCTCGTTGATCTCCTGGTTGCGGCCGCGCGCCCAGGTCGAGTGATAGGGGAAGCCGACATCCTTTTCCGGGCTGGTACCCAGCCGGTGCCTGCCGTCGGTCCACCCCCCGCTTGGCAGCCAGTTTCCACCCACCGCGTGCGCTTCGACCACCGTGACGTGCGGCGCGGGCAGACCCAGTCGGCGCAGCACATGCGCTTTCGCCGCCACCGCAAGGGCTTTCGGCCCGGCTCCGACCACCAGAAGTGTTTCCACCGAATCTCCACTCTCGCTCACGTGTCGCTACCCACAGCCAGGCCAGCTATGTTTGCATAGGCTTACCTTATATTGCATCCTGACGTTAGCCGAGAGCGGCGACTCTCACACACGAGAACGATTGGACAACTATGAAAACCCCCGCAAACAAGACCGCCACCCGCATTGCCGCCGCGGCGATCGCACTCACCGCAGCACTGACGGGTGTCGCGAGCACGGCAGGTGTCGCCGCCGCAGCGCCGATCACCGCACCGCTGCGCGCCCAGGCGCCGAGCGCGGGCGAGCTCACCGCCAAGCTGGGCGTCGCCATCAATCCGGGCGCCGGGCGCGCGGCCCGCGCCGCGGAACTGGAGTCGGGCGAGGCGGGGATCGCCACCATGGACAAGATCGCCGACCTGATGGCAATGGCGCCGCCGAGCCTGCGCTACACCGTGATCAACCCGTCCGTCTCGGGCAACCGGATCGACGCGCAGCTACTGGTCACCACCGAGGGCTACCCCGATTTCACCTATGACGTCTCCTGGAAGCAGATCGGCGGCACCTGGAAGCTGACCCAGCAGGCACAGTGCAGCCTTGCCTCCGCGCTGTTGCTCTCCTGCTGACGCAATCGGCTGCGGGCGCAATCCGATCGGGCTGCCGATCGCTCAGTGAGCGGTCGGCGGCCCATCATGTGCCAGCGAGCGAGGGCCACGACAAGACAATTAAGTGTCGTTAGGCTAACCTTAGTCGCATGGGCAAGGGATTCAACGGAGTAATCGTCAAGGCCTGGGGTGGCGCTGATTACCAGCTCACGGTCACCTCGACCGAGTACGTGACCGACAAGTTCATCCGGATCGGCTTCAACGCGGGCGGGCTGCTCGCCGACCACCCGGTGCACCCCACCCAGTGGGTCCGGCTGTGGATTCCGGACGAGACCAGCGACAAGCTGCATCACCGTGGCTACACCCTGGTCGATCAGGATCCGGCGGGCGACAGCTTCTTCATCGAGTTCGCACTGCACGACGGTCCCGCCACCAGCTGGGCACAGCGAGCCGCGACCGGTGACAAGCTCGATGTCAGCGTGCTCGGCTCGAATTTCCAACTGCCCGAGACCACCCCGAGCGAGTACGTCGTCTTCGGCGATACCGCCTCGCTGCCCGCGATCAACTCGCTGCTCGAGTCCATCGGCGACACCCCGGCCCGGGTCTGGCTGGAGTGGCAGTACGAGTCCGACCGGACGCTGACGCTGCGCAATAAGCCGCACCACGAGGTGACCTGGATGCAGCGCGTCGACGACGGACGCCTGCTGCGCGAGAAGGCACAGGAGATCACCTGCCCCGGTGACGCTTTCGCGTGGGTTGCCTGTGACGGTCACACCACCCGGTCGATCGTGAAGACTCTCAAGAACATCCACAATCTGCCGAAGACGGCGATCAAGTACCAGGCCTACTGGAAGTAGTCTCCGGAGATACGTACAGGTCGTCCCGGTTTTCAGGCGTCGACCATGTCCGGGTCGACGCGCCGCAGCGCCGAGGCCAGCCATTCGGTTCCGCGGTGCTCGGCGGGCATGTACATCGACGGGGGCGGTTCGATACCGTCCGCCGCTTCCGACGCCGAGTCCGCGAGGATGAGCGAGTGTTGCGCTTCGCGTTTCGCTCCGTGGGCGGCGAGTAGTTCGGCACGGCGCATCCGCCCGTAGGCGTTGACGACCGGGTGTGCGTCGCGCACGGAGAGGGCGG
The DNA here is from genome assembly GCF_040654375.1 of Nocardia sp. NPDC050710. Taxonomy (NCBI): domain Bacteria; kingdom Bacillati; phylum Actinomycetota; class Actinomycetes; order Mycobacteriales; family Nocardiaceae; genus Nocardia; species Nocardia sp. NPDC050710. Next base: position 57,543 of record NZ_JBFAHV010000002.1, on the reverse strand, counting down.
CGTCGGACAGGGCCAGGACTTCGCCGTAGTTCCCTGCGCTGACAGTCACGTAGCCGAGGAATCCGAGGCTGTGCGCGAGGCGGTCCGGATCTCGCGCCTCCTCGGCGAAGCTCACCGCCGCGCCGAGGGTGCGGCGGGCGGTGGCGGCGGCGCCGATCGCATGCTCGAGCCATCCGCGGTACTGGGTGATTTCCGATGCCAGGGTCAGCGCCGAGCACTCGTTCGTAGGCTGCCGTGACGCTGGCCCCGCCGTCGAGTCGACGGCCCCGAACCGTCCGGTAAAGAACTGATCCACCCGTCCGGGCGTAGTCCTCGACGGTGGGCGCCTTCCAACTCGTCGGGTACGGCCGCGGCCACACCCGGCCGAGCGATCGCCGCAACAGGGATACCCTCGCGTCATCCCCGAGGATGATCATCGCACTACCTTCTGGTGACGCGCCGGAGACCGGTACTCGGCAGGCTGGGATCCGAAGTCGGGTCGGCACCGGGCCGTCCCGAACAGATCACATCGAAGCGAGTCGGAAATGTCGGTCATCGACGCGGTGATCTCCGCTGTCACCATCGTTTTCGCGGTAACCGTGGTGGTCTCCCCGCGGGTCGGGCTGCGCGCCGCACCGATCGTGCTGCCGTTGCTGGTCCTGGGTTGCGCTGTCCAGTGGGCGCTGGAGGACTTCTACTGGCAGTTCGTGCCGATCTACCTCGTGATCGTCGCCACCGGGCTGGCCGTGTGGACCCTGGGACTCGCTCAGCCGCGACGGAAGCTGCCCGCGCTGACCGGCCGCGGCCTGCTCGGGCTGCTCGCCGCCGTGGCGGTGCTGCCCTGGAGCCTGGTCCCGGTACCCGAGCTCCCCGAGCCGACCGGCCGTTACGCGGTCGGCTCGGCCATCTTTCGGTGGGTCGACGAGCAACGACCCGAAGCCGCAACCGATTCGGCCGAGGACCGGCGCAATGTGGTTGTCCAGGCGTGGTATCCGACGCAGGTCGACTCCGGGCGGCAGTACGTGTACCTGGACGGAGTCGGGCGATTACCGGATCGGGTGACCCAGATCCCCGGATTCGTCATGCGCCGCTACGACCACATCGATACCAACGCCCGAGCCGAGGTGCCCGTCAGCCCGGACCGGGAACGCTGGCCGGTGGTACTGTTCTCCCCCGGATACGGCGCACCGCGGGCCTTCTACACCGGACTGATCACCGACCTGGCCAGCCGCGGTTTCGTGGTGTTCGCGGTCGACCATCCCTACGAGGCGGCCGTCACCGAACTCGCCGACGGCACCCTCGCGACACTGGTCGAACGGCTCGAGGACGACGATCCCGACGGCAATCGATACATGAGCGAGCAGCTCGGAATACGCACGGCGGATCTTCGTTTCGTCGTCGACCAGCTGAGCAGGCCGGAAGTGCTCGGCCCACTGGAGAACCGGATCGATACTGATCACGTTGCGGTGGTGGGGCATTCGTTCGGCGGAGCGAGCGCGGCAGCGGCCCTCGCCGATGATCCGCGGATCGACGCGGCGGCCAATATCGATGGCACGCTCTACGGGACACTGCCCGAACAGTCGCTGCGGCAGCCGTTCCTTCTGGTGCAAAGCGATCATTCGGAAACGGGCCACTCACAGCGGTTTCTGGACGGCAACCGCACACTGCTCGAACACCTGGCCGCGCCGGGATTCCGTTACGAGATCGCGCAGGCCAACCACTACAGCTTCACCGATGTGCCGCTGTTCCTTTCGGCCCCCGCACGATTCGCCGCGGCCCAGGTCATCGGCGGCAGCCGCGGACCGCAGCAGACCCAGCGCGCGACCAACGACATCCTGGTGGCGTTCCTGGCCGAGCCGTTCGGCGGACCCGCGGCGGATATCGCGGCCGCGGCGGCCCGGTACCCGGACATCCACGGCGGCCGCGTCCGCTGAGCTTCCCGCTACGCGGGCGTCGGTTCCAGGCGCCAGCCGGTGGCTCGGGAGCGCTCGTTCCAGAAGGCGGCGTAGCGACCGTTGGAGGCAAGCAGTTCCACGTGGGTGCCACGTTCCACGATACGACCACCGTCCAGGAACAGGATCTGGTCGGCGTGCGCGATGGTGGCCAGGCGGTGCGCGACCACGATCACCGTCTTATCCCTGGTGATTTCGTGGATGCCGCGCACCACGACCGCTTCGCTGTGCGGGTCCAGGGCGCTGGTCGCCTCGTCCAGCAGCACGATGGGCGCATCCTTGAGCAGGGCTCTGGCGATCGAAACACGTTGGCGTTCACCGCCGGAGAGCGTGGTGCCGCCCTCGCCGACACGGGTGTCGAAGCCGTCGGGGAGCCGATCGACGATCTCGTCCACCCGGGCCGCCTCGGCCGCGCGCCGCACCTCGGCGTCGGTGGCCGTCGGCCTGCCGATCCGAATATTGTCGGCCACCGATTGATCGAAGAGGTAGACGTTCTGAAAGACCAGGGACAACTGATCCAGCAGTGTCGCCGAGGGCTGTTCGCGCACATCGTGATCGCCGACCGCGACCCGGCCGGAATCGACATCGTAGAACCGGGCGGCCAGCCGCAGCAGGGTGGTCTTGCCCGCGCCGCTCGGCCCGACGATCGCGGTGGTGGTGCCCGCGGGGACGCTGAAGGTTACCTCCGTCAGCACCGGTTCGCCCGCGTGGTATCCGAAGGACACATTGTCGAAGATCACCGACGGCGCGCCGGGGGTGACCGGCATATCCGCCTCCGGCAGTATCGCTTCCGCGAGCAGCTCATCGATCCGGTCCGCGGCGGCCGCCGCCGAGCGCAGCGCATTGCCCAGCTGCGCGGCCTGATTGAGCGGCTCGATGAAACGCGCACTCACCGCGATCAGCGCAATCGCGGCGGCCGCCGAAATCGCGCCGTCGGTCACCTGTCCCAGCACCACGTACACCAGCACCAGGAAAACGGCCTGGACGAAGAGCGCGAACAAGATCAGACCCGGCACGCTGGCGACGATCATCCTCAGGCCCGCGGACCGCTGCCCGGCCAGCGCGGTATCGAGCGCGCGGTTGCCGCGTCCGACCGCGCCGAAGGCCCGCAACACCGGTTGTGCCTGCGCCAATTCGATAACCCGCGAATCGGCTTCGGTCGCCGCGGCGTGCATTCGCTGGTCCGCGCGGGTATACGTGCGATCGGCGAGGCCGTTGACCAGGTAGAGCACCGGGGCGGCGAGCAGCATGGCCAGCGAGATCCGCCAGTCGACGAACAGCATGCCGACCGCGACCCCGAGCGGGACGATGACGGCGGTGAGGACCTTGGCGAGCAGGTAGGCGACCAGGCCCTGCACTTCTCGCACGTTCTCCACCACGATCCGCGACAGCGGCCCGGCATCGCGCGTCTCGAACCAGCCCAATGGCAGCGCATTCAGGTGGTCACCGAGCCGGGTCTGCAGCCCGCGCTGCATACCGACGCCGATACGCAGTCCGATCGCGGCCTGCAGGTAGCTGAAGACCACCACACCCGCGACGGCGAGCAGCATCCACAGCGTCCAGAACCAGGCGCGGCCGAGTTCATTGCCGAACAAGGCCTCCAGCACCGGCACCAACAGCAGGTAGGCCGCCGCCTGGCTGAGCGCCTGGGCCACGATCGCGGCGAAGAGTTTCGGGGTCAGATGGGCGAATTCGGCCGGAATCAGGCCGAGTACCTTGCGAATCATCGTGCGCCCTCCGCGCTGTCGATCATGGCCAGATCACCCAGTGCCGCCTCGTTGATCTCCCAGAGCCGCTGGTAAGTGCCGCCCGCATCGCGCAGGCTCGCGTGATCGCCCTGTTCGACCACGGTTCCGTGCTCCAGCACCAGGATTCGGTCTACTCCGGTGATGGTGTGCAGCCGGTGCGCGATGACGAGCACGGTGCGCCCGGCGACCAGCACCGCCAAGGCGTCCTGCACTGCGGCCTCCGATTCCGGGTCGGCAAAGGCGGTGGCTTCGTCCAGCACCAGCACCGGGGTGTCGGCCAGCAGCGCCCGGGCGATCGAGAGGCGTTGCGCCTCACCGCCGGACAGGGTGGCGTCGACGCCGATTTCGGAGTCGTAACCGCGCGGCAGGGCCACGATGCGGTCGTGGATCTGCGCGGCCACGGCCGCCCGCTCCAGCGCGGCGTCATCGGCGTCGGGACGGGCCAGCCGCAGATTCTCGCGGATGCTGCCGCGAATCAGCCGCACATCCTGGAATACGAATCCGACGGTGCGGTAGAGCTCTTCGGTCGAATGGTCGCGGATATCGCGGCCGCCGACGGTGATTCGGCCCGATCCGACGTCGTAGAAGCGAGGCAGCAGTTTGGCCAGTGTGGACTTACCCGATCCGCTGGGGCCGACCAGCGCGGTGATGGTGCCCGGCGCCAACTCGATATCGATGTCGCGCAACACCTCGTGGTCGGTGCGGTAGCCGAATCCGACACGCTCGAACCGAACCGCGACCGAGGGCGCGGGATCGGTGGCAACTGTTGTCCCCGAACTCAATTCGGGAGTCTGGCGCAGCTCGTGCAGCCGCAGTGCGGCGGCGCCCGCGGCCCGCAACGCCTGCGCGCCGTAACCGAGACCGAGTAGCGAGCTACCCAGGCCGAGTCCGACCAGTAGGAACGGCAATACGTCCAGTGGCTCCACCCAGTCCAGCCCGACCGCGGCGAGTCCCGCGACGACCACGACCAGCATGACGAACACCGGCATGACCACGATGTCGGAGGCCGACTGCACCTTGATGATCGGCGTCTTCAGCCGGTCCACGCTGCGTGCCTGATGGTCGACCGCCGCCTGGAACTCGCTGTGTGCCTTACCCGCCTGGCCGAATGCCCGCACCACCTGGATGCCGTCGACGAACTCGATGGTGGCCTGCTGTGTTCGCTGCTCGGAGCGGTTGTAGACGGCGAACCGGTCCCGGCCGTCCTGATCCATCATCCGGCTGTAGAGCACCGCGAAGGCGACCAGCGGGAGCAGCAGCACCAGGGCGAGCCGCCAGTCCACGGTGACCAGGTAGCCGAGGGTGACCAGTGGGATGGTGAGCGCGCCGACGAACTCCAGCCGCGCATGCGCCACCAGATAGTGCAGCGCCTCCACATCGTCCTGCAGGTACTTCTTCACCTCGCCGGAGCTACGTTCGCCGAACCAGCCGAGCGGCACCCGGGTCAGTTTGGCCGCGAGCAGCCGGCGCAGCGTCAGCTGATACCCGCCGTCAACCAGGTGCGACCAGGTCAACGCGACCGCCTGTAGCAGGGCACGGGCGACCAGCGCCAGCGCGGCAATCGCGAGCAGGCGCCAGACCCGCTCGGTGTCCACCGTATCGGCGAGCAGTTCCCGGCAGGCCGCGACAATCAGCACGAAAGGCAGCACCGTACAGACCGAAGCGATCATCATGATGGTGCTCGCCAGCAGAAGCGGCACCCGAACCGGCGCGAGAATCTCCTTGCGCGCCCGCGCTTCCTGCTGTTTCTGCGACTTCTGCACCGACTTGCGCTGCCGGTTCCCCGCCTCCGCCGCCGGTAGCGGCGCGACCTCCACCGTCATCTGTCCTCGCCTCTCGACCTTCATGGCATCTCGCCGGAATCGGCCCTCATCTTCACACAGTGAGTGCCAAGAAGATAGGTTAGGCTAAGTTATCTCAGCGCGGGGATCGTATCACCAGCAACACCGGGGCGACGCCGCGGCCGGTCGCGGCCTCGATGAACGCGACCGAATCGGGCACCGCCGCCAGCACCCCACTGGTGAACCGCAGCGCGGGCTCGGGCACGGGCGGTCCACCCACCGCCGCGATCAGATCGAGCAGGTGCACGGTCCGATCCACCACAGCCACCTCGGCCAGCGCCCGTAGGTCACCGCGTGGATGCGCCACCACGGTGGCGGGGTCGACTTCCCGCATCAGTGCGGCCGAAGCAGGCCCACCCTCGGAGAACCGACGGAGCAACGTTGCGGTATCCGGAAGTCTTCGTTCCTGTCCGATCGTGATGCCCTGCGAATTCAGAATGCCGCCCGAACGGGTGGCAAATCCCGCGAAACCAATCATCGCCCTCCGAGGGCGATGCTGTCCGGCGTTCGACGCGACGCGGAAGCTTGCGTGAACGAGGTGCAATCCGACCTCGGGAACCGGCGGATGCGGACTAATTTCCCAGTACCAATCGGTTTTCGCGATCGGAGTTGTGAAAATGTTTGTAACACAGATTGTTTCGAACCTCGTCGACTGCCACGCCGACCCCGGGGAGCTCACCGCCGCACAGGCACACCGCGCCATGCAGGTGCACCTGAATTGCAGCGTCGAGCGGTGCCGGGTGCGGCGCCGGGCCCGGCAGACATTGGTCGAGGCCCGGCTCATGGTTCTCGACGAGCGGGCCGAACCCTGATCTTGCGAGCATCGGCCAACTCGGGCAGGTCCGGAATCGGACAAGCGGTCGAGGTGTTGTGCACGACATGACCTCAACGGCATCCGATCGATCCGCAGCTCCCGTCGTCGACACCGAGACCACATTCGGCGCCAAGGTCGCCGAGCGCCTGAACAACGAGCTCGTCGCCTGGCTGACCACCGTCGGCGCCACCGGCACACCGCAACCCAACCCGGTCTGGTTCCAGTGGCGCGACGGGGAATTCCTGCTGTTCAGCCAAGCCGGCACGTCGAAGCTCCGCAATATCGCCCGCAATCCACGAGTCTCATTGCACCTCAACAGCAATGAACACGGCGGCGATATCGTGGTGCTCACCGGCACGGCCCGGATCGATGACGAACGCCCGAGTGACGATGAAATCAACTCTTACACAACGAAATACACCGAAGGACTGGTGGATATCTCGATGACACCGGAGCAGTTCTACGCCGAGTACTCGGTCGCGGTCCGCATCACCCCTGATCGACTGCGCGGATTCTGACTCGAGCTTTTGTCCCCCCACCATCGGCGACTCGGCCGAGGCGCCCGCCGCCTACGTGCGCGCCGCCAGTTCGGACGTGACCCGGCTGGACCAGACCTACCACCCGATATCCGATAACGGGGTGCAGCAGCGCTTCGATTACGCGGCCGCGAATTTCTCCTATACCAGGACCTTGGTCTAAGACGAGTTCGGACCGGTCATCGACTATCCGAGTCTCGCCGTGCGCGTGCACCGAACCGGGCTGTCGGCCGGGTCACAGCCGGGCGGCGACTAGGGTTTTCCAGGTGAGAAGGAGGCAGCAGCCGCCGCTGCCCAAGCGGTTCGGCTTGGATCCGGCCCGGCTACGGCTGCCGGAGGACGGCGCGTGGGCGACCATCAGGGACCACCTGGTCGAGCGGTTGCCCCGGGTCGATCCGGCGCGGATCGACGAGCTGCTGCGCGCGGGCGCGATCGTCGACCTCGCGGGACCCATTCCCCCGGACGCACCGTATGTCCCCGGCGGCGCGGTGTGGTTCCACCGCGATCTGCCGGAGGAGACCGATGTCCCGTTCGAGATCGGCATCGTGCACCGCGACGACGACCTGTTGGTGATCGACAAACCGCATTTCCTCGCGACGATTCCGCGCGGCCAGCACATTCGACAGACAGCGCTGGTGCGGCTGCGGCACGAACTCGACCTGCCGGATCTGATTCCGGCGCATCGGCTCGATCGGGTCACCGCGGGTTTGGTGCTGTTCGTGATCAATCCGGCCCGGCGCGGGGCGTATCAGACGATGTTCCACCGGCGCACGGTGCGCAAGGAGTACGAGGCGATCGCCCCCTACGACCCCGCACTGGAACTACCGCGCACGGTGCGCAGCCGGATCATCAAGGAGAAGCAGGTGCTCGCCGCCCAGGAGGTCGAGGGCGAACCGAATGCGGAGACCGTGGTGGAGCTGCTGGAACACCGCGACGGGCTCGGGCGCTACCGGCTGCGACCGTCGACCGGACGGACACACCAGTTGCGGCTGCATATGAACAGCCTCGGGGTGCCGATTCTCGGTGACGATTTCTATCCGGTGCTGACCGATAAGCCGGTGAACGATTTCACCCGGCCGCTGCAACTACTGGCCGCGGCGCTGGAGTTCACCGATCCGGTCAGCGGGGAATCGCGGCGCTTCGAGACCGTACGGACGCTCCGGGCGTGGGCCGATCCGGAGGGGTGGGCCGGCTGACGGCACTGGTGTCAGCCGGCCCGAGCGTCCGGTCCGTGGCTTCGACCGCCACCGCCCTGATGATCGGCTCGGTCGTGCCCCCATGGACACTGGCTCATGACTGGGCCGCGCGGACGCACAACTCCGTCACGTCCATGGGTGCTGCCATCGGTTGGACCGGACGCGGTCTCTCAGGAACCCATCCAGGCCAGGGGTCCGGCGCCGCAGGTGGCGCTGCCGGTGAGGGTGGGCTCGGCCACATTCACCTTGATCTCGTAGGCGAGGCCCTGCAGGGCGGCCAGGGTGTGGGTGCCCGACTTCTTCGGCTTCCACTGGATGGTCGCCACGCCGTTCACCGGCTTGACCGGACTGCCCGTGATGACCAACGCATTGTCGTAGAACCACACTTCGAACCAGTGGTTCACCTTGGCGGTGATCTGGTAGGTGCATCCGGCCTGTAGTACGCGGCCGTCGACCGTCAGGTCGTCGACGGTCGCGGAGGCGTAGGGCACGCTCAGCACGGCCGCGCAGCCGAAGGCGGCCAGCCCGGTCAGGCCGGCGCCGAGTCGACGGCCGGTCCGGCGGGTTTTCCTCATCCTGTAACTCCTCTGTGCGACGCACGCGGTGGTGCGAATGCGCGAACTGTATCGACCGTCCAGTTCGACAGGAGGCGGTTTCGAGAAAAAACTGAAACATGTTCCAGTCAGATTTGTCGCACCCTGGGTCGAATTCGCAACACCTCGGGCCCGGCAACACCACCCTCGCGGCGGTATCGCGGGGCCGTGAGAACCGGCAGTATCCCGGATATGGCCCTTGTGATGACGCCCTCCGGCGGTGCGCTGGCTCACTCGGTGCCCATCCGTACACTGGGCCGGGTGCTTCACACGGACCTCGAGGAAGCGGCCCCGCCCCGCCACAAACTGCATGCCTATATCGATGTGGCCGTCGTCGTCGTAGTTCTCGCCGGGACCAACCTGATCGCCCATTTCACGACCGCGTGGGCCAGCATCGTGACCGTCCCGGTCGCGGCGGTCATCCTGCTCGCGCTGGTGCGTCGCCGCGGCCTCGGCTGGTCTGAACTCGGACTCTCGCCGCGACATTGGCGGCGCGGTTCGCTGTACGCGGTCGCGGCGGTGGGCGTGGTGCTCACCGCCGTCGCCATCGGCGCACTGCTCCCGATGACCCGCCCGTTCTTCCTCGCCGACCGGTACGCCACCATCTCCGGCGCGCTTATCGCGTCGATGATCGTGATCCCGCTCCAGACCGTGATTCCTGAGGAGCTCGCCTTCCGTGGCGTCCTGCACGGCACCCTCGATCGCGTCGTCGGCGCACGCGGACTGTTTGCCGCGGGATCGCTACTCTTCGGCCTCTGGCATATCGCCTCCTCCTTCGGCCTCACCACCAACAACCGCGGGCTCACCGGTTTCCTCGGCGGCGGGCTCGCCGGCCAGATCGCGGGCATCCTCCTCGCCGTGGCCGCCACCGCCGCCGCGGGCGTCGTCTTCACCTGGCTGCGCCGCCGCAGCGGTAGCCTGCTGGCCCCCATTGCCCTGCATTGGTCGGTCAACGGCGCGGGCGCCCTCGCCGCCGCCATCGTCTGGCACACCACCCTCGCCTGAATCGGGCCGCACTCGCCGATTTCGCCCGGATGCGCGGCGGACCTTGTGGGTCAGCCTGGGTCGGCTCGTTCGGCCGAGAAATTCGGATGGCGATGTCGAGAACCCGTAACCGGCTCCGTCCCCGCTGTGAACGTGACCAGAATGGGTCGCACAGCACAGAGGAGAAACACGATGGCCAAGTATTTGCTGCTCAAGCACTACCGCGGCGCTCCGGCTTCGGTCAACGACGTGCCCATGGACCAGTGGACCCCGGAGGAGATCTCGGCGCATGTGCGGTACATGGAGGACTTCGCCGCCCGGCTCGAGGGAACCGGCGAATTCGTCGACGGTCAGGCGCTTGCCCCCGGTGGAACGTTCGTCCGGTACGACGGTGAGGGGCGCCCGCCGGTCACCGACGGACCGTTCGCCGAGACCAAGGACCTCATCGCCGGCTGGATGGTGATCGACGTCGACAGCTACGAGCGCGCCCTCGAGTTGGCCGGGGAACTGTCGGCCGCGCCCGGGGCGGGCGGAAAGCCGATCCACGAATGGCTCGAACTGCGCCCGTTCCTGACCGCGCCGCCCACCATCACGGAGTGACCTCACCGCTGCACGAGGCCCAGCTACGGAGCCTCACTCCGAGCGTGCTCGGGATCCTCATCCGGCGCGGAGCCGACTTCGCGGCGGCCGAGGACGCCGTCCAGGACGCGCTGGTCGAGGCGGTCCGCATCTGGCCGGTCGACCAGCCGCGGGATCCGAAGGGCTGGCTGGTCACGGTGGCCTGGCGTAAGTTCCTCGACGCGACCCGGGCCGATGCCGCCCGCCGCCGACGCGAGGACCTCCTCGACGCGGAGCGAGGTTCGCCGAGCGACCATGACGCTGAGCAGGCACCCGCGGTGGACGACACGCTCCAGCTCTACTTCCTGTGTGCCCACCCGTCGCTGACGCCATCGGCGGCGGTCGCGCTCACGCTGCGCGCCGTCGGCGGGCTGACCACCCGCCAGATCGCCCGGGCCTACCTGGTGCCCGAGGCGACCATGGCGCAGCGCATCAGCCGTGCCAAGCGCGCCGTGTCCGATGTGCGGTTCGACCAGCCCGGCGATGTCGCCACCGTGCTGCGCGTCCTCTACCTGGTCTTCAACGAGGGCTACTCCGGCGACGTCGACCTCGCCGCCGAATCCATCCGGCTCACCCGGCAGCTCGCGGCCACGATCGACCACCCCGAGGTGGCGGGGCTGCTCGCTCTCATGCTGCTCCACCACGCCCGGCGCGCCACCCGGAGCGCACCCGACGGCAGCCTGGTGCCGCTCGCCGAGCAGGACCGCGGCCGCTGGGACACCGAGTTGATCACCGAGGGCGTCGCGATCCTCCAGGCGGCCCTCGTCCGCGACCGGCTGGGCGAGTTCCAGGCCCAGGCCGCCATCGCGGCACTCCACGCCGACGCACCTACCGCGGAGGAGACCGACTGGGCGCAGATAGTCGAGTGGTACGACGAGCTCGCACGCCTGACCGACAGCCCGGTCGTCCGGCTCAACCGCGCGGTGGCTGTCGGCGAGGCCGACGGACCGCGCGCCGGGCTGGAGGCGCTCGCGGCACTGAACGACTCACTACCCCGCCACACCGCGGTGGCGGCGTACCTCCACGAGCGCGACGGCGACCTGGCGACGGCGGCGCGGCTGTACGCCGAGGCGGCCCACAAGGCGCCCAACCTCGCCGAGCGCGACTACCTCACCCGCCAAGCCGCCCGCCTCAACACCCACCGCAGTCGCTGAGAGGTCGCCCTCGGATCTACGCGCGGCACTTGGCGCGCCCCGAAGCCAGAGCGGCCGCCGCACGGTGAGCAGGGCCGCGCTCGACTGAGCCCCCACAGACCCTCCGCACGCCCCACAGATGTTGTAGCTGCTGTGAGGCGTTGACAAGGTCTGTGGTCGCGAGACCGGGCGTGACAGGGTGGCGAGGACCTGTTCGACGTCGGCCAGGGAGGGGTTGGGCGCGGTGGAGCTGTCGGCGTAGCTGATGCCCGACTCGTCCAGCTGCACGACGCGTGTTGCGACGGGGAGCTCGCTGGAAGCGTGGCGTCTCATAGACCCGCTTGCTGAAGGTGACTATCTGCGACAGGTTCGGCTGTTGGGAAAGCGGCTCACCGAGACCTATTACGAAAAGTCGAATTGCGTTGTATGCCAAGGACATCTATGGATCAACCTTGGCCATCCGGGCGAATCTCAGGGCTATTACGACGAGTTGATGCCGGTGCCGGAGTGCGAGTCGCCACTGCGGGGCGCAGACGTAATTATCGGTTCGGGTCACGGGCGGCAAAGTAGCGTTCAGGCTCTGCTATCCGGCTCGGGCGCGGGGATATTCGCGCGGCGGGCGGATTGCGGCGGAGGGTATGCCGCGAGGACGCCTGACGGATACCGGATTTTCATCACTTCGTCGGCGTCGGCATTGACCTTCGGGGGCGGCAGGTTTACTCTCACACCGTTCAAACATATGTTCGAGCAAACTTGTCGCCACCGATGAATCGGCACGATACCCATTCCAGGGAAGGTTCGCGATGCCCGACGAACAGTCGCCCGGCAATTCCGAGATCGCCGCATTGGCACACCGGGTCGCGACGGCACGCGGCAAGCTGCCGCTACAGCATGATGCCGCCCTGGTCGATGTGCTGTCCGACGCCGAGATCGCGGCCGAACGCGAACTGGCGGAATGGATTCGCGCGCAGCGCCGGGGACAGCGGCGGCGGGCGGTACAGGACGAACTGATCGCCGAGAAGCGTGATCGCCGCAGCGCGGCGGCAGTCCGGCGGGTCGACGAGGCCGACGCGCGCTGGCATCGGCGCGCGCTCGCGGCCCGGCGTCGTGTCGCCAATCAGGATGCTCGACTGGCCCAGCTCTACCGGCGTGCCGAATGGTCGTCGCGGGCACTCATCGGCGTCGTAGTGCTCGGCATGGTGTGGGCCGGGGTCAATGTGCAACACAATCTGGTGCCGAGCGGGGATATGTCAGACCCGCTGTACTGGCTGAGTTATGGCATCGAGGCGATGATCTCGATCCCGATCATCACCATCATGGTGGTGGCGACCACCGCGGCGCGCTGGGGCCGGGAGTTGCCGCGCGGCAAGGTCGTCTTCTTCGAAACGGCGTTGCTCGGCACCACGATCGCGCTGAACGCGGGACCGCACCTGGCGTCGGGTCAGCTCGGCAAGGCGGCCGAATACTCCATCGCTCCGCTGATGGTCGGTGTCGTGATCTGGTTGCACGCGTGGGTTTCCGCGCGGTACGCGCAGCTCATCGACAGCGTGCCCATCGTCGACGATACGGCCGCGCCCAAGCTGTACGGCAGTATCTACGACGCGCCGTCGCCCACCGTCACCGCGGCGGACCGCCCCGAACTGCCCGCCGAGCGCAGGGCCGAATCGGTTGCCGAATCACCGGCGCCGGATCGCGCCCCGCGCGAATCAGCCGGGGACCTCGATCCCGTCGACGATCCGGTGCCGTATTCGATGCCGTTGTCGCTGTTGAACGGTGGGCTCGCGAGCCCCGAGGAGGAAGATCCACTCACCCGATACCTGGATCGCACCTCCGCCCGCCCGCGCAACGGCCGCTCACCCCGATCCACCAACGGCGCACCGACCAATGGGACCGCGCCGCACGTGTTCCCGGGCGATACGCGTAACAACCGGCGGATCAACGGGAACGGCAAGACCAACGGACACGGCAACGCGATGCCGTCCATGCGCACCAACGGCCATACCGCACAGGCGATCTTCGCGCCGTATCCGATCGCCGTCGACGAAGGCTCGCTCGACGAGGCGACCCTGTCAGCGCACACCATCGAAGACCGGACCGAGTCACTTACCGATGGCGCCGCTCCCGCCGACGGATACACCAACGGTCATGCCGCGCCACTCGCCTTCGACCGTGCGACGCACGCCCGCAACACCGACCGGCGCGGCGTCGATCTGACCCTCGTCAACGGCTTCACCGCCGTCGAGCGCGACATGACCGGCGAATCCAGACCCGCCGACCTTCGCCGGGAGGAATCGCGACCGCCCGAACACGAAACCGCCGCACCGATACTCGATGACGACAGCGGATCACCTCACCATCGCGAGGGATCACGCCCCTCCGAAAGCAAGACCACCGCACCGATACTCGACGAGAACAGCGGATCCCCTCACCGTGGCGGGAAGCAGTCGCGCCCGGCCGAAGGCGAGACCACCGCACCAATACTCGACGGCAACAGCGGATCGCCTTACCTTCGTGAGAAGGAAGCGCGCCCATCCGAAGGTAGGACCACCGCTCCGGCAACGGAAGACGCCGACGCATCACCTCGCCATCGTGAGAAGGAAGCGCACCCGGCCCAAGGCAAGACCACCGCACCGACTACCGAAGGCAACAGCGCATCACCTCACCATGGCGAGAACGACGCGCGCCCGGCCGACCGGGAGCCTGCGGCACGACCCTCCGAGCGGGAGGTCACCCGCGCCCGGTCCGCGGAGCGCAAGCCCCCCTCCCCCGCGCCGACCACCGGCCCGCTGATCCCCCTCGAAGACCTGCCCACACCTCCCACACGGACAACCGGGGAAGGCGCGGGTCGAAAAGCGCAGGTCCGCACCACTACCGAGCCCGCACCCGACATCGACCAACTCGCCCTGGACGAAGACCCGGGTCCCGAGCCGCGTCACCCGCGCATCACCCTCGACGCCATCGCCGCGGCCCGCAATGCCGTCGAAGAGTTCGAGGCCGCCGAAATCCCGGACGCTTCCATCGAACCCGATGGCGACGTGGAGATCTGGTCGGTGGCCCGCGGCATCGCCGATCGTGGGCTGTCCAGAATCCCCGTCGAACAGATCGCCGAAATCCTCACCCTCGCCGACCAATCGTGGACCCCGGCCGGTATCGGCAACGAGGTCGGCGTTCCCACCTCGACGGTCGCCAGGGTCATCGACTCCGCGCGCAAGGTGCGTCGGCCCTACGCACCGACGAACTGACCCGCCGTGCGTGATTCCGCGATACATCCGAACAGCCCGTGGGCCCGCTCCCCAAAGGGAACGGGCCCACGTGTTCGGGGCGGTCCAGGATCAGCCGCGCCGGTTGCCGGTATTCGACCAGCCCCACCCTTCCTTTCCTGCGGTCACCTCTTGCCGCGGTGACGTGTAGTAGGTCTCCGCGTAGTCGTACTTCGCCCAGCGCGATTCGGAGTTGTCCGGAAGGCGCTTACCGTCACCGCCGTGTCCCGGCCACCACGCCCGCTTGCCGATCAGCGCGGTAATGGAGGGGGTGAAGAACAGGGCCATGACGAAGGCGGCAATGGCGATGCCGACGGAGATCGCGAAGCCCATCTGGGACAGGGTGCTGTTGCCCGCCAACATCATCGACGCGAAGGTGCCCGCCAGGATGACACCCGCGGCGACGATGGTGGGTCCGGTATGGCGCACGGCCAGGGCCGCGGACTCGCCAGGGCTGTGTCCTTCGCGAGCCTCTTCACGCAGTCGGGCGACCATCAGGATGTTGTAGTCGGTGCCGAGCGCGACCACGAACAGGTACATGATCACCGGGAGCGTGAAGATCAACCCGGAATCACCCTGAATGTTCTGGAATACCAGCACGGTCGCGCCGAGTGTCGCGGCGAATCCGAGGAATACCGAGATCATGAGATACCACGGCGCGACCAGGCTGCGCAGCAGCAGCGCCAGCACGATCATGATCAAGAGGGCCGCGACCGGGAAGACGATCGCGTAATCGTGGTTCATCGCATCCTTGAAGTCCACGAACACCGCGGTAATGCCGCCGACCGCGGCGGTGGTGCCCGCCGGCGCCGAGGCATGCGCGGCATCGCGCAGCGGTCCGTCGACCGTATTCAGCGCGGCATCGGATTCCGGTGCGTCCGTGAGAGTTACCTGGAAGTCGGCGATGGTGCCGTCGGAGGACACCCGTGGCTCCGAGACCGAACCGACGCCGGGCACGTGGGCCAGGGCGGCGCGATAGTTCGCGAGCTGATCCGCATTCAACGCGCCACCGTCGTTCGAATGCAGCAGGACATCGGAGGGCTGTGTGGCGCCCGCGGGCAGGCCCTTCAGTAGTTCCTTGTTGTAGACCACGGATTCGGAGGCATCGGAGGTCGAGCCGGATCCGAGATCGAAGGTCGGATTGAATCCGAACGCGAGCACACCCAGGGCCACCAACACCCCGCCGGAGACCACCGCGAATGCACCCGGCCGACGTCCCATCGACGCACCGATCGCGGTGAAGCGTGCGCCCTTCGGCTCCACCTGCCACACCTTGGACGGCCAGAACACCTTGCTGCCGAGCAGCGAAACCACCGCGGGAACCAGGGTGAGTCCGGCCAGCAGCGCCACCGCCACCGCGATGGCCAACGCGGGCCCGAGGGCACGGAACAGTCCGAGGCTGGACAGCGTCAGCGCCATGAACGCGATGATCACCGCGCCCGCCGCCGAGGTGATGGCCTCGCCGACCCGGGCGACGGCGCTGACCATGGCGGTCTTCGGATCCTCCCCGGCACGCAGCCGTTCCCGGTACCGGAACATCAGGAACAGGATGTAATCGGTACCTACGCCGAACAGTACGACCAGCAGCATGGAGTTCACCGAGGTGTCCATATCGAGGTCGAATGCCTTGGCCGCCATGGCGATCAGGCCACCGACCGTGCTGGAGATCGCGCCGATGACGACGATCGGCAGCAGCGCGATCACCGGACTCCGGAAGATGACCAGCAGCAGCACCAGGATCAACGCCACGGTGGCGATGCCGATGATGGCCATACCCTTCTCACTGGATTCGGTCTGGTCCAGTGTCTGCGCCGCGGCGCCGGTAATGCCTGCCTTCAGGTCGGTGCCCCGCACCTGCTCCTTCAGGTCCTCACGCAGGCTCTTCACCGCGTCACCCTGCGTCTTGTCGGAGGCATTCACCTGCTTGATCAGCTGCACGGCGATGACCTGGATCAGCCCGTTCTCCGACGGTGGCGTGGCTTGAATTCCGGTGACGCCCTCGATGTTCGCGCCGTTGAGCTTCGATGCGGTCGCGGTGACCGACGCCGAATCACTCTCGGTGAGCGGTGCGCCGTCGGCGCGGGCGAAGACGATGAGCGCCGCGGGCGTCGCATTCTGCGGAAATGCCCGCTCCTGTAGTTCCATCGCCTGGATCGATTCGTAATGCGATGGCAAGAAGGCGGATTGGTCGGTGGTCGAGGTGAGCGTCGGCGCCGCCGACACCACCGCGATGATGGCGATCACCCAGAGGCCGATCACCTTCCACGGGTGGTGGACGACAATGCGTCCCAGTCGCGCAAACATGATGGGGGAAGGTCCTTTCCGAGGCGTGATGCGAGCCGGTGGCTCAGATGTCGAGATCCTGCATGCGCGGGTTCAGCGCCACATCGGCGATCGAGCGATAGGTCTTCGCCGGGACCAGCTCGCGCAGGTCCTCGATCGAATCCACCACGTCGACGGTGAAATCACCCCAATCCTGGTCGCCAAGGCCGATCATGCTGCGCCAGTTCTTCCAGTCATTGATCCAGTTGCCCAGCATCGAGAAGTCCGACCAGTCCGACTGCTGCCGGTGGACCACGTACTTGCCCTTGCGGCTCAGGTAGACCCGGACCGACTCGACACCCTCCTTGGTGATCTGCCGCGACTCGCCCACCTGCCGCCCGAAGAACCGCTGCGACCGGCCGCCGCCGGGGCCCACCTTCAACACGATCTCCTCGAATTCCGCCGGCGCGCCCTTCTCGATGTCGACGACCTGAACCACGGCGTCATTGTCGAGATCCGCACTGTGCCCGCTCTGTTGTTCGGTGCTCATGATTTGGCTCCATTTCATAAGTGAATGCGCATAACGGCATGGATGTAGTAGCGACGGACCCGTGACTTCGGCCCGTCGTACCCCTGTCGATCTGCAGTTATCCGGTGACGCCGCGCCCCTCGCCGGCAACGCCTTGTCTGGACTTACTATAAGTAGATGTATACGTATAAAGCAAGGCGTGGTTGTCCGGATGACACTCGGTCACCGGCAGCGCCCCGGCGCGGCGGACCCCGGCGAGCTCAATCGCCGAGACCTGCCCGCGCGAGCAGGTACGCGATGAGCGGGGCGTAATGCTCCGCGGGAACTATCCCGTCATCGAGCGGCACGGCGACGACGATCTTGCCTTCGACCTGGCCCGCAAAGAGGGCCGGATCATTGCAATCAGCGAATCCAACGGTGTCGATACCCGCTTCACCCGCCGCGCCCGCCCAACCGTGATCGGCGATGACCAGGTCCGGCCGGTATCCGGGATCGGTCGCCGCGAGTTCGCGCAGCATCGCCTGCATCGGACGCGGATCGTGGGTATGCCTCGGCAGGCCGTCGTCACCGAATAGCGCGGCAACACCCGAGGTGTAGGCGATTTCGCGATACGCCGATCCGAAGTGGACGTCCGCGTCGTACGACCAACCCGCGGCAGGCGTCAGCACCGCGCATCCCGCAGCCCGCAAGCGATCCTCGAGGGCCCGATACACAACCATCAACTTCGCCGGATGTCCGGTCGCCAACAGCACGGCCTCGCGCTCACGAGCCGCCTCGCCGATCCGCGCACCCATCGCCTCGAGGGCGTCGATCGTCAGGTCCGGATCAATGGTGTCGATCCCCCGTACATGTCCCGGATCCGGATTCACCCCGCACAGCCGCGCCATCATGTCGAGGGTCTCCTCGAACGTCCAATCCTTCAGCGCCAACCCGAACTGATAATCCGGATACTTCGCCACCATCCGGCGATAGTGCTCGAGGTTTCCCTCCCGCGGGGTAGCCACCTCCCCGGCGATCCGCGCCCGTAGCAATTGCTCCCGCAGCGACTCTCGATCGGCACGTCCGAAATCCATTGCCACACCTCCACGTAACCGGTGAGCCCCACACCGCCAGCCAACCAGAAGGCCCGCCCGCGCACAGTGCGAGCGCGGGCCGTAGCCGGTCCGAGCGTGCACTCTCCGAAGAAAATAGGCGTTTCGGGGCGTTTGCACGCCGAAAGTGTCCGCCGAGACCGGATCAGCACAAGAACCTCAGAAAAAGTGTTCATTCGGTGAGCACTTTGATCGGCATGATCAGTACCGACAACTCGACCGCATGGGAGTAGCAATGGAATCACGCGACGAAGCCGTCATCCTCGACTACACGGACGCGACCGACTGGGAGCGCTGGTTATCCGAGAACCATGGGCTGAGCACCGGAGTCTGGCTGAAGATCGCCAAGAAGAACTCCGGCAGAACCTCGATCACCATCACCGAGGCACTCGACGCCGCCCTCTGCTTCGGCTGGATCGACAGCCACCGCAAAAGCCACGACGCCGAGCACTACCTCCAGCGCTACTCCCCTCGCCGTCCCAAAAGCCCCTGGTCCCAGGTGAATGTCGACAAGGCTCGAGCGCTCATCGCCGCCGGTCGCATGCGCGAACCCGGCTCGGCCGCCATCGAATCCGCCAAGGCTGACGGCCGCTGGTGCGCCGCCTACGAACCTCAGCGCACCGCAACCATCCCACCCGACCTCGCCGCCGCCCTGGCGAGCGATGAGCGTGCCCGGCACCGCTTCGCACTCCTCAACAGGACCGATCAGTACGCGCTGTTCCTACGACTCATGAAGGCCACGACCCCTCGATCCCGCGCCACCGAACTCCGCCGGGCAATCGCAAGCCTGTCGGATCAGTAGCGCTGAGAACTCCCCCTGACGCATCGCGGATAGCGTCTTTTCGATCGGACCCGAGGTCGAATGTCTCCTCGCCGCTCAGCAACGGAGTCTCCCACCGCCTATGCCGCATAAGGTAGTCCCGAACAGCATCACGAGCGATGTCGTGCTTCGAGCGCCCCTCGGCATCTGCTTGTGCAGTGAGCGCCGCCTCTTCCTCGTCCGTGAGCCGCATGGTCCAGGTCATGACCACATGGTCTCAGCACTGATACCACCCTCGGTGATATGTCGACAGACAGCAGGCATCCAGGCCGGAAGTGGACCTCGACTTCTCGACAAGGGGCGTCGTCGCCCGCCACAACCTCGACCTCTAGTCGGGGAGTAATCGACCGGTGAAACCCGCGTCGACGAGCCGCGTATATGCCGCGCGTACCGTGTCGGGAATGTGCTGTTCGATCGCCCATCCCCGGTCCGCGTAGACGCGGATACGCTGAGTGTCGCCGACGAGCATGTTGATCATGAGGACGGCGTCGCCGATTTCACGGACATAGTCGTCCAGCGGCAAGGGTAACGACGTACAGATGACGTCCACCTCGGGCCACCGCTTCCGGCAGATCGCATAGCTACGACGCTCCTGATACGGGCGCGATATCAGCATCACCGACGAAATCGACTCGTAGCCGAGGCTTTCGAGCAGAGCCCGGCTGTAGTCGATGTTTTCGCCGGTATTGGTCGCATTCGATTCGATGAGGATCGCGCTGTCGGGAACACCCGAGTCGAGGGCATGCTCGCGGTAGTGCACCGCTTCGCCACGCGGAAATCGTCCGATGGTCGTGGGCGCGTTCGCGCCGCTGAATACGATCAGCGGAAAGATGCCCCGGTGATAGAGATCGGCCGCGTAGGTGGCGACCCCGATATCGTGGCCGCCGAGTCCGATGCCCACATCGACCGGACGGACCTCGTGGTGCATTTGGTTGTAGTGCCAGAGGATTTCGATATCGGCACGCAGGTTGTCGGGGAACGACGTCGACGGCATATCACGCAATCTCTCTATCCAGCACTCCGAGTCGAAATCGCGATGCGGCACGAATGCGCGGGGAACTCGTACCGCTGAACGAACGAAGGCCCGCTTCCGGAAATGGGAAGCGGGCCTTCGATATTCGACTTGTCAGCCGAGGAGCAGACCTTACTTGGCCTTCTCCAGGACCTCGACCAGACGCCAGCGCTTGGTGGCCGACAGCGGACGGGTCTCCATCAGCTGAACGCGGTCACCGATGCCGGCGATCTCGTTCTCGTCGTGCGCCTTCACCTTGGAGGTGGTGCGAATGATCTTGCCGTAGAGCGGGTGCCGGGTACGGTCTTCCAGCTCGACGACGATCGTCTTGTTCATCTTGTCCGAGACAACGTAGCCGACACGAACCTTGCGGCTGTTGCGCTGTCCTTCCACTTTTTCGCTCATGCCGCATCTCCCTTGCCAGCGGGTCCGGTGGCCAGGCCGAGCTCACGCTCGCGCATGACCGTGTAGATGCGCGCGATCTCGTGACGAACGACGCGCAGCCGACGGTTGTTGTCCAGCTGACCCGTCGCCATCTGGAAGCGCAGGTTGAACAGCTCTTCCTTCGACTCACGCAGGCGGGAAACGAGTTCGTCCTCGGTGAGCTCGCGGAGCTCTGCGGCCGGTGTTCCGGTAGCCATCAGAACTGCTCCTCCCTGGTCACGATCCTGCACTTCATCGGGAGCTTGTGCATCGCGCGGCGCAGGGCCTCACGAGCGATCTCCTCATTCGGGTAAGACATTTCGAACATCACGCGACCGGGCTTGACGTTCGCGATCCACCACTCCGGCGAACCCTTACCGGAACCCATGCGGGTCTCGGCGGGCTTCTTGGTGAGCGGGCGATCCGGGTAGATGTTGATCCAGATCTTGCCGCCACGCTTGATGTGGCGGGTCATCGCGATACGCGCCGACTCGATCTGCCGGTTGGTCACGTAGGCCGGCTCCAGCGCCTGGATGCCGAACTCACCGAACGCCACCGAGGTGCCGCCCTTGGCCATGCCGGACCGGCTCGGGTGATGCTGCTTGCGGTGCTTGACCTTGCGAGGCATCAGCATTGCGTCAGCCCTCCTGTGTCTCTGCCGGTGCCTCCGCCACAGCGGTGGCGGCGCGCCCGGCCTCGGTGCTGGTCGCCGTGGTGCCGGCGGAACCGGACCGACGCGGACGGCTCGGACGCTCCCGGCGCGGACGATCGCGATCGCCGGCCGGGGCGGCCGCGGCGGTCAGCTCACGCTTACCACCGACGATGTCGCCCTTGTAGATCCAGACCTTCACGCCGATGCGACCGAAGGTGGTCTTGGCCTCGTAGAGGCCGTAGTCGATGTCGGCGCGCAGCGTGTGCAGCGGCACCCGACCCTCGCGGTAGAACTCCGAGCGCGACATTTCGGCGCCACCGAGGCGGCCCGAGCACTGCACACGGATGCCCTTGACGTTCGGCGAGCGCATGGCCGACTGGATGGCCTTACGCATCGCGCGACGGAACGCCACACGGTTCGAGAGCTGCTCGGCCACACCCTGGGCGACGAGCTGCGCATCCGATTCGGGGTTCTTGACCTCGAGGATGTTCAGCTGCACCTGCTTGCCGGTGAGCTTCTCCAGCTCGGCGCGGATGCGGTCGGCCTCCGCACCACGACGGCCGATCACGATGCCCGGACGCGCGGTGTGGATGTCCACACGGACGCGATCACGGGTGCGCTCGATCTCGACCTTCGAGATGCCCGCCCGCTCCATGCCGGTGGCGAGGAGCTTGCGAATGGCGACGTCTTCCTTCACGTAGTCCGCGTACTGCTTGTCCGCGTACCAACGCGACTTCCAGTCGGTGGTGATACCGAGGCGGAAGCCATGGGGGTTGATCTTCTGTCCCATTTACTTTGCCCCTCCCTTCCGGCGGTTACGAGTGGATCCACCGGCGGTGGGAACGCTCTCGACCTCGATGGTGATGTGGCTGGTGCGCTTGCGGATGCGGAACGCACGGCCCTGGGCACGCGGCTGGAACCGCTTCATGGTGGCGCCCTCGTCGACGTAGGCCGTCGAGATGACCAGGGTGGCCGGGTTCAGGCCGAGGTTGTTCTCGGCGTTCGCCGCGGCACTGGCCACGACCTTGGCGACCGGCTCGCTCGCGGCCTGGGGCGCGAACTTCAGGATCGCCAGGGCGTCCTCGACTCGCTTGCCGCGGACCAGGTCCACGACACGACGAGCCTTCATCGGGGTCACGCGAACGTGCTTGGCGGTCGCGCGCGCAGTCGGGTTCTGAGTCTCGGTTGTCGTCATCGCCGCTTGCTCTTCCGGTCTTCCTTGACGTGGCTCTTGAACGTCCTGGTGGGCGCGAACTCACCCAGCTTGTGTCCGACCATGGACTCCGAGACGAACACCGGCACGTGCTTGCGGCCGTCGTGGACGGCGAAGGTGTGACCGATGAAATCGGGGATGATGGTCGAACGACGGGACCAGGTCTTGATGACCTGCTTGGTGCCCTTCTCGTTCTGAACGTCCACCTTCGCGAGGAGGTGGTCGTCGACGAACGGGCCCTTCTTCAGGCTGCGTGGCATTTCTTACCTCCTCCTTAGCGCTTCTTGCCGGTCTTGCGACGGCGGACGATGAGCTTGTCGCTCGGGCGGTTGGGCTTGCGGGTGCGGCCTTCCGGCTGACCCCACGGCGAGACCGGGTGGCGACCACCGGAGGTCTTGCCTTCACCACCACCATGCGGGTGGTCGACCGGGTTCATGACGACACCACGGACCGTGGGGCGGCGACCCTTCCAGCGCATACGGCCGGCCTTACCCCAGTTGATGTTCGACTGCTCGGCATTGCCGACCTCGCCGACGGTGGCGCGGCAGCGCACGTCGACGCGACGGATTTCACCGGAGGGCATACGCAGCGTGGCGTAGGGGCCTTCCTTACCGAGCAGCTGGATGCTCATACCGGCCGAGCGGGCCAGCTTGGCGCCGCCGCCCGGACGCAGCTCCACCGCGTGGATGGTGGTACCGGTCGGGATGTTGCGCAGCGGCAGGTTGTTACCCGGCTTGATGTCGGCCGTGGGGCCGGACTCGATTGGGGTGCCCTGCGCGATGCCCTTCGGCGCGATGATGTAGCGCTTCTCGCCATCCACGTAGTGCAGCAGCGCGATGTTGGCGGTGCGGTTCGGGTCGTACTCGATGTGCGCGACCTTGGCCGGGATGCCGTCCTTGTCCAGTCGACGGAAGTCGATCAGACGGTAGGCACGCTTGTGGCCGCCACCGCGGTGACGAGTGGTGATGCGACCGTGCGCGTTACGGCCACCGCTCTTGGTCAGCGGACGCAGCAGCGACTTCTCCGGGGTGGACCGGGTGATCTCGGCGAAGTCGGAGACGCTGGCGCCACGACGGCCCGGCGTTGTCGGCTTGTACTTACGAATTGCCATGAGTTCTTCTCTACTTTCTGGAGTCCCAGGCGCTTACGCGACCGGGCCTCCGAAGATCTCGATGGGCTTGCTGTCGGCCGAGATGGTCACGAGCGCACGCTTGGTGTCCTTGCGCTTGCCGTAACCGAAGCGGGTCCGCTTGCGCTTGCCCTGACGGTTGGCGGTGTTGACGCTGGTCACCTTCACACCGAAAACCTTCTCGACGGCGATCTTGATCTGCGTCTTGTTGGAGTCCGGGTGCACGATGAAGGTGTAGGTGCCTTCTTCGATCAGTCCGTAGGACTTCTCCGAGATGACCGGCGCCAGCAGGATGTCGCGGGGGTCGGCGATGGTGGTCACTTGCTCTCCTCCTGTGCAGCTTCGGCCGGGCCGTGCACGAAGGCGTTCAGAGCCTCGACGCTGAACACCACTTCGTCGCTGTTGAGGACGTCGTAGGTGTTGAGCTGGTCCGGAGCAATCGGCAGCACGTTCTCCAGGTTCGCCACGCTCTTCCACGCGGCGATGTCCTCGCGGCCGACGACAACCAGGAACTTCTTGCGGTCCGAGAGCTCGGCCAGGAAGGTCTTGGCGGTCTTGGTCGACGGGGTCTGCCCGGCCACCAGTTCGGTGATCACGTGGATGCGCTCGTTGCGCGCCCGGTCGGACAGGGCGCCACGCAGGGCGGCGGCCTTCATCTTCTTGGGGGTCCGCTGGGTGTAGTCACGCGGCTGCGGGCCGTGCACGGTGCCACCGCCGGCGAACTGCGGCGCGCGGGTCGAGCCCTGACGGGCGCGGCCGGTGCCCTTCTGCCGGTACGGCTTCTTGCCACCGCCGGAGACCTCGCCGCGAGTCTTGGTCGCGTGGGTGCCCTGACGGGCCGCGGCCAGCTGCGCGACGACGACCTGGTGCATCAGCGCGATATTGGCGGTCACGTCGAAGATCTCCGCGGGGAGGTCGACGGTGCCGTTGGTCTTGCCACCGATTTCTTTGACCGGCAGCGTCAGGCTCGCGGCCTTCTTCTCGGTATTGACGGTCATGCGTGCGCACCACCCTTCACGGCGCTCTTGACGATCACGACGCTGTTCTTGCGACCCGGGATCGCTCCCTTGATCAACAGCAGGCCGTTCTCGGCATCCACCTTGTGAACCGACAGGTTCTGGGTGGTGACGCGGTCGTTACCCATCCGGCCCGACATGCGCATGCCCTTGAACACGCGGCCGGGGGTGGCGCAACCACCGATGGAACCCGGGCGACGGTGCACGGCCTGTGCACCGTGCGAAGCACCCTGACCACGGAAGCCGTGGCGCTTCATGGTGCCCGCGAAGCCCTTGCCCTTGCTGGTACCGGTCACATCGACGTAGGTGCCCTCTTCGAAGACGTCGGCGGAGAGCTCCTGGCCGATCTCGAAGGTGGAGGCGTCGGCGACGCGGATCTCGGCGACGTGGCGGCGCGGGGTGACGCCGGCCTTGGCGAACTGGCCGGAGACCGGCTTGTTCACCTTGCGCGGGTCGATGGCGCCGAAGGCGATCTGGACGGCGCTGTAGCCATCGCGCTCCACGGTGCGGATCTGGGTCACGACGTTCGGGCCCGCCTTGATGACGGTGACCGGGATGACGCGGTTCTTCTCGTCGAAGACCTGGGTCATGCCGAGCTTGGTGCCCAGGATGCCGGCCGCGGGCCGGTTCTTGTTGTCAGTCATATCTCGAGTCCCCGTCACTGAATGTTGACGTCGACGCTGGCCGGCAGGTCGATGCGCATCAGCGCGTCAACCGTCTTCGGCGTCGGGTCGAGGATGTCGATCAGCCGCTTGTGCGTACGCATCTCGAAGTGCTCGCGCGAGTCCTTGTACTTGTGCGGCGAACGGATGACGCAGTACACGTTCTTCTCGGTGGGCAACGGCACCGGGCCGACGACACGGGCCCCGGTACGGGTCACCGTCTCGACGATCTTGCGCGCAGATGCGTCGATCGCCTCGTGGTCGTAGGCCTTGAGCCTGATGCGGATCTTTTGTCCCGCCACGCTAAGTGTCCTTTTCTCCGCTTTCGTTCGTGATCCGGAAGCCGGGCTTCCGTACCACCCTCATTTGCACAGCCCGAACACACGAAGACGTCCCAGCCCGGGCGGATCAGGCCCGAAGGAGGCAGCCTGCGTAACCACGCAGGGCCCCCGCTCGGGCAACATCCGACTCAGTGGAGACCAACGACCGGGGCACGCCCGATCCTCGCCGCTGTTCATCTGTCATGGTTCTCCGGTCCACGCGGTCGGGCGTGTCGCCCATCCGCTCATTCCTCTGCCCGGATCGAAACTTCATCTCAGGCCTGGAACGTCTGTCCCGGACGTACCCGCACTGATAACCAGTGAGGTACACGATTGGTACTGCTCGCCCCGCCCGACCGCACTCCGCTCCACGGGGGAACAGCCACAGCCTGGTGCAAGGCAACCCGAACAGTATGCCCGATGCCCTCGGACACTTCAAATCCGCCCCCGCCGACCCCGCTCAGACCCCGAAAGGGCCACGCCAGCGGCGTATTTCCCCAAGTATGCCCCGGGCGAACCGCATTGGAACTTACTTTTGAGTAATATTCGGGATATGACGAAAGAGACCGCGACCTACCGCGGCTGGAAGAAGCTGCCGGACAACCGGCTGGGGCACACGCTGTTCTCGCTGGGCATGGTCGCCCGGGTGCCGTATTTCGGGACGGTGCTGCCGAGCGTGGTGCGGCTCGAACCCGGCCTGTGCGAGGTGACCTCGCCGAAGTGGTTCGGCATCCACAACCATCTCGGCACCTACCACGCCATCGCGGCGTGCAACCTGGCCGAGGTGGCGATGGGGATGCTCAGCGAGGCGACGGTGCCGTCCACGCACCGCTGGATTCCCAAGGCCATGAACGTGCAGTACCTGGCCAAGGCGGAAACCGGGCTGCGCGCGGTGGCGAAGCTGCCCGAGGTACCCGATTTCACGCAGATCACCTCGGGCCAGGACCTCATCGTGCCGGTCTCGATCTACGACAAGCACGGGCTAGAGGTCGTCCACGCCGACATCACCACTTGGGTCACGCCCCGTTGAATTGCCGCGCCTGCGGCACGGCGTGTTCGCGGCCCCTCGGTCCCGCCTGTGCCTTACGCCGAAGGTTGCGCACAGGCGATCGAGGCGGATTGAATTCGCTTATGAGTGGCACGGGGATGGCGGACAGCGGGGTGGGTGACCACACCGCGGCCCGCGACTTCGATATCTGCGTGGTCGGGCTCGGCCCGGCCGGGCGGACGCTGGCACATCGCGCGATGCGCGCCGGATTCCGCGTCGCGGCCGTCGATCCGCGCCCGGACCGGCTCTGGCCGCCGACATTCTCGTGCTGGGTGGACGAACTGCCGGACTGGCTGCCACCCAGCGCCATCGCCATCACCATTCCGGCGCCGACCGTCTGGACCAAGACCGAACACCGGATCGAGCGCCCATACTGCGTGCTCTCCAAGCCCGGACTGCACGCGGCGCTGCCGCTGGACGACGCCGCGGTCTTCGCCGCCCGCGCCACCCACGTCGACGCCAACGCGGTCGAGCTCGCCGACGGAACCACCCTCAGGGCCGCAACGGTTTTCGACACCCGTGGCCTGCCGACACTCGGAAACCGCAGGGCGGCAAGCGCACACGGAATCTTCGTCGACGCCGACACCGCGGCGCCGATGGTCGCGGGTAACGAGGGCCTGCTGCTGGATTGGCGGCCCGAGAACGGTGCGGGCCCGGACGAACCGCCATCGTTCCTCTACGCGGTCCCGCTCGGCGACGGCACGGTGATCTTCGAGGAGACCAGCCTCGGCCTGCGCGGCGGCATGCCACAGCACGAACTGCGCAAGCGCACCCTGAATCGTCTTGCCGCGCACGGCATCACGCTCACCGGCGAGGAACCCTCCGAGGCCGCGCACTACCCGCTCGACCAGCGGCCGCCGCGGAAGGGTGTCGCCCAGGCGATTCCATTCGGCTCCCGCGGCGGCATGATGCACCCCTGCACCGGCTACAGCGTCGCCGACTCACTGGCCCTGGCCGACACCGCCGTCACCGCACTCCAGCGGGGCCGCGACCCGATCGAGGCGCTCTGGCCGTGGCAGGCCCGCCTCGTCTACTGGATGCGGATGCGCGGACTGTGGGGCCTCGGCCGGATCACCACCGACCAGTCCATCGCCATGTTCGAGGCCTTCTTCACCGAATCCGAACGCGGCCAGCGCGCCCTGCTCTCGGCCCACGACGACTACACCGCCCTCGGCGCGGTGCTGTTCAACACGGTCGCGCACACCTGGCCGTTCCGCTGGCGCTACGACCTGGTCGGCTGGACCAACCGCAACCGCTGGCTGGACTTCCCGTTCGACGAGGCACCCGAGCGCATCGCACCCCGTGCCGACTGATGCGCCGCGCTCGACGAAAGTACCGGCGCCTCAGCGGAATCCGGCGGTCTCCAAGGTGAACGAGAACGGTTCGGGAATGTCGAGTGGCTTGCCGAACGGAACGCGAAGTTCCTGACGGTAGTCGATCAGGTCCGCTTCGCCGCCGGGCTCACTCAACAGCGTGATGTCCTGCTTCTCGCGATCGATGAGGAGGTAGATCGGCACGCCACCGCGCGCGTAGCAGTAACGCTTGGTCTTGCGATCCCGGTCCGGTTTCGAGCTCGTGACCTCGAGCACCATCACGACCTTGTCGACCGGCATCCACGAAGGCTCGTCGATGAAGGCGCCGACAGGTACGAATACACCATCGGGGATCAGATGGTTCTTCGGGCAGAGGCCGCCGCGATCGAGCACCAAGCCCTTGTTTCCGGAGAAGTCCCATTCGGTTGCGGCATGCCGCATCACCTGACGGATCACGGAGGCAATATTTCCTTCATGCGTACCGACAGGTGGTGGTGTCACGATGATCTCCCCCTCGATCAGTTCGGCCCGGAATCCTTCAGGAGTCTCCAGCGCATGAAAACCCTCCAGTAGCACATCTGCTGGATCCCGCTGCGGCTCATGCGCGGTAGCTGCGGTCACTGCTCACACCTCCCTCTGCTCGTGCCCCCAGCATACGGACCACCTATCGCACCTGGGGGCCGATCCCCGAACGACCGAACGCCACGCCCGGCAACTCCGGACGTGGCGTTCGACGGACTCGAAGTCAGTTGCTGTTCTGCGCCGCTCGGCGGTAACCGCTGATCGCGGGATAGGCGAACACCAGCACGATGCCGACGGTCCACGCGATGGTCTTCAACAGCGGTTCGGCGACCGGGCCACCGTAGGACAGCCCGCGCATGGCGTCGATGGCACAGCTCATCGGCTGGTTCTCCACCACGTCCTGCAACCACACCGGGTAGGCGCCGACCGGAACGAATCCGGTGTTGAAGAACATGAGCAGCGTATTCACGATGCTGATCAGGCTGACCAGCATCACGCCCTCGGTAATGGTCGCCAGCGCGGTGACGAGTACCGCGAAGCCGACGCCGAACACCACCGGAATCCCGATCATGGCCAGCGCCGCCAGCCACCCCTGGTCGAATCGGAAGTCGAGGGCGAACCCGACCGCGATCACGAACAACGTGGTGACGAGCACCCGGACCGCCTCGGCGAGCAGTCGCCCGGTCAGGCCCGCCGCGCGGTGCACCGGCATGGTCCAGAACCGGCCGAGCAGACCGGTGGCCTTCTCCACCTTGAATCCGAGCGCGCTGACCACGGCGCCCGACATGGCCGCCACCAGGGTGATCATCGGGACCTGGCCGTAGACGGCGGGTTTACCGGTGGCCGCGCTGATCGAATTGCCGAGCACCACATGGAACATCAGCAGGGTCAGCGCGGGATAGATCAGCGTCTGAATGGTGGTCGCGGGGTCGCGTGCCCAGCCGTACAGCAGTCGCTTGCACTGGATGACACTGTGCGAAACCCAGATGCCGAACCCGCCCTCGTGCTTCGGATTCTCCACTTCGGGCAGCGGGTCCCACTGGCCGATGACGGGCTTTTCCAGCCTGGTCTCCAGGGTGGTCTCCACCGTACTCATGACCGCCTCACACTCGCCCAGATCGCAAACGGAATGAATACGATCGCCAACCCGCCCAGCCAGGCCAACGGGACCCACAGCACCTGCCAGGTCACGCCGTCGGCCGCCATATCGCGCATGGCGAAGGAGAACTGGGAGATCGGCTGATTGCGCGCGAACGGCCGGATCCATTCCGGGAAGCTGCGTTCAGGGACGAAGCCGCACGAGAGCATGCCGAAGATCAGGGTGGGCAGCGTCAGCGCCTGACTCAGCGATTCGGGACTCTTGGTCAGGCTGCCGAGTCCGTCGGCACCGACCGCGAGCACGGTGCCGACCGCGAGCGAGAAGACACAGAACAGCGCGGCCTGCCAGAAGCCCGCGACGAAACGGAACCCGATCATGTAGCCGAAGATCAGCGCCGCGATCAGCGAGGTGACCGAGCGAACCAGACCCGCGGAGACCCGCGACAGCAGCGGCACCAGCGTGCCGATCGGCATGGTCTGCAGCCGGGTGCTCAGCCCGGTGAGGGCTTCGAACGCGGACAGCTGCGCATTCGACATCATGGTGAAGGCCATGGTCTGGAGCACGATGACCGGCATGACGAACTGCGCGTAGTCGATGCCCTGGAACTTCATCACGAACCGCAGCGGCAGGTAGAAGCCGAGGGTGAAAACCAGCGGGGTCACGAATGCGACGATCAGCTCACCCTTGGTCGCCATGGTCTTCACCACGCGACCGGTCAGTGCCCGCCACTGCGCGAAGGACGACGGCTGGGCGACGGGTAGCTCGGCGAAGAGGACGGCCGGGTCGGCCTCGTAGCCGGCCCGTTCGGTGGTCGCCGCCGTCATGCGTGGGTACCCGAATGACCGGTGATGGACAGGAATACGTCATCGAGCGACGGCCTGCGCAGGCCGATATCCGCCAGATCGACACCCACGTAGTCCAGTCGGCGCAATGCCTCGGCCAGCGTGGCGGCGCCCTCGGGCGCGGGGATGGACAGCCGGTCCGCGCCGTCGAGTTCGGCCGCCACCGCGGGCGGCACCAGATCGCCGAGCGCGTCGGCGGCGCGCTGCAATTGCGTCGGATCCATCGGCACCACCTCGCAGTAGCTGCCGCCGGTCTTCTCCTTGAGTTCGTCGGCGGTGCCCTCCGCGATCACCGTGCCCTTATCGATGACGATGATGTTGTCGCTGAGCACATCCGCTTCCTCGAGGTACTGCGTGGTCAGCAGGACCGCGATGCCCTGCTCCTTCAGCACCTGCACCAGATCCCAGACGCCCTGGCGGCTGCGCGGATCCAGCCCGGTGGTCGGTTCATCGAGGAACACCACCTCGGGCCGCACCACCAGGCCGCACGCGATATCGACCCGGCGCCGCATGCCGCCGGAATAGTTGCGCACCGCCCGGCGGCCCGCACTGACCAGATCGAACTGCTCGAGCAGGTCGTCGGCGCGCTTGCGGGCGACCGACTTGCGCAGCCCCATCAGGCGGCCGAACAGCTCCAGGTTCTCCCGGCCGGACAGGTTCTCGTCCAGTGCGGCGTACTGGCCGGTCATCATGATCGACCGGCGCACCCCGGCCGGGTCCTTGCTCACGTCGTGGCCCGCGACCACGGCGGTGCCGGAGTCCGGTCGCAGCAGTGTGGACAGGATCTTCACCGTCGTGGTCTTACCCGCGCCGTTGGGCCCGAGGATGCCGAGCACACTGGCCTTCGCAGCGGTGAAACTGACGCCCTGCAGCGCATGGACATCACCGAAGGACTTTCGGACATCCTCGACAATGACCGCTGGATCACTCGCGTGCGAATCTGCTTGGTTCAAGCTCGGCATCAACTCTCCACTATCGGCCGGGGGCGGCGACCACATCGCCGGAGCGCAACTCGTGCATGCGCCCTCCGGAGGTGATCGGACCGCTCGGCGTGATGTTACCGGCCCCGCTCCACTCCCCAGGCCAGCGCCCGTATCCCGCCGGAGCCGATCCTAACTGTGTCTTTACTCACACTTCCCAGGGGTGGGCAGGTCGCAATCGAATCGGCGCTGGTCCAGCCGGTCAGAGGCAGCAAAAGGGCGGTGGCGGCACCTTGTCGGGCCGCGGCGGCAACCATACGCTGCAATCAGGGGAACCAAACGCGCGCATTCGTCGGCGGGGTCGCTGTACACCGGATGCGCGCCAGGGCGGGATGAACTGCGAAGAGGTGACCATGGCCGAGTCCGCGCAGGCACGAGTGGCGGCGCTCGTCGGATCGGGCCGATCCAACGTCCTGACCTCCTACGATCCGCGCACCGGCGAAGTCGTCGGCAATTACGCGGTCATGGGTCCGGGCGAGCTGAACCGCACCGTACGCGCCGCACGGGCCGCCGAAAAGTGGTGGGCCGAACTAGGTTTCGCCGGACGCAAGCGTTGGCTGCTGGACTGGAAGCGCAGCATCGCAAGGCGGGCAGGCGAATTGGTCGAAATCCTGTCCGAGGAAACCGGAAAACCTCAGGCGGACGCAGCAATCGAGGTCATGCTCGCGGTCGAGAACCTGGACTGGGCCGCCCGCAACGCGGCGCACGCCCTCGGCAGACGCAAGCTGGGCTCGACCTGGCTGACCCGCAACCAGAAGGCCTCGGTCGGCTACCTGCCGCTCGGCGTGGTGGGGGTTCTCGGTCCGTGGAACAACCCGGTCTTCACACCGATGGGATCGATCGCCTACGCGATGGCGGCGGGTAATGCGGTGGTGTTCAAACCGCATGAGCTGACCACCGGCGTCGGCGTCTGGCTGGCCGAGAGCTGGAACAAGCTGGCGCCGAGTCAGCCTGTGCTACAGGTGGTTACCGGCGACAAGACGACGCGCACCGGGCTGTGCCGGGCCAAGGTGGACAAGATCGCCTACGCCGGTTCGGAGGCGGGCGCCCGCGAGGTGATCTCGGTATGCGCCCAATCGATGACTCCGGTGGTGGTCGAGCGCAGCGGTAAGGGCTCGATGGTGGTGCACGTCGACGCCAAACTCGACGATGCCTCGGAGGCCGCGGTATTCGGCGCGATGGCCAATGCGGGCCAGAATCCCACGGGGATTCAGCGGGCCTATGTCGCCGACTCGGTCTACGACCGTTTCCTCGAGCTGGCGGCTCACCGGGCCAGGCAGTTGCGGCCGGGTGCGGACAAGAAGGCCTCCTACGGTCCGATGATCCTGGAGTCGCAGGTGGATGTGGTGCGCAAACAGGTGCGCGACGCGCTCGCCCGCGGCGGCCGGGCGGTGGTCGGTGGCCTCGATTCGATCCGCGAACCGTATATCGAGCCCATCGTGCTCGCCGAGGTGCCGGAGGAGAGTGTGGCGATCACCGGGGAGGCGATCGGCCCGGTGCTGATCGTGAATCGGGTCGCGACCATGGACGAGGCGGCCCAGCGCATCAATGCCACCGGCAACGGTGTCGCGGTCTCGGTTTTCACCCGGGATGTGCAGAGCGTCGAGGCGTTCGCCGAACGGCTGCGGGTCGGCGTGGTCACCATCAACTCCTCGACGGCGTACGCGGGGATTCCCGCGCTACCGTTCGGCGGGGTCGGCGAGTACGGCCAGGGACACAGCCACGGCGAACACGGGCTGCGCGAATTCAGCCGGACGCTGGCCGTCGCTCGCAAGCGGTATCGGGCGCCGGTGAATCTGTCCACCTTCGATCGGCATCCGCGCCAGCTGCGGCTTGCCAAGGCCATGTTCCGACTGCGACACGCGCGCCGCCCCTGAACTCAGCCGAGCAGGACGGCTTCCATCAGCGCGGTGACGCGGGCCAATTGGGCGGGGCGGGAATCGAATCGGACCAGCCTGCCGACGTCGATCACCTGACCGATCGCGGCGTGCACGCGGAAGCGCGCCTCGATCGGGTCGCCGTCGAGCAGGTTGGCCCACTCCAGCACGTTCTGGCGTTGGATGGCGCGCAGTTTGTGCTGCTCGGCGGGCGGCAGGTTGCTGAATTCGGCGTAGTAGACCGGCATGATCTCGGGCATCGCGAAAGTCAGCTTGGCCTGGCGCTCGGCAATGCGGCGCACCGCGTTCGGGCGGCTCGTCGCCTCGGCCAGCGCCTCGGTAATGGCCATGGCCACCCGGTCACCGGTGCGATAGAAGGCCGCGGCCAGCAGATCGGACTTGCTGGTGAAGTATCGATACACGCTGGAGGCATTGATGCCGACGGCCGCGCCGATCTCCTCGATGCTGGCCTCGTGATAGCCCTGCCTGCCGAAGATGCGGATCGCCTCGGTGAGTAGCTGTTCGCGTTTCGATGTGACCGGCAGCCCCTTGGTCGCCGGTCCCGGCTGGGGCGGCGGCGGAGCGGGCGGCAGCTCGGCGCGCACCAGCGCCCAGCACATCTCGTGCAGCAGCGACAGCAGCCGGGCGCCGGAGAGCGCGGTGCGGTGCGCGGAGATGCTCGCGACGGCGCTGAGCACCGCGGCGGCCATCATGGCGATGTCCTCCGGCGGCGCGTCCGGGCGCAATTGCGCGATCGGCGCGGCCACGGTGGCGTTGAGATCGTCGTAGATCTTGCGGATCCGGATCCGGTCCGCACGCTCCAGATAGCGCCGCTCCCAGCGGTACAGCCCGGCCTCGCGGCGAATCTCGATGGTGTGCTCGCTGAGGGCCTTGATCACGGCGTCCAGCCGCGCGGTGGGCTCCAAGCGCGGGTCATCGGCGGCTCGAGCGATGCCGAGCAGATGTTTGGCGCCCTCCTCGGCAGCCGCGACCAGTAGCGCGTATTTGTTGGCGAAGTGCCGGTACAGCGCGGGGCCGGAGATGCCCACCTCGGCGGCGATCTCGTCCACGCCGACCGGGTAATACCCGCGGTCGCTGAAGGCACGGGCCGCCGCCCGGATGATCTGCACCTTGCGATCCTTCGGGCGACGCCGCACCGACTTGGCGGCCTCCGTCGCCGGCGTACTCCCCCCCGTGTCACGCCGCGCGGGAGCGAGGTCGACCTCGCTGCGATCCGCGACCATGCACCACTCCGTTCTGGGACGGCGCTGCTGGTTGACAGCGCCGGACAAGTCAACCTAAGTTAACCACAATTCGCAAAGTTAACCACTATTCACGACGTGGTGTCCGCCGAATTGCTGACCAGGAGCAAAAGATGAGTGATACCGATTCCGCCACCGCGGCGCGCTTCTCTACCGTCAAGGACGGCACCATACTCCGCGTCACCATCACCAACCCGAAACGAAAGAACGCCATCGACTACGACACGATGGTCGCACTCGGTGACATCTTCCTCGCCGCGGCACAGGATCGCGCGGTCCGCGTCATCGTGCTGACCGGCGAGGGCGGCGACTTCTGCACCGGTGCCGACCTGTCGGCGAGCGCAGGCGAAGCACAGCGCGGCATCACCTCCGACATGGTGATGGACGCGGCCAGCCGCCTGGTGAAGGCCATCGTCGACGCGCCGGTTCCGGTGATCGCCCGCATCAAGGGCGCCGCGGCGGGCGTCGGCGTCGGCCTGGCCCTGGCCGCCGACCTGGTCTACGCCGACGCGAACTCCTACCTGCTGCTCGCCTTCATCAATATCGGCCTGATGCCCGACGGTGGCGCGGCGGCGATGGTCGCCGCGGCGGCCGGACGCCCACTCGCCGCGGAGATGGCGCTCCTGGGCGAGCGGCTGCCCGCCCCGGCCGCCAAAGAGGCCGGGCTGTTCACCGCCGTCCTCGCCGAGGACCAACTCGACGCGATGGTGGAGGCCGCCGCCGCGAAGCTCGCCGCGGGTCCACGCCGCGCGCTGGAGCTCACCAAGAAGGCACTCAACGCGGCCACCCTGCCGTCGCTCGATGCGGCGCTGGCGGCCGAAAAGTCCGGACAGACCGAGCTGCTCCAGTCGCCCGACTTCTTCGAAGGCGCGACCGCGATGCTCACCAAGCGCAAGCCGGTCTTCGGTGTCTAATTGCCGCGCCTGCGGCGCGACCCGTTCGCGGCCCTGGATGTCTCGCGTCCGAGCGGCCGAGACTTGCGACTGCGTCGCGTGCGCTTCGGCCACTCGGACGCGAGACGGCCGCGAACGGGTCGCTCGCAAAACTCGCTCCGAACGGGGCTGGGGAGGGTTTGTCCGGCCTGCGATAAATACCCGATCGACCCCGCCCAACAGTGTTACGGGGGACACAACTATGTTGATCGGCTATGACTTACCTGGTTACCGGAGCAACTGGGTTCATCGGTCGACACTTCATCCCCGAACTGCTGAAACGCGACGGCGATATCCACGTGCTGGTGCGCCCCGGCGTCGACTCGGCCGACCGGTTCGCGTGCTGCGCCCGGGAATGGGCGGCGGATGATCGGATCCGGCCCGTGCGTGGCGATCTCGGCGTACCCGGACTCGGCATCGACCCGGCCTGGCTGGCCGAGCATCGCGGCACCATCGACCATGTCTTCCATCTCGCCGCGGGCTACGACCTGACCGAACCCGGCGGCGGCACCCGGCACCTGGTCGACGTCGCCGAGGATCTGGAGGCCGCACTGCTGCACCATGTCTCGACGGTCGAGGTGGCGGGCACCTTCGAGGGCCTGTTCACCGAGGACATGTTCGACCAGGGTCAGGTGCTCGCGACCCCGATGCAGCGGACGAAATTCGAGGCCGAGAAGATCGTGCGCGAGTCGGCCCTCGGCTGGCGCATCTACCGTCCCTCGATCGTGATCGGCCATTCCCGGACGGGCGAAATCGACCGCGTCGATGGGCCCTACTACTTCTTCCGGCTGCTACGGATGGCCGCCCAGCTGCCGCGCATCCTGCCGGTGCTGGCGCCGAAGCTGGGCGAAACCAATATGGTCCCCGTCGATTTCGTGGCCCGCGCGCTCGCACATCTGGCGCACCTGGATGGTCCGAACTCGACCACCTTCCACCTGGTCGATCCGCGCAGGCAGAGCGCGGCCGAGGCACTGAACCTCTTCGCCGACGAGGCCGGGGCGCCGCACCTGGTCGAAGTGATGCCCAAACGCACGCTGGAGATGATGCTGCGGGTGCCGGGTGCGAAATGGCTGCTCCCCCGCGTCGGTGTTCCTCAGGATGTATTGGCGCACAGCGAGTTCACCTGCTGGTTCGACTGCCGCAACACCACCGCGGCGCTGGCGGGCACCGACATCAAGGTGCCGCCGCTGGCCGGCTATGCCGCACTGATCTGGAAGTACTGGATCGAGAACTGGGTGTAGCTCGCGGCGGTGCCGCCACGGGAGGGGTCAGCCGGTGATCGTCAGGTAGATCAGCGCGACGGTGAGCGTCGAGATGATCGCGGCGACCAGCCACGCCAGCCCGGTCGTCACCCGGTGATTCACATCGGCGCCCGGTCACTGGTGAAGTGCACCAGGGGAATGAGCGCGAACGGGATGCCGAAGGACAGCACCACCTGCGAGACGATGAACGCCTAGGTCGGGTCGATGCCCGCGGCCAGGATGAAGATGGCCGGGACCAGCGTGATCAGGCCCCGCACCAGCAGCGCGATCTTGCGGCGCAGCAGCCCCTGCATGATCATCGCGCCCGCGTACGCGCCGACCGAGGTCGAGGCCAACCCGGAGGCCAGCAGTCCGATCGCCAGCAGTAGGCCCGCGATCGGCCCCAGCGCGTCGGTCACGGCCGCGTGCGCGCCTTCGAGGGTGTCGCCCCCCTCGCGCCCGCGCAGGGTATTCGCCACCATCAGCAGCATGGCCGGATTGACCGTGCCCGCGAGCACCATGGCCAAGCCGACATCGAGCTTCGTCGCGCGCAGCAGCCGGGGGTGACCAATCCGAGCTTGGCCCGGGCATAGTCTTCGCAGACCTTCTGCACGCCTCACAAAGGATGTACGCCCTGTGAGGCGTGCAGAAGGTCTGTGGGACCACCTGGCACGGCCTCACCGGGCAAGCAATCGCCCCGGTCATGCAGCATGCGTGACCGGGGCGATTGTCGGAGTTCAGCTCCGGCTCAGCTCACCTCAGATGCCCAGGCCGCGGGCCAGGGTCGGCCACGACTGGTGCAGCTCGTCGTTCCAGTAACCCCACGAATGGGTGCCGGTCGGACGGAAGTTGAAGGTCGCCGGAATGCCCAGCTCCTGCAGCTTGGTCTGCAGGTTGCGCGTGCAGTAGTTGGTGCCCGCCTCGATCACGCCGCCGATGAGCAGCTGGTTGGCCAGACCGTAGGCGCCGGGCAGCGCGTACTTGCCGTCGAGGGTGTCGTACTGGCCGGGCAGGCCGGTGCCGGTGGAGATGTAGAGATCCAGCCCGCGCAGCCCTTCGGCGTTCACGTACGGGTCGTTCTTCTTCCACTCCTCGGAACCCTGCGGACCCCACATGTTCTCGGTGTCACCGCCGCCCCAGGTCTCGACGGTGAGCTTGACGAACTCCGAGCCGACCGGGTCACTGGTCTGCGCGCAACCGCTGTAGGCGGCGGCCGTCTTGTACAGGCCCGGCTTCGCGATCGGCAGCGCGAGCACGGTGGTGCCCGAGGTGGACAGGCCCGCGATGCCGTTCACACCGTTGGTGCCGAGCGCGCCGTCGATCAGCGGCGGCAGCTCCTCGGTGAAGAAGGTCGTCCACTTGTTGCGACCCAGCGTCGGATCGTCCTTGATCCAGTCGGTGTAGTAGCTCCACTTACCGCCGATGGGCTGGACCACATTGACGTTCTTGTCGCTCAGGAACTTCAGCGCATCGGTCTTGGCGTTCCAGGACGCCTGGTCCTCGCCGCCGCCCGCACCGTTGAGCAGGTACAGCACCGGGCGCGGCACCGAGGCGTCGGCCGGGCGCTGCACGTCGACCGGGAAGGTCTCGTCCATCGCGGCCGAGTAGACGTGCAGGCGAATGCTGCGCGAATCCTTGATCTCGGCCTTGGTGATCTTGGAACCGTCGGGCGCGACCGGGTTCGCGAGCAGAGCCTTGGAATCGATGACCGGATCAGCAGCGGTTGCCGGGGATGCGCCGAGTCCGGACATGACTCCCGCGAGAACCGCGGTGGCCGCGAACACCGCCGCGGCACGAGTGCCACGGCGCCGGGTCTGTCGACGTATCAATTTCGCACCTTCACTTCGTATCGGGATGAGGGGTGGGCTTCCCTTGGCCGTGGGCGCCCCGCTCGATCAACGGCACGCCCGACCATACGGTCTATGTAGTCGTGACAATAGAGGGCGTTGTTACCTGAACGTTGCCCCATCATGCCTGACCAGGACAATTCATGCACAACCGACCGGTAGCCGGATAACGCGACGGCAACACCGTTGGCTCAGCGATCGCCGCCTCCCTCGCGCAACAATTTATCGAGTACCGGACCGATCTCGACGAGGGCCTCCGGCTGGGTCATCAGCTCGTGCACCGTCGGCACCGGATGGTCGATCACCGCGGCCGCGTAGGGCCGCCACGCCTCGATCACGTCGTGGGTGCGGCGGGCGTCGTCGGCCGCGCGGAAGAACTCGATGGTGCCGTCGAACACACCCGGCTCGTAGGTCTGGGTGAGACCGACCGAGACCATGGCGCTGGTGTAGATGCGCCGCAGCCGATCGCGGGTCATGCCGACCATCTCGGCGGGGATCAGATCGTGCATTTTGGTGAAGTCCGCTTCGGACAGCACATCGAGCTGCTCGATGCTCAACCCGCCGATGCCGAGTTCGGCCAGCATCTCCACCATCGTGGTGCGCCAGGTGGTCAGGTCGAAGCTGTGATCGCTGTCCAGCATGGCCAGCAGCGCCACCTCGCGGCCCGACGCCCGCAGCCGGACCGCGATCTCGTGGGCGAGCACCCCGCCGAGCGACCAGCCGAGCAGGCGGTACGGCCCCTCCGGTTGCGCGGCCACGATTTCGTCGGCGTACCGCTGCGCCATGGCATACAGCGAGGCCGGGGGCGGGCCGTCCTCCGACAGCGCGGCGGCCTGCACGCCGTAGATCGGGCGCTGTTCGTCCACGTACTGGATCAGCCCGGTGTAGCACCAGGCCAGGCCGTACATCGGGTGGATGCAGAACAGCGGCGACTCGGAACCGGTCGCCCGGATCGGCAGCAGCAAGCCGAGCGCGGCATCGGATTCGGCGTCGTAGTCGATGCCGCCCTCACGCGCGGCGGCGAGCCGATCGGCGAGCGCCTGCACGGTCGGGGCCAGGAAGAACCATTGCACCCGCAGTTCGACGCCGGTGAGCTTGCGCAGCCGGTGCACCACCTGGCTGGCCACCAGACTGGTGCCGCCGAGCGCGAAGAAGTCGTCGTCCAGACCGACCCGGTCCAGCCCGAGTACCTCCTCGAATACCTCGGCGACCATGCGTTGCATCGCGGTGACCGGCGCACGGAAGGCACGGGCGGTGAACTCCGGCACCGGAAGCGCCTTGCGGTCCAGCTTGCCGCTGGCGTTCAGCGGCAGCTCGGACAGCACGACGACGACCGCGGGCACCATATAAGACGGGAGTCCGGCGCGCGCGTACTCGATCAGGCTCCGCTCCGATACGGTCCGGCCGGGCGCGGGCACCACGTAGGCGACCAGACGATCCGGCTCCGGCACCACCGCGACCGCCGCGTGGGCGATCGAATCATGGTGCAGCAGGACGGTTTCGATCTCGCCGAGCTCGATGCGCTGACCGCGGATCTTGACCTGGAAATCGGCGCGGCCCAGATACTCCAGACCGCCGCGGGACAGCCGCACGATATCGCCGGTGCGGTACAGCCGCGCGCCGGGTCGGTATGGATCGGCGACGAACCGTTCCGCGGTCAGCCCGGGCGCACCGATGTAGCCGCGCGCCAATTGCACCCCGGCCACATACAACTC
The DNA here is from genome assembly GCF_040654375.1 of Nocardia sp. NPDC050710. Taxonomy (NCBI): domain Bacteria; kingdom Bacillati; phylum Actinomycetota; class Actinomycetes; order Mycobacteriales; family Nocardiaceae; genus Nocardia; species Nocardia sp. NPDC050710. The sequence continues at coordinate 17,082 of NZ_JBFAHV010000002.1, read as the reverse complement.
GCCCGGCGCACCGAACGGCACCTGGCGCAGCTGCCGATCCAGCACGTACACCCGGGTATTGGCCACCGGTGAACCGATCGGCACCGGACCGCGCCGGTCGGCACCGTCGGCGCGGCAGGCGGTCACCACGGTGGCCTCGGCCGGGCCGTACCAGTTGTACAGCACGCCGGGCAGTGCCGCGTCGAACCGGTCGACCGTGGCCGTGCCGAGCGCCTCGCCCGCGGCGAAGACCCGCCGCGGCATCGCGGTCGGCAACTCCGGCGCGAGATCGAGGAACGCGTCCAGCATCGAGGGCACGAAATGCACCGTACTGACGGATTCACGCTCGATCAGATCGGCGAGATAGCGAGGATCGCGGTGGCCGTCCGGTTCCGCGATGACCAGCCGGGCGCCGGTCTGCAAGGGCCAGAACAGCTCCCATGTCGAGATGTCGAAGGTAATGGGGGTCTTGTGCAGGACCACATCGGAGCCGTCGTGCGGATACGCCGTTTGACACCAGCGGAATTGGTTCACCATCTGCCGGTGCGTGATCATCACGCCCTTCGGCCGCCCGGTGGAACCCGAGGTGTAGATGACGTAGGCCAGATTCCCCGGCCGCACCGCAGGCATCGACTCCGAACCGGCCCCCGCGGTGAGCGCCGCGAGGTCGAAAACCGGTGTCGCGGTGTCGGTACGGAAGGCATCGGCGCCCGTGGTCAGCACGAATAGCGGCGCCGCACTGGTGAGCACATAGTCGTTGCGCTCCACCGGGTGGTCCGGATCGACCGGCACGTAGCCCGCACCGGACTCCAGCACCGCGTAGATCGCCACCACCAGGTCGATCGAGCGCCGCATCGCGACGGCGACCAGGGTCTCCGGTCCGGCGCCGCGCCGCATCAGCGCACCGGCCAATGCGTTGGCCCGGGCGCGCAGTTCGGCGTAGGTCAGCGTCTGCTCGCCGTAGGTGACCGCGGGGGCGTCCGGGGTCCGTTCGCACTGCGCGTGGAACAGCGACACCAGGGTGGCGTCGTCGGCCACGAGGGGCGCGTCGGTCCGGTTCATCGCATCCAGCACGAAGCGTTCGGTTCTCAGCAGCAGCTTGGTCGCCGCGAGGGTGCGCTGCGGCGCCGCCACGAATTGCGTGATCAGCATGCGCAGCCGCTCGGCGACGGACTGGGCGACCGCGCTGTCCACCGACTCGCGCTGGTAGAGCATCTCCACCCACAGCTGCGCATCCAGGTTGATCAACAGCGTGACCGGATAGTGGGTGAAGTTCACCGCCTTGAGATCGGTGACGGACATGCCGTCGATGGTGCTCGCGGCCGCCAGCCCCTCGGTATCGATCGGATACGACTCGAAGGCCATCAGCGAGTCGAACAGACCGTCCACGCCGATACCGCGCTGGATATCGGCCAGACCGAGATAGTGGTGGTCGAGCAGGGCCGCCTGTTCGGCCTGCAACCGGCTCAACAGTTCGGTCACCGTCCAGCCCGGCTCGAACCGGACCCGCACCGGGATGGTGTTGACGAACAGTCCGATCATCGAATCGATGCCGTCGAGCTGCGGCGGCCGTCCGGAGACGGCTGCGCCGAAGATCGCCTCGGTGCGATCGGTGCTGACCGCGATGACCAGCGCCCAGGCCGCCTGTACGACGGTATTGATGGTGACGCCCGCCGCGGTGGCGAATCCGGACAGCGCCGCGGTTTCCTCCGGGGACAGGTTGAACTTGATGGTGCCGACCCCGGCCACCGGCACCGCGGGTTCGGCCAGTGCGGGCGCCAGCGGGGTGGGCTCCGCCCCGGTCAGCGCCTCGGTCCAGGTCCGCAGCGCGACCTCGGGATCCTGCTCGGCCAGCCACGCCAGGTAGTCGCGGTAAGGCCGGACCCGGGGCAGCACCGAGGCGTCGCCGCGGGTCGCGTACAGGGCGAGCAGATCCTTCATCAGCAGCGGCATGGACCAGCCGTCGACCAGGATGTGGTGGGTGGTCAGCGTCAGGAAGCTGCGCCCGGAGATGGTGCGGTGCATGGCGAATCGCACCAGCGGCGCGACGGCCGGATCGAAGCGACGCTGCTGTTCGGCGGCGAGCACGCCGGCCAGTTCGTCGTCGGGCACGCCGTCGATGGCCTGCCACGGCACCTCGACCGAATCCACCACCACCTGCATCGGGGTGCCGTCCGAGGCGGTGACGAAGGCGGTGCGCAGGTTGGCATGCCGATCGAGCACGCCCTGGGCCGCCCGCTGCATCCGGTCGATGTAGATGCGGCCGGACAGTTCCAGCGTGAACTGGATGATGTAGTCGTCCACCGACGCCGCGCCGAGTTCGGCTCCGGCGCCCGAGAGCTCGGTCAAGAACAGCAGACCGGATTGCAGCGGCGAGAGCGGCAGCACATCGGTCAGGCCGGGGCGCTCACGCTGCCAGTCATCGAGCTCGGCCTGAGAGACCCGGACCAGCGGCACATCCGAGGGGGTCAGGCCGCCTGCCGCGGGATCCTCGGCGTGCCGGGCCAGCGCGGTCAGTGCGTCGATCCAGTCCTGCGCCAACTCCGACACTTCGGCCTCGCCGATGATGTCGGCGGCGTAGAGCAGCGTCACATCCATCCGCGGGCCGTCGTCGCCGTCGTTGACGATGGCGTTGATATCCACGACCGCACCGGCGGGCATGCCGTGATCCTGGTCCGGATTGTGCTGGCCGACTTCACCGGTCGGCATCCAGCCGAGCGCGGTCAGGCCTTCCGGTACGCCGCCCGCGGACACGCGGCCGAGATAGTTGAAGCTGATCTGCCCGAGGTGGCCGGGCAATTCGGCCGCGGTCTCCGGGTTCAGGTGCCGCAGCAGGCCGTAGCCGATGCCCTTGTCCGGGATGGCCAGCAACTGTTCCTTGACCGCCTTGAGCGCGGCTCCGGTGGCCGCGCCACCGTCGAAGACCGTCTCGGCGTCGATATCGCTCAGATCCAGCGCGACGGGGTAGACGTTGGTGAACCAGCCGACGGTGCGGGTGAGATCCGCACCGGGCAACACCGATTCCTCGCGGCCGTGGCCCTCCAGCTTCACCAGGGTGCGCGGCGCGTCGACACCGCGGCGGGCCCGCCAGGCGCGCACCGCCATGGCCAGCGCCGCGAGCAGACCGTCGTTGACCCCACCCTGGTACAGCGCGGGCACCTTGGTCAGCACATTCTCGGCGACCGCCACCGGCACCCTGACCTGAATCCGTCGCACAGTGGCCTGGGTATCGACCGCCGGATCCAGCGCGCGGACGCCGAGCAGCGGATCCGGGGTCGCCGCAACGGCTTTCCAGAAATCGATTTCCTCCCGGCGCTGCGGCGAGGCGGCGATCTCCACCAGACCGTGCGCCCAGCGCCGGATCGAGGTCCCGGTGCCGGGCAAGGTGATCGGCTGCCCCGCGGCGCGCTGCGACCATGCCATGGCGAGATCGGGGATGACGATGCGCCAGGACACACCGTCGATCGCGTAGTGATGCGCGGCGACGGCGAGTACATCGCGGGCATCGGGGCGCACCAACCAGGTGAAGGCGATCATCTTGGCGGCGGCCGGATCCAGTTCGGCGACCGTCTCCTCCATCGCCGCGGCGGCGATCTGCTGCAATTGGTCGTCGTCGACACCGGCGGGCACGTCGATCCGGCCGATCAGGCCGGTGACGTCGATCTCCTCGGGCGCCAGCGTCTCGTAACGCCATGCGCCGTCGACCTGCCACACCCTGGCGCGCAGCGCGTCGTGGTGATCGACAACGGCCGTAATGGTTTCCACCAGACCGGCCGCATCGATATCGTCGGGCAGGCCGAGCACCATGCTCTGGAAGAACCGGTCGAATGAGCCGTCGGCCAGATAGGTGGCGAGCACCGGCGTCAGCGGCACCCGGCCGATCCCGCCACCCGGCAGTTCCGCGAGCACCACCTGTTCGTTCTCGGCGGCCTTGCTCGCCACTTGGGCGAGCCCGGCCACCGTGCGCTGCTCGAACACATCGCGCGGGGTGAACACGATGCCCGCCGCCTTGGCACGCGACACCAGCTGAATCGAGAGGATGCTGTCGCCGCCGATGGCGAAGAACGGATCGTCCACGCCGACCTGGTCGAGGCCGAGCACCTGGGCGAAGAGTTCGGCGATGCGCTGTTCCAGGTCGCCGACCGGCTCGCGCGACACCGTGGTCGCGAAAACGGGCTCCGGCAACGCCTTCCGGTCCAATTTGCCCACCGGGGTGAGCGGCACCTGGTCCAGCACCATGATCGAGGCGGGCACCATATATCCGGGCAGCCGGTCCTCGGCGTGCGCGGTGAGCGCCGCGACATCGATCGAGGCTCCGGACGCCGCGACGACATACGACACCAGCGTTGTGGCGCCGGTGGAGCTCTTGTGCCCGATGGTGACCGCGAAGTCGACGGTCTCGTGCGAGGACAGCGCGGCGTCGATTTCGCCGAGTTCGATGCGGAAACCGCGCACCTTCACCTGGAAGTCGGAGCGGCCGACGTATTCGACCTCACCGGTGTGCGTCCAGCGGACCACGTCACCGGTGCGGTACATGCGCGCACCCGCCACATACGGATCGGCCACGAAGCGGTCCGCGGTCAGCGCGGGCCTTCGATGGTAGCCACGCGCCAATTGGATTCCGGACAAATACAATTCGCCCGCCACACCCACCGGAACCGGCTGCAACCGATCGTCCAGGATCAGCGAACGCATACCCCGGATCGGGCCGCCGATGGTCACCCGGTCACCCGGCGCCAGCGGATCGCTGATATTGGTCATGATGGTGGTCTCGGTCGGACCGTAACCATTGTGCAATGCCCGCATCGCGCCCGTAGCACCCAGCGGCACCGCCCATTTCGCGACAAGCTCCGGCGGGCAGGCCTCGCCGCCCGCCACCAGCACCCGGAGCGTGTCCAGCCCCTCCGGACCGAAGGTGGTGAGCGCGGACGGTGTGATGAACGCGTGCGTGACCCGCTCGGCGCGGATCAGCTCGGAAAGCTCCTCGCCGCCGTACACACCCGGCGGCACGATCACCAGCGCACCGCCGCACCCGAGCGCCAGCAGCAGCTCGAGGATCGAGGCGTCGAAGCTCGGTGATGCGAAATGCAGTGCACGCGAAGAGGAGTCGAGCTCATAACGTTCGACCTGCTCGGCCCGGAAGTTGGCAAGGCCGAGGTGCGTCACCACCACGCCCTTGGGTACGCCCGTCGAACCGGAGGTGTAGATGACATAGGCCGGATGCTCCGGGCGCACCGGTCGCACCCGATCGGCATCGGTGATCGGGTCGGGGTCGAAAGCGGCGAGATCCATTTTCTCGAGCACCAGCCAGTGCGCCGACGCCGGCAGGTCATCGCGCACCGAGGCGACGGTGATGCCGGCGAGGGAACCGGAATCGGCCACCATATGCGCGATGCGATCGGCCGGATAGGTCGGATCGACCGGCACGAACGCCGCACCGGTCTTCGCGACGGCCAGCGCGACGAACATCGAATCCGCGGACCGCGGAATCGCGACCGCGACCAGATCCTCGGCGCCGATACCCCGGGAGATCAGCAAGCGGGCCAGGCGATTCGAGCGCTCGTCGAGCTCACCGTAGGACAGTGTGGCGCCGCGGAACACCAGCGCCGGGGCCAGTGGATCGTGGGCGACCGCGGCCGCGAGTAGTTCCGGCAGCGGCTGCGGCGCCACCGCGGGCGCGCCCACACGGGTGGTGAGATCCATGCGCTCGGCGGCGTCGAGCACGTCGATGGCGCCGATCGCGACGGCCGGATCGGCGGCGATGGTGTGGATCACGCGCTGCCAGCGCTGCGCGATATCGGCCGCGGTCGCCTCGTCGAACAGATCGGTGGCATAGGAGAGCCGGCAGGCCAGCGCGAGCGAATCGTCCGGCCCCGGCACCTCGTGCACGGTGAGCGACAGATCGAACTTCTCCACGGCGGCATCGAATTCCACCGTGCCCGCACGCAATCCGGGCAACTCGAAGCTGCCGCCGGGCAGGTTCTGGAAGGCCAGCATCACCTGGAACAGCGGTGACCTGGTGGTCGACCGCTCCGGCTCCAGCACATCGACCAGCCGCTCGAACGGGATGTCGGCATGGGCGAAGGCCGCCAGATCGCGTTCCCGTTGCCGGGCAAGCAGATCCGTGAAGGATTCGCCGGGATCGATCTCGGTGCGCAGCACGACGGTATTGACGAACATGCCGATCAGATCGTCGATCGCGGCATCGCCACGTCCGGCGACGGGTGTGCCGATCGCCAGGTCACGGGCGCCGGAGAGCCGGGACACCAGAACCGCGAGCGCGGTGTGCACCACCATGAACAACGTCGCGTTCGCGGTATGCGCCAATGCCGCGAGCTCGTCGCGCACCGCGGGGTCCACGACGAAATCGATGGCGCCGCCACGGTAACTCGGCGCACTCGGCCGGGGGCGATCCCCGCGGAGGGTGGATTCCTCGGGCAGCCCGGCCAATTCGTCGCGCCAGAAGGCGATCTGCGCGGCGGCGACCGACTCCGGATTGTCCTCGGCGCCGAGCACCGCGCGCTGCCAGACGCTGAAGTCGGCGTACTGCACCGGCAGCGGCGCCCAGCCCGGCGCCGTCCCGTGTACGCGAGCGGCATATGCGGTCATGACATCGCGGGTCAGCGGGCCCATCGACCAGCCGTCACCAGCGATGTGGTGTACGACGAAGACGATGACGTGATCATCGGAGGCGCCGTCGACCCGGAACAGCGCCACCCGCAGCGGCACCTCGGCGACCACATCGAAGCCCGCATCGATCACCTCGCCCAGCCGGGCGGGCAACTCGGCCGCGTCGACCACGATCGGTGTCAGCACCGGGACCGAGGTACCGGTCGGCCGGATCACCTGGACCGGGCCGTCGGGAGTCTGCGGGTAGGAGGTGCGCAGGATCTCGTGCCGGTCGACCACATCGGCCACCGCCTGCTGCAGCGCCTCGAGCTCGAGCGCACCGGTCAGCCGTACGGCGACCGGGATGTTGTACGCGGCGGACGCGGTATCGAATTGGTTGAGGAACCACATCCGCTGCTGGGCCAGCGACAGCGGCACCAGATCCGGGCGCGGACCCGCGATCAGCGCGGGTCGCCCGCCGCCGGTCCCGATCTCCACCCTGGCGGCCAGCGCCTCGACCGTCGGCGCCTCGAACAGCAACCGCACCGGCACCTGGATATCCAGCGCCGCGCCGAGCCGGGCCGTCACCCGGGTGGCGCTGAGCGAGTTGCCGCCGAGTGCGAAGAAGTCGTCGTCCACGCCGACCCGGTCCACGCCGAGCACCTCGGCGTAGATCTCGGCGACCGCCTGTTCCGCCGCGGTGGCGGGAGCGCGGAAGATCGACGTCTCGAAGACGGGCTCCGGCAATGCCTTCCGGTCCAGCTTGCCGACCTGGGTCAACGGGATCTCGTCCAGCACCATCATCGAGGTCGGCACCATATGCGCGGGCATCTTCTGCTGCGCGTAGGCGGTCAGCTCGGCGATATCTATGGACCGCCCGGGCGCGGCGTGCACATACGACACCAGCCCGGTGCTGCCGCCGGCCAGTTTGCGGCCGACGGTCACCGCGAAATCGACGGTCTCGTGATCGGCCAGTACCGCGTCGATCTCACCCAGTTCGATGCGGAAGCCGCGCACCTTCACCTGGAAATCGTTGCGGCCGACGAATTCGATCTCGCCTCGCCGGGTCCAGCGCACCACGTCGCCGGTGCGGTACATCCGCACGCCGGGCTGCCAGGGGCAGGCCACGAACCGGCTCGCGGTCAGGCTCGGCCGCCGGTGGTAGCCGTTGGCCACCTGGTCACCGGCGATATACAACTCGCCCGCGACACCGACCGGAACCGGATGCAGCCGCTCGTCCAGCACCCATTCGGTGATGCCGCGGATCGGGCCGCCGATGGTTACCTCGGCGCCGGGCGTCAATGGCTCGCTGAAGTTGACGATGATGGTGGTTTCGGTGGGGCCGTAGGCATTGTGGAACTGCCTGCCGTCGATCGCCCAGCGGCGCACCAGATCCGGGGACCAGGTCTCGCCGCCGGTGAAGACCGCGCGCAGATCGGTCAGCCCGGTGGGATCGATCGAGGCCAGCGCCGCCGCCGTGATGAACATGTGCGACACCCGTTCGGCGCGCAGCAGTTCGGCCAGATCGGCGCCGCCGTAGACATCGGTCGGCGCGATCACCATGGTGCTCGCCGCGCCGGTGGCCAGCAGCAATTCCAGCACCGCGCCGTCGAAGCTCGGGGTGGCGAAGTGCAGGGTGCGCGATTCGGGCGTCACCGCGAATCGCGCACGCTGTTCGGCGCTGTAGCCCGCCAGACCGGCGTGGGTGACCGCGACGCCCTTGGGCACGCCGGTCGAGCCGGAGGTGTACACCATGTAGGCCACCTGCGCGTGTCGCACCGGGCGGATCCGATCAGCGTCGGAAATCGGTGCGCCGCTGTGTCGTTCGACGAGTGACCCGAATTCCGGATCGTCCAGCACCAGCCATTCGACAGTATCGAGCAGGCCGTCGCGGACGGCACCGACTGTCACGCCGAGTACGGCACCGGAGTCGGTCAGCATATGCGCGACCCGCTCCGGCGGATAGTTCGGATCCACCGGCACGAAGCCGGCGCCGGACTTCGCCACCGCCCAGAACGACAGCACCGACTCCAGCGACCGCTGGATGCCGATGGCGACCAGATCGCCGGGGCCGACGCCGCGGTCGATCAGTTCACGTGCCAACTGCGAAGAGCGCGAGTCCAATTCGCGGTAACTCAGGATCCGGTCGCGATCCTGTACCGCCGCCGCGGCGGGATCGTGCGCGGCGGCCGCGGCCAACAGGTCCGGCAGGGTGCCGGTGGCGGTCACGACGGGCCCGCTCATCCGGGTCAGGCGATCCGATTCGGCATCCGACAGCAGGCGCAGATCACCCACCGCGGCCCCCGGCGCGGACACGATCTCGCGCAGCAGGCGCACGAATCGCTCCGCGCAGGACCGGACCGTCGAGGCGTCGAAAAGATCACGGGCGTAGGTCAATTCACCGGCCATGCCGTCGCCGCCGGTCACCGAGCCCTCGGCGATATTCATCTGCATGTCGAAGCGCTCGACATCGATGGGCGCGTCGAGGGCGCGGATGCTCAGGCCGGGCAGTTCGAAATCACCGGCGGGCAGGTTCAGGAAGGACAGCGCCACTTGGAACAGCGGGGTGCGTCCGGTGGAACGCACCGGGGCCAGCACCTCGACCAGCTGCTCGAACGGAATGTCGGCGTGCGCGAACGCGGCCAGATCCGCCTCCCGCTGGCGGGCCAGCAGCGCGGTGAAGGATTCGCCGGGATCGAGCACGGTGCGCAACACCACGGTGTTGACGAACATGCCGATCACATCGTCGAGTTCGGCCGCACCGCGACCAGCGACCGGGGTGCCGATGGCGACGTCGTCGGTGCCGCCCATCCTGGCCAGCAGGACCGCCAATGCGGTATGCACCACCATGAATACGGTCGCGTTCGCGGCGCGCGCCAATTCGCGCAGCCCACGGTGGGTTGCCGCGTCGACCCGGAAGCTGACGGCGCCGCCCTGGTAGGACTGGGTCGCGGGGCGCGGCCGGTCCAGCGGCAGGGTCGACTCCTCCGGCAGGTCGGCGAGGGTGCGCTGCCAGAACTGGATCTGCTTGGCCGCCAGCGATTCCGGATTCGAGGATTCACCCAGCAGCGCCCGCTGCCACAGCGCGTAGTCCGCGTACTGCACCGGCAGCGGCGTCCAGTTCGGTTCCACCCCTTGCGCGCGGGCCGCATAGGCCGCCATCACATCCCGGGTGAGCGCGCCGATCGACCAGCCGTCGGCGGCGATGTGGTGCACCACCACCAGCAGCACCCGCTCCTCGGGCCGCTCCTCGACCTCGAACAGCGCCATCCGCAGCGGCACGGCCGCCGCCACATCGAAACCGGCGGCGGCGATCTCGGCCACCCGCTGGTAGAGCTCATCCTCCCCCACCACGATCGGCGTCAGATCGGGCGCGGCCTGCGCGGGCGTGAGGATCACCTGCGCGGGGTCCGCATCGGACTGCGGATAGTAGGTGCGCAGAGTCTCGTGGCGGGTCACGATATCCAGGGCGGCGGCGCGCAGCGCGTCGATATCGAGCGCACCGGTGAGCTGGACGGCGACCGGGAGGTTGTAGGCCGCGGCGTCGGTGTCGAACTGGTTCAGGAACCACATCCGCTGTTGCGCCAGCGAGAGCGGCACGACATCCGGCCGTGGTCCGGCCACCAGCGCGGGACGCCCCGCGTCGGTGAGCTCGACCCGGCCCGCCAGGCCGGCGACCGTCGACACTTCGAAGAGGAGCCGGACCGGCACGTGGGCGTCGAGCGCGGCGCCGAGCCGGGCCGCGACCCGGGTGGCGCTGAGCGAGTTACCGCCGAGGGCGAAGAAATCATCGTCACGGCCGACCTGCCCGAGGCCGAGCACCTCACCGAAGACCGCGGCCACCGCCTCCTCGAGCGCGGTCGCGGGCGGGGTGAAGGTCCTGGTCTCGAAGACGGGCGCGGGCAGCGCCTTGCGATCCAGCTTGCCCGAGGTGTTCAGCGGCAGCGCATCCAGCACCAGCACCGTGGACGGCACCATATAAGAGGGCAACACCTCGGCGATCCGGTCGCGCAGGACGACCGGATCCGGCGCGTACCCCGGGGCCGCGACCACATAACCCACCAGCTGATCACCGGTCGGACCCGCGGCGACCACCGCGACCGCCTGGCTGACCTCGGGTAGTGCCAGCAGGGCGGTCTCGATCTCGCCGAGTTCGATGCGCTGACCCCGGAACTTCACCTGGAAGTCGGTACGGCCCAGATATTCCAGCGTGGCCGAGCCGGTGTCTTCGGCGCGCCACACCACCAGGTCACCGGTGCGGTACATGCGCTCGCCGAATCCGAAGGGGTTGGCCACGAACCGATCCGAGGTGAGATCGGGACGGCGCACATACCCACGGGCCAGCTGGTCACCGGCCAGATACAGCTCACCGACCACACCGGCGGGCACCACGCGCAGACGCGAATCCAGCACGTACACCTGGGTGTTCCACTGCGGAATCCCGATCGGCACGGTGGTGGTCGCGGAGGCATCGGCCTGCCGGTAGGTCACCGAGACTGCGGCCTCGGTCGGGCCGTACAGGTTGTGCAGCGCGGCATCGGAGACCGCGGCGAATGCGGCGACCGTCTCCGGCGGCAGCGCCTCACCGATGGCGAAGACATGCCGCAGGGTGGTCAGCAGTTCGGGGCGCGCGTGGGTGGCGAATACCGTCAGCATCGACGGCACGAAGTCGGTGACGGTGACCCGTTGTGCCGCAATGGTTTCCGCGACATACTCGGGATCGCGATGACCGTCCGGCGTCGCCACCACCAGCGTGGCGCCGACCCGCAGCGGCATGAAGAAGCCCCACAGCGAGACGTCGAAGGTCGTCGCGGTCTTCTGGATATAGACGTCGTCGGGACCGAGCGGATACTCCGCGAGCATCCAGCTGGTCTGGTTGTGGATCGCGGCATGCGAAATCGCCACACCCTTGGGCCTGCCCGTCGAACCCGAGGTGAAAATGACGTACGCGACGTGCTGCGGCAGCACCGGGCGCAGCAGCTCGGCCGGCTGCAGCGGCGAAACCGGCAACCTGTCCAGGCGCAGCGTGTCGATCAGCACCACCGCCGTACCGTCCGGCACCGCACCGGCATCCGCGGTGGTGCTGAGCACACAGAGGGGCTGCGCGGTATCCAGGATGTGCCCGATGCGCTCGGCCGGATGATCCGGATCCAGCGGCACATACGCACCACCCGCGGTGACGATCGCGTACATGCCGACCACCAGGTCCAGCGACCGCCGAATCGCCAGACCCACCAGCGACTCCGCGCCGACGCCACGCGAAATCAGCACTCGGGCAAGGCGATTGACCTGCGCATCGAATTCGCGGTAGGTCAGCGTGACGCCCTCGTAGGTTACCGCGACCGCATCGGGGTATGCACGCACCGCGCGGCGATAGCCGTCGAGCAGCAGTTCCGAGCCGACCGCGTGCCTGGTGTCGTTCCAGTCCAGCAGGATCCGGTCCCGTTCGACCGGCGCCAGCAATTCGATCGTGTCCAGCGAGCGATACGGGTCGGCGGTGACCGCCGTGAGGACGCGATCGAGCCGGTCGGCGAACAGCGCGACGCTCGACTCGTCGAAAAGATCGGTGGCATAGGTGAACAGTGCCGACAGACCCGCCGGAGCACCGTTCTCCTCGCGCGGCACCAGGGTCAGCTGCAAATCGAATTTGGCTACCGCACCGTCGAAATCGACCGTCTCCGCCGTCGATCCGGGCAGTTCGAGGACGGCCCTGTCCATATTCTGGAAGAACAGCGCCACCTGGAACAACGGGTGGTGCGCCTGCGAGCGCACCGGGTCCAAGACCTCGACCAGACGCTCGAATGGCAGCTCGGCGTGCGAAAACGCGGCCAGATCGGTCTCTTTGGTGGCATTCAGCAGATCGAGGAATGTCGCGCCACGATCGATCCGAGTGCGCAGCACGAGCGTGTTGACGAACATGCCGATCAGGTCGTCGAGCGCCCGCTCACCGCGACCGGCCACCGGTGTGCCGATGGCGAGATCGTCGGTATTGGACAGCCGGGCCAGCAGGATCGCCAGCGCGGCGTGCACCACCATGAACAGTGAGGCGCCGGTATCGTGACCCAGCTCGGCGAGCCGGGTGTGGGTTTCGGCGGTGATCTCGAACGGGAATACCGCACCGCGGCCGGACGCCACACCCGGGCGCGGCCGGTCCGTCGGCAGCTCCAGCCGATCGGGCAGCCCCTCCAATGCCGTCCGCCAATAGGCGATCTGGGCGGCCGCGACCGATCGCGGATCCGCTTCGTCGCCGAGTACCTCGCGCTGCCACAGCGTGTAGTCGGCATACTGCACCGGCAGCGGCGCCCACCCCGGCGCCACGCCCGCGGCCCTGGCCGCATAGGCGGTCATCAGATCGCGCACCATTGGCGCGACCGAGGCGCCGTCGGCGGCGATGTGGTGCACCACGACCACGATCACGTGCTGGTCGTCGGCAAGCCGGGCCAGACCCATCCGCAGCGGCACCGCGGCCGCCACATCGAATCCGCCGAGCGCGTACCCGAGCAGCCATTCCTCCAGCTCGGCCGCGCGCACCGGCTGGGGCGTCAGATCCGGCAGCACCCACAGTGTGGGCAGCACCGACTGATAGCCGGTGCCGTCGACGGCCGGGTACACCGTGCGCAGCGACTCGTGCCGCTCGATCAGATCCGCCACGGCGGCCTGCAACGCGTCCGGGTCGAGCGCACCGGTGAGCCGCAGCGCGAACGGAATATTGTTGGCCGCCGATTCGGGGTCGAATCGGTTCAGGAACCACATCCGCTGCTGCGCGAGCGATAGCGGAATGTGCTCCGGACGCGGCATCGGTTCCAGTGCCCGCGTGCCACCCGAGCCCTCGAGCTCCGCCAGGCGCGCCGCGAGTCCGGTCACGGTCGGTGCATCGAAGAGCAGCCGGGCCGGAATCTGCGCGTCCAGATCCGCGCCGAGCCGGGCGATCACCCGCGTCGCGATCAGCGAATTCCCGCCGAGCGCGAAGAAGTCGTCATCCGCGCCGATCGGATCCGCCGCGGCGAGCAGGTCCGTGAAGACCGTGGCCACGAGGGTTTCCAAGCGCCCGCACGGCGCGCGGTAGGTCTTGGCCCGCAATTGGGGTGGGGGCAGCGCCGCTCGATCCAGCTTGCCCACCGGCGTGAGCGGGATCTGGTCCAGCGCCATGATGATGGTCGGCACCATATGCGCGGGCAGTCGCCGGGCGGCGAGCTCGGCCAGCGCATCGACCTCGATCGTGTACCCGGGCGCGGCGTGCGCGTAGGCGACGAGTATCGCGGCGCCTGTGTCGAGGGTATGCCCCACCGTCACCGCGAAATCCACGGACTCGTGCCCGGCCAGCACCGCATCGATCTCCCCCAACTCGATCCGGAAACCCCGGACCTTCACCTGGAAATCATTACGACCCACATACTCCAGCTCACCAGCCGACGTCCACCGCACCAGATCACCGGTCCGATACAGCCGAGAACCACCGTCGAAAGGATTCGCGACGAACCGTCCAGCCGTCAGCGAGGCCCGCCCCAGGTAACCGCGGGCCAGCTGCGCACCCGCCACATACAGTTCACCGACCACACCGGCGGGGACCGGCGTCAACCGGTCGTCCAGCACATACTCGGTAACCCCCCGGGTCGGACCACCGATCGTCACCGGCGCACCCGCAACCATCGGCACCGTGCAATTGGTCATGATCGTGGCCTCACTCGGCCCGTAACCATTGAAGAACTCACGGGTCGCGCCACCGGGCAACGGCACCGCCCAGCGACCCACCAGATCCGGTGGACACGCCTCACCGGCGACCATCACCATGCCGAGTTCGTTCAGCCCGGACGGATCCACCGACGCCAACGCCGCCGGGGTGATCACCGCATGGGTCACCCGCTCCCGAGCCAGCAAACCCGCCAACTCGTCACCGCCGTACACCGACGGCGCCACCACCACCATCGTCGCCGCCGCGCCGATGGCCATCAGCATCTCGAAGATCGAGGCATCGAAGGACGGCGATGCGAACAGCAGCACACGTGAGTTCGCGCCTGCCCGGTAGCGGGCTCGTTCCTCGTCGCACAGACCACCCAATCCGGCCTGGGTGACGACTACGCCCTTCGGGACTCCCGTGGAACCCGAGGTGTAGATCACATAGGCCGGGTGTTCGGCCCGCAATGGGCGCATCCGGTCCGCATTGGTGATCGGCTCGGTGGATTCCGCGGCCAGCTCAGACGCCATATCGTCGAGCTCGAGCCACTCCACCAGCCCCGGCAGCGCGGCGCGCACCGTCGCGACGGTCAGGCCGAGTACCGCACCGGAGTCGGCCACCATGTTTGCGACTCGATCAGCGGGGTAATTGGGATCCACCGGGACGAAGCCGGCGCCGGCCTTCGCGACGGCCCACACCGCCACGATCGACTCGATAGACCGTGGCACACCGACAGCAACAAGATCCTCGGGACCGATACCACGGGCAATCAGCAACCGCGCAAGCCGCGTCGACCACGCATCGAGCTCCGCGTAGCTCACCGACGTCGAATCGGCATCGGCGTACCGCACCGCCGTACCTGTCGGATTCGCCTCCACCGCCGCGGCCAGGAGCTGCGGAAATGTCTTCGTCCTCGACCGTTGACTCCGTACCGGCCGGGTACGCCCCGGGCGCGTCATGAGAACACCTGTCCCTGCGTTGTGCACAGGTCATCCACGACCACCCGAACCATGAAGCAGCTCACCCTATCTATCTATCGGCGGTTGATGTGCTCCCCTTCATAGCGCCTCCGTGAGTGCATCGTAGGGACAAACCTCGATCGTTACCAGATTCGTAGAACAGCCCGCTGATATGCGGGCTACCCAGCGAGTCATTCATTTCGGATCGAGTAGTTCGCCTACTTGCGGACCGAGGATTTGCAGCACCTCCGGTGAGGTCAACATCTCATGGCTGGCCGCGACCGGATGATCGATAATGGCACCGTCCACGTACGCTCGCCAAGTCGACGCGAAGTCGCTGCCCTCGGCGCTGAAGTAATCCAGCCGACCGCGGAACACCCCGAACTCGTGTGCCGCCTCCAGCCGCGCCGAGCGCACCGCGCTGCGGTAGATCTGGCGCAACCGCTCCTTGGTGATCACCGCCAACTCGCCCGGGATGGTGACATGCAGCGCCGTCAGCGCCTCCTCGCTCAGATCGTCGACATCATCGCCGTCGAGTACCAGGGCCGCGCCCGGTACGCCCATCTCGGCGAACAAGGTGGCGATATCGGAGTGCAGGTCGGTGACATCACGACTGATCGCGCTGTCGAGCATCACCAGCGCGCCCACCTCGGCCCCGACCGCCTGCAACGCCACCGCGACCGCATGAGCGAGCACACCACCGATCGACCAACCGAGCAGGTGATACGGACCTTCCGGCTGCACCGACCGGATCTCCGCCACATAGCGAGCCACCAGCTCATCCAGCGACTCCGGCAAATAATCCGGCTCCGACAACGCGGGCGACTGCACACCATAAACGGGACGATCCGCACCCACATACCGCGCGAAGCCCGTATAGCACCACGACAACCCGTACAGCGGATGGATCGCGAACAACGCGGGTGCGACTCCCTCGGCTCGGATCGGCAGCAGCACGGCGAGTGCAACCTCCGAATCCTCCTCGAAGTCGAGGTCATCGGCGAGCGCCGACGCGATCCGCCGACTCAGACCGGCCACCGTGGAATCGGTGAAGAACCATTGCACGCGGAGCTGGGCACCGGTCACCGTGCGCAACCGGCTCACCGCCTTGGTGGCAACCAGCGACGTACCGCCCAAGGCGAAGAAGTCGTCGTCGACGCCGACGCGCTCCACACCGAGAACGTCCGCGAACACCTCGGCTACGGCCCGCTCCAGCGGGGTCGCCGGTTCCCGATACGGCCGCTCGACCAACTCCGGCTCCGGCAACGCCCGACGATCCACCTTGCCCACCGCAGTCAACGGAACCTCATCGAGCAACACCACCGCCGCAGGCACCATATGCTGCGGCAAACTCCGCGCCGCGAACTCCGTCAATGCCACGGGATCCAGACTCGCACCCGACACCGGCAACACATACGACACCAAAACCATGGCCCCGGCCGCATTCTCACGACCGACCGTGGTGACCCACTCGACCCGGTCATGCCCACCGAGCACCGCATCGATCTCACCCAGCTCGATACGGAAACCACGAATCTTCACCTGGAAATCGGTACGGCCCAGGAACTCCATCTCCCATCCGCCCGGCGATACCTCCGTGTCGTCACGTCGTAGCGCCGGGACCCAACGGACCAGGTCGCCCGTGCGATACATCCGCTCGCCCGGATCACCCGAGGGGTAGGCGACGAAGCGATCGGCGGTCAGATCCGGCCGGTCGTGATAACCACGCGCCATCGCCACACCCGCCAGATACAACTCACCCACAACACCCGGCGGCACCGGATTCAACCGGGCATCCAGCACCAGCGCCGCAATACCATCCACCGGACGGCCGATGGTGACCGGACTGCCCGCAATCTG